>CAZQOY010000174.1:0-5129 GCA_964595095.1 uncultured bacterium | reverse complement strand
CCGATTCCCCGGAGCAGTCTTCTGAAGACCTGACGCCCGTTGAGGAGGAAGACAGTTCCACCCTTGAGGAGCATAATCTCCCACAGCAGATTGGCTTCACCCGCTGGCAAGAGGGGTCGCTGCCTGCGCGCGCCACATCTGCGTTAGGTCATCGCCATGTTGTCAAGAGCCGCAAAGTGCTCCGGAGTGAGCCTGTCAGGATCACCCACGATATAACGCTGGAGCCGGAGCCGGAGTCTGAGAGTGTGGAGATCACGCCCCTCAAGGAAGGCGACGCCATCGTCGGACTGCTGTTGACCTGTGGATGTGGCGTAACCCATGAGGTTCGCTTTGATTATGGTGGTGAGGAGTAATGAGCGAGCAGCTGGGAGATCAGGAACACAGCGCAGGTGGGAACGGGCCGATTCGGATTCGAATACCGGAAGAGGGATATACCGCGGCGCTCCTCGTTCCTGAGGAGGTTTCCGCCTTTCCCTCCCTCAAGCAGGTGCACCTCGCAATTGAAAATGCCGGTGTTAAATACGGCATAAATGACGGTACTCTGGAGGAGCTGATCCATAAGCAGATCAAGGGTAAGCCGGTGGTTTTTGCCAGGGGGAAGCTGCCTGTGGGAGGGGGCGGCCCCAGGCTGGTCTGGCACGAGAATTCCGGGGGCGAGACATCACCACGAGATATTACTGAAGAGATTGCCGAATCCGGTCTCAATCTGCATCTGTTTACGCGTGTGGAAAGGGGTCAGCCGATCCTGTCCAAGCAGCCTGCCAAGGGAGGAGAAGCAGGGATCAATGTATTTGGTGAAGCTATCACTCTGCCCGGCGGTGATATTCCCCTGCCCGCGGGTGAGGGTACTTCTCTCTCCAAAGACGGGCTGGCCCTGCTCGCCGACAGGTCCGGTATTGCCGCCTGGACAGGCGATAATGTGTCGGTAATGGATATTCAGTATATCGAGGGGAGTGTAAACGGCCAGACGGGTGACATTAGAATCAACAATTCGGTGCACATTGAGAAGGATGTGTGTTCCGGGTTCAGAGTGGAAGCCCTGGGAGATATCTTTATCGGCGGCAATGTTGAAGATGCAGATGTCTATTCCCGTCGGGGCAGCGTCATTATACGCAACGGTGTCCTCGGTGGGGGCCGGGCCAAAATACTGGCGGGGCGTAATATTGTCGCCGGGTTTATCCAGGATGCAACCGCTGGGGCCAAGTTGAACGTTGAGGTTGAACGCTACCTGATCAACAGTGTCATCACCGCGGGACGCTACATAACGGCCGCTACCAACGAAGGTCTCGTCCGGGGGGGCACCATCTTTGCCGAAAAAAGAATTGAAGTCCGCAACGCTGGTTCGGAGAGTCGCCTAGCCACGGAAATGAAGGTCGGTTATACCGCGCCGCAAAATATCTCCCGGGCCCGGTATCAACTGCGCCATGATCAGCGGCATAACCGCATGGAACTGGCCCATATTCAAAAGCGCCTCGCTTTTCTCAGGATCTTGAAGGAGCGAATGGGAACCCTGACCGAGGATAAGGAGGAGCAGCTGGCTGACCTGGAAAAACAGGAAAGCGTCCTGCTTGGTCAACACCGCGAACACAGTACCAGGGATACGGAGATTAAAAGCAAGCCTGAGGCTCCTGACGAAGGGTGGCACGAGGCTGAGACGATCCGAATCCATGATACTATTTACCCTATGGTTTCCGTAGGTATAGGCGATGCGACCCTCGAAATGGATAAGGAACGGCACAATCTGATATTCTTCAGGGCCGGGGACAAGCTGGCCTTTGGGCCGCTAAATCAGGTCATGGCAAAATGAACTTGAAAACGGGGATCTATGCATACGAGAGGCGGATCTCCCCTGAACGGTCCCGGCCTCGTATCTGAGGGACGGTTATTGGGAGGAGCAGCATGGCAGCGACCATCCTAGTGGTTGATGATGAAAAATTTATCGTAGAAGCCGTTTCTCAGCACCTGAGTGATGGTGGCTACCAGGTGGAGGGCATGGTAGACTCCACCAAGGCACTTGAGGCCATTCAAAATGATGATTTTGACCTGGTCATCACCGACCTGCGCATGCCCGGTGTATCCGGAATAGATCTGGCCAGGGCGGTTTATGACAAGGCCACCGACACCCAGGTGATTATCCTGACGGGCTATGCCACCCTGGATTCCGCTATCGAATCGATCAGCCTTGATGTTTATTCCTACCTTAGTAAGCCTTTCGATCTGCGCGAGCTGGGCCAGGTGGTGGATCGGGCGCTATCGGCGCAGCGCCTGAAGCGCGAGAACGAGGCCCTCCAGCTCCGCATCAGCAAGATGCTCGATGACATTTCCACACTATATGAGGTCACTTGCTTGCTCTACGACACCGACGACTGGGCGCTCACCATGGAATTTGTACTGGACACTCTGTCTATCGGGTTAGGCATGACCTACAGTTGTCTATTGCTGAAGGATGAAGGGGACCGTTACACCGTCGGTAAGGTTAATTTCCCCGAGGGATCGACTCTGGCTAAGCGGGCAGCCGCCTGCTCCTGGGAATCCCTGGAAACCACGGTCTCCTCGGAAGAACCTACTTTCCTGGAGATCAAGGATAAGGCTTCCTGGCTGCCGAAGGAATTGTCTTCTAAAGACGAGCCCCTCCATGGTGTATTTTTCGTGCCTATTCGCTACCATGAGAGCCTGCTGGGATTCCTGGCGATATTTCTTAAGGAGGGCGTGGCGGCGCTTTCAGAAGATCAGAGCAGACTCCTGCAAATTGTCGCGATCCAGCTTGCACCGCAGGTTTTCCAGTCAATCGGGAAGCAGCCTCAGGACCAGACTTCCTGGTACTCAGAAGCACAGCGGATTCTCCGGCAGCAGGTGGCCGATTCTGAACCTTCTGATGGGCCCATAGGGGTCAACCTGTTACGGTTTGTTACTCCCAGGGCGTTGGCTGCTCCGGAAGAGATGGCTTCCTTTCACCAGCTCTGTTCCGAGATGCTCCTCAAGCATGAACCCGAAGCCCAATTCCACTGGCTGGCAGCCGATACTGCTCTAGCGTTTTTCCCCGGAGCCAACCAGGTACAATCGGAGATAACCTGTATAGCTATGGCCGAAGAATTCCGCAAGTCGGAGCTGGACAGCGTCAAGACGGCAGGGGTAGCGGAGCTGTTTCATGCTTCGGCAGCCTGGCCTCACAATACCATGGACACAGTGGAATTTTTAACTATGGTCTGGGCGCGCTTGGTTGAGCAAATCCAGCAATTCACGCATCAGCAACTCACCGCTAAGAAAGAGAATGGTTGAGGAATCCCAGCAGCAGCAACCTGGTCCCCCGCAGTCGATTCTCATTGTCGATGACGATAAGGTAGTACTGAAAACCCTCAGGCTCCAGCTCCAGGACCGAGGCTGGGAGGTCCTTACTGCCGAAACTTCAGCCGAGGCACTGGAGCTCTTTCGCGATCATCCCGTGGCCGCTGCCCTGGTGGCCCTTGGTATGTCCGATACGGACGGGGCGGAGCTGGCCAGGGTGCTGCGGCAGCAGGCTCCAGCCCTCATCGTTATTCTTATGACGGGCTATCCAACCCTGAATGTGGCTGTTGAAGGACTTAAGAACCCGGCCTATGAGTACTTGGTCAAGCCGTTCCGTATCGAGCAGCTGTCTATGGGTATTGAGCGGGCACGGCGGGAGCTGGCCCTGATTCGGGAGAATCGGGAGTTGAGGCAGGCTGTTGTGGAACTGCGGGCCGGTCTGGAGCAGTTGGTCCGTTCTCCGGAGGCCGAGGAAGAGGGATGGGAGGAAGCCGGGATGGAAGAGGTTGCCCCGCCGTCCACGCCCTATGCCGGCTATCCGGGCAAGGTACCGGGAGGAGATTCCGGCGCTATTGCCAGCTACGAGCGGCAGATAAGTCCTGTGCCAGGCGAGTCCACCAGTGAGGAAGAACCGGATACCCAGGAGACGGCCGGCGAGGAAGGAGAACAACCGCAAACCAATGGCTGATAAACTCGATCAACAAGCTTCACTGGACGACCTCATCCAACAATTTCGCCTGACTGCCGCCGAAGTCCAGTCGGCGTATCACCGGCTGGAACAGGAGCTGCTCATGCCAGGGGAAGAGACCTGGGAACCGACGCCGGTCCCCACCGGTCTGGCGCTGCCTAACCTGGCTCCCCTCTATCTCATCGGCACTCTGGTAGGCGGATTATCCAAAGCGTCCCTGGTGATAAATCAATACCTTGAGGTGGTATCTGCCAATAGTGATGCCCAGAAAGATTTTGGCCTGGGAGAATCTGTCTCTCTGAAGGAAGTCCTTGCCTCCAATTCGCTGAGTTTCATACAGAAATGTATTGATGAGGCTGTCAGCCATGGTGCTGTCGAGATCAAGAAGAAAAACGGCAGCTCCGCCGGCATCTACGATTGCATCTACCTGGATAATCCCATTGAGAAAGGCCGCTTGCTGCTGCTGGTGGCCCAGGATCTGGAACTGGATCACTTGCGGGATGTGGAGGACCAGATACTGAAGAACCTTACCGGCACCCTGGTCCATGAGATCCGCACTCCCCTGACCTCCATGCAGGGGTTTGCCGAATTGCTGATGCAGGTACAGCATCTGGCTCCCCAGGAGAGCAATAAGCTCAATATCATTCGCAGCGGAATCGAGCGCCTGAGCCTGCTGGCCTCCGCCCTGGGGACCGTTTTTCACGAGACCGTAGAGCCTCACTGGATTAAAGTGGACTTATTCCCGTTCCTGCAGCACTTCCGGGCGGAATACATTTCGAACAGGTCGCTGACGCCGAATCTGATCGGCCTGGTGGAGGGCTCAAAAACGTTGCAAGTGGTGACCGATCCCGAGCTCCTCAGGCTGGCGCTGGAGCAGGTATTGGACAACGCGGTGGAGGCTCTGGCCCAGCCAGCTGACGGTGATATTCAGGTTGAACTGCGGCATGACGGCAAGGAAGCTACCATTGCCATCCGCGATCGCGGTCCGGGGCTGGCCGATTCGGATGGTTCGAACTGGTGGGTACCATTCTTTACTACCAAGTCTGGTCACCTGGGCCTGGGCCTGGTGCGGGTACGCCGCATCGTGGAGACGCTGGGCGGCCGGGCAGAGATCTCTCCGTGGAGCTCTTCGAAGAGCGTCACCGATGGGCAGGGA
>CAZQOY010000173.1:3027-5130 GCA_964595095.1 uncultured bacterium | reverse complement strand
CCGGAAAGCCGAGGAATCCCGGATCTCATCCATGGTTATCTTTCTGTTTGCCACGCTGCTGGTACTGTGGTTTTTCCCGGTCGGCATCGCTTCACTGGCCATCATGTTCGTCGTCTTCGGCGATCTGCTGGCCTGGTGCATTGGTATTACTATACGAGGCAGGGGATTCCTGGATAAGACCTGGAGCGGCACGGCCGCCTGTTTCGTGACCTGCTTTACGCTTGCGGCGCTCTACGCTTCCCTTGATCTGGTGGCCTTACCGGTCGGAGTGTTGGGCGCTATCAGCGCTACTGCGGTGGAGATTGCCCCGCTGCAGGAAGACAATTTTGTGATGCCGGTGGCAAGCGTAATCGTGATGGCGATAGTTTAATCCCCCTTCGGCTTCGCTCAGGGCATACTCTTCACTGCGTGATGCCCCTTTAAAAGAACCCACCCCCCTTCGGTTTCACTCAGGTCAAGCTTATTACTACGTGATACGTTCCCGGTCGCGGCTGACGTGGCAGGTGGCCATGCCGGATAGGACCGGCTCGCCCTGCTCGTTCAGCAGCCGCACCCGCAGGAAATGGACGGTGTTGCCATGGCGCTCAATATAGGCCTGGCCGTAGATGCGCCCCCGGACCGGACCGAGCCGTTCCAGCGACAGGGACGATAGCTCGAGCGGTGCGGCTGCGTCGGAACCAATATCCAGGGCGGCACGAAACAGGGCCGTCACGAAGGCCATGACCCGGCCATCAGCCTCAGACTCGGCCCTGGCCACCTCGACCTCGCCCTCGGCCAGACGATCTGCGGGCCGGGTAATGTAAGGGATGCTTGGATCAGGGGACGGGTTCACAACCGGGAATTTAACCTTCCGTACGCAGCATAGTGAAGATTGCCTCGGCGGTGGCCGCCAGCCGGCCCTCCCCGTCCCGCAGTTCAGCCTCGGCGGCCACGTAAAGGTCGCCCCTTTTAACCACCCGCCCCTCGCCGGTCAATGTGCCTCCTCTCACCGCCTCCAGGAAGTGGGTCGTCATGCTGCTGGTGGCAAAGCGGGCGGCGGGATTGCCCAGGCAGGTGAACACGGCGTGGCCCATGAGCGTGTCAAGCAGCGTCATGAACAAGCCGCCGTGCACCGCCCCGGCGACGTTCAGGTGTTCCGGCTGGACATCCAGCGTCACCACCGTGCGACCAGGCTCGGGTGAGGCGGTCTGGATGCCCAGGTGCCCGGTGAAGTAAACCTCGGGCAGCTTGAAGGGCGCGTCGGGGTGATTTTCAGCCATTGCTGATGCCTCGGTTATAAGGTTCCGTCACTAGCATGGTACCCCTCCCCCGCCTCGGCCCGCTTCACCAATCCCGGCGCCGGTGCGAAGCGGCTGCCGTGGCGCTCGGCCAAACGGTGGAGCTGTTCGACAAAGGCAGGTAGCCCGATCCGGTCCATAGCCCAGTACGGCCCGCCCAGGAACGGCGGGAAGCCGAAGCCGAAGATGGCACCCGTGTCCCCCACCGCGGCACTGTCAATGATGCCCTCATCCAGGACGTAGGCCGCTTCGTTAAGGACGCTTGCCAACAGCCGCTGGCGCACTTCCTCATAGGGGATGTTCCGCCGCTTGGGATCGTCGAACAGCCGGTAGACCGTTGCGTCCACCTTCCCCCGCTTGCCGCCATTATAGGAATAAAATCCCCGGCCGTTCTTGCGGCCCAGGCGGTTGTCCTCCATGAACCGCCGGTTGTGGTTGGTCAGCTCCATTCGCCCGCCGATGAAGGCCGCCATGACGCCCGAGACCTTGCCCGCCACGTCCAGGCCCACCTCGTCCAGCAGGTTGCACGGCCCCACGGGGAAGCCGATGCGCCGGGCGTATCCATCGAGGACATCCACCGCAATGCCGTCATCCAGCAGCTTGAAGGTCTCGTTCAGGTAGGGGGTAAGGATGCGGTTCACGAAGAAGCCGGGGCTGTCCTTTACGGCGATCACCGCCTTGCCCAGTCTGCGGCCCAGCGCCACGGCGGTGGCCAGGGTCTGCTCGTCGGTAGAGGTCGAAGTGATGATCTCCAGCAGGGGCATCTTCTCCACCGGTGAGAAGAAGTGCATGCCGATGATGCGCTCCGGGTGGCTGGCTCCCTCAG
>CAZQOY010000173.1:0-3017 GCA_964595095.1 uncultured bacterium | reverse complement strand
TAGTGGCGATGACCGTCTCCGGCGGGACTAGCTCCTCCAGCTCGGCCACTACTCGCCGCTTCAGGTGCAGGTCCTCGAAGACCGCCTCGATGATCACCTGCGCCTGTCGGAAACCGCTGTAGTCAGTAGTGGCGCTGTAGTGGGTCAGGGTCAGGCCGGCATCGCGCCGGGGAATGATGTGCTTTTTGACCCGACCATCGAAATAGCGCTGGATATAGGCCCTGGAACCCGCCAGGGCGTCGAAGCTCAGGTCCTTCTGCCGCACGGTGAGTCCCTTGTCCAGGCAGACGGTGGCGATCCCGGCCCCCATCAGCCCACCGCCCAGGACGCTCACCTGGCGCACGGCTTGCGGCTCGGCTTTGAGTGCCGTTTTACTGGCCCTGCTGGAAAAATATACGTGCGTCAGGGCTCGGTGCTCGGGGGTCACTGCCAGGCCGCCGAAGCCCCCCGCTTCCCGCTCCAGCCCCCGGGCCAGGCTCTTCCCCAGGCCCTTCCGTACCACCTTAAGGATTTCCAGCGGGGCAGGGTAATTTCCCCTGGTCTGGCCCATTAGCTGCTTGCGGGCCGCCCGGTAGACCAGCAGCTTTAGAGGCCCATCCAGGGCGCGGGTCAGCAGGGGACGCTTTCGCCTGGCAGGCTGCCTTTCGCCACGCACCAGCTGCAGCACCCGCTTTTTTGCCGCCTTAAGCAGTACGCCGGAGCTTACAATCTCATCGGCCAGCCCGATCTTGCGGGCCTTATAGGGATAGACGTTCTTGCCGGTAAGCATCATGTCCAGGGCGGCTGACAGCCCCACCAGCCGGGGCAGGTGCTGGGACCCGCCGGTCCCCGGCAGCAGGCCCAGCTTCACTTCAGGCAGACCCAGGGCCGTTTTGGGATGGTCGGTGATGATACGGCCGGTGCAGTTCAGGGCCAGCTCCAGCCCGCCCCCCAGGCAGGTGCCGTTGATAGCCGCTACCGATGGAAAAGGCAGCCCGGCGATCTTGCCGAAGATGTGCTGGCCCTGGCGGCTGGCCTCGGCGGCCTGCTCCACGCTTTCAAAGCCCAGGAAGTCCTTGATGTCCACCCCCACGATGAAGTTGTCGGCCTTGCCGCTGATGAAAACCACACCAACCGGCCGGGGGTCGTCCTTTGCGGCCAGCTCGTCCAGGACTTCGCCCAGCCGCTGGACGGCCTGGAAGGAGAGGATGTTGAGGGGTTCATCAGGGTGGTCGATGGTCACCACCGCAATGGCGTCGTTCCCTATATCATAATGTATCATTTATTCAATTCTGTTAAGCCGTTGGATACTGGATACTCGATGCTGGATGCTGGATGCTGGATGCTGGATGCTGGACACTCGATACTGGATACTGGATACTGGATACTCGATACTGGGTGCTGGATGCTGATTTCAACGGACAACGGACTACTGGCAACTGACCATGCCTGCCAACTGCTACTGCCACTGCCACTTCTGCTCACCCCCGCTCCAGCACCATAGCCACGCCCATGGCATTGGCGGTGCAGATGGTCAACAAGCCCAGCTGCCGGTCACGCCGCCTTAGCTCCTGCAGCAGGTTGATGACGATCCGCCCGCCGGTGGCGCCGAAGGGGTGCCCGTAGGCCAGTGAGCCGCCGTTGACGTTCAGGGTGTCCATGTCCACCTTGCCTACCGCTTTGCTGCGGCCCAGCTCGTCGCGGGCGAAAGCGTCCGACTCCAGCTTCTGCACCACCGAGAGCACCTGGGCGGCGAAGGCCTCGTGGATCTCGAACAGGTCCACGTCAGCCAGGGTGAGCCCCGCCCGGTCCAGGGCCGCCGGGACGGCATAGGCCGGGCCCAGCAGCAGCTGCGGCCGGGGCGGGATGGCCACGTAGGCGTAGGACTTGATGAAGCCCCACGGCTCCAGGCCCAGCTCCCCGGCCCGGTTCTCGCTCATGACCATAACCGCACTGGCCCCGTCGGTAAGCGCCGAGGAGTTGCCCGCGGTGAGGGACCCGTGGCGGCGGTCAAATACCGGCGGCAGTTGGGCCAGCCTCTCCAGGGACACGTCCTCCCGGATAAGGTTGTCCTCACTGAAGTAGCGCTCGTGCTTGGGTGGGAGCGATACCGGCCTGTCCGGCGGCAACCAGACGGGCACCAGGTCGCCGTTGACCTTGCCCTCCTTCCTGGCCCGGGCCGCCCGCACGTGAGACATGCAGGCGTACTCATCCTGAGCCTCCCGGCTGATACCATTGAGCTGGGCCATGAGCTCCGCGTGCTGGCCCATGGTGAGGCCCGTGCTGGACTCTTCGATAGCGGGCGGCACCGGGATGAAATCCAGCAGTCGCACCTGGCGGAGAGCTTTCAGGCTTGCCCCTCTGGGCGTAGCCCAACAGGCGAGCCTGAGCTTAGCCGAAGGGCGCTGGCCAAAGCTGCGGGCCTTCTGCACCTTCTGCAGGGCCGTGATCAGCCGCTTCTTATACACTACCGGCGTGTTGGACATGGACTCGGAGCCGCCGGCGACAATGGCTTGTGCATGGTTGGCCATGATGTGCTCCGCGGCGCTGGTGATGGACTGGATCCCGGTGGCGCACTGCCGGGCCAGGGTGAAGCCGGGCGCGTGATCCAGACCCAGGGCGATGGCCACCTCCCGGCCCACGTTCAGGTTGGTCATGGTGGGCAGCACCGCCCCCCAGATCACCTCGTCGATGGCCTCGGGGGGGAGGTCCAGGCGCTGGATGAGCTCATGGGTGGTGAGCTTGGCCAGGTCGGAGGCGTTCAGGTCGGTCAGGTCGGTGAAGGCCTTGGCGAAGGGGGTGCGGACGCCGCCGACGATGGCGATGCGGTCATTTTCCATGGGAGTTGTTGAGTTGTTGAGTTGTTGAGTTGTTGAGTTGTTGAGTTGTTCAATTGTTTATTGGTGAATCACCAGTTATCAATCGCCAACCACCAGTAACATATCACAAGTTACCAGCCCCAAGCCCCCAGCCTCAAGCCCCTAGCCTGGCTTGGGACCATTTTTATAGTCAACAGCCTATGAACCCATAACGAACAG
>CAZQOY010000172.1:2581-5215 GCA_964595095.1 uncultured bacterium | reverse complement strand
TATTCATCATGGAGATGGCCCGGTCCGCCACCCGACTGGAGTCCTGGATATTGGACAACACCCCGGCCTGCTCATCGGTGAGATAGGGAACCACCTCGATCAGGCGGTGATAGATCTGCCTTAGGTTGGTAACCAGGGCACCCGCCTCCAGGCTGTTGTCCTGGCTCTCCTCCACTCGCTTGACTATGGCCCGGAAGTAGGGGCCGGCCGTTAAATATTTTTTAATGCTGACCCGGGCAATTCCCTGGACAATGGCCGACTTGGAGTTGTCGGGCATGTCGAAAATTTTCATAACCACCGCGAGGGTTCCCCAGTGGTAAAGATCCTCTTCGGTGGGGACTTCGATAGAGCCGTCCCGCTGGGCCACTACCACCAGCATTTTGCGGCCCGATGGCAGATCATTGATCAGCTTGAGAGACTGCTCGCGCCCGATGTAAATAGGAATAATCTGCTGCGGAAATAGAACGGTGTTGCGCAGCGGCATAACCGGAAACTCTTCGTTACCGCCGGATTCCGCCTGTACAGGTTGTTTCTGCTTCGGCTGTTCCTGTTTATCTTTATCATCAAGCTTAGTCATGCCCTCTCCAGTAAACGCTTATCTGCACGAAAGTTTCAACACTGTCGTGCTAAATAGCAACAACTATCGTGCCAGCTCAGGTGTTGCTGCTAAAGGAAACTCACACTCTGCCTTGTTGTCCGACAAATTGCCAAAAGAGGTCGCCTTGGCAGAATATCACCCGGGACGCGTGGTCTCCACCCGGTGAATGATTTCCAGGGCGCGTACGGTGACCAGCGGATCCCCCCACCCATCATGCCCGGTTATCCGGGGGAAATAGCCGCCATCCAGCTGCTGCTCCAGCAGCCAGGTGTACAGCTTCTTGAATACCGTGTGGGAGGGATTGAACCCGGCCAGCGAAAGCCCGTCCAGCACTTTCAGCGTCCCTCCGCGAAACAGCTGCGCCCCCCGTGACCCTTCCTCCAGCACGTCCCAGGTGCCGGCATCAGGCAGCAGCGTGGTTGTATTCGGCTGAAGGGCATGCTCCAGGAGAAACTCCCCGGCTTGCCGCAGCCTTTCCTTGACTCGCAGGGTGGGGTAGCGGGCGATGAATGCCAGCACTTCCGCGGTAGTCCAGATACAAGACGGGGGTTTAGCCCGCTTTCCGGCCATCTGGGGATGCAGCCACCCGCCGTCTTCCCGCTGGCGCTCGAGAATCCAGTGGGCGGCCCGGTGAACGGCGGGATTTACGCCCAGCCCCAGGGCAATAAGCATACGGCCGATACAGGCGTGGTGGTGATAAAGCAGCGGGAACCGGCCGTCCTCGTGCTGGAAGCCCAACAGGGCGCGCAGGCCCTTTTCCACACCCGGCCACCTGCGGTGGCCGCCCAGGTCCGCCAGGGCGTGGAGGTTCTCCAGCAGACCGAGCAATGTCAGCTGCTTCACCGCCCCCTCCGGCTGGCCCGGGGCCTCCACCGGCCAGGTGCCGTCTTCCCGCTGGTGCTTGAGAATCCGGGCCGCTTCCGGGGAAGATGAGGCCGACCAGCGCAGCTGTCTCCTAACGGAGTCCACCTTGTCATAGTCATCGGCTGCCAGCAGGTCCAACAGGCGCAGCTGGACCCCGACGGGCCCGCGGCTCAAGATCGAGGGAATCGGATTGACCGGGAGGACCCTGACCCACGCGGGCTCCATTACCTGCCGCGTCAGCAGCCGGGCCGGTCCCCGGGGGGCGGATCGCGATGACCCGCGCCGCTTCGGAGGTCCATGCGGGCGACCCTTTGCGCCGCCTGATCGAGAGCGGGGGGGACTGTCCTTAGCGCGTGACAAACCTTGATAGATCCTTTAAGTGATGTCCGTTTATGGCCGGGCAGGCGCCCGCAGGCCGAGAAGGGCCGCCTGCTCATCGGCGTGGTAGGATGACCGCACCAGGGGGCCGGCCTCGATAGCCTCAAAGCCCAGGCGCAGGCCTTCCGCACGGTACCGGCTGAACTCAGCGGGCGTGACGTACCGCTCCACCGGCAGGTGGTCCCTGGTGGGCTGGAGGTATTGGCCGACAGTGAATATCCGGCAGCCGGCGGCTGCCGCCTCGGTCATAAGCGCCGACACCTCGTCCGGCCGCTCGCCGAGGCCCACCATGATGCCCGATTTTACCGCCATTCCCTGTCCCCCGGCATACCGGAGAACTTCCAGGCTCTGCCGGTAATCAGCCTGCGGGCGCACCAGGGGATAGAGCCGCGGCACCGTCTCCAGGTTGTGTCCCAGGATCTCCGGGCCGGCGTCAATGACCCGCTGCAAGGCCGTCTGTTCCCCCTGGAAGTCGGGGATCAGGACCTCTACGCTGCACTCAGGCTGAGCCTGATGGACCTGCCGGATGGTCTCGGCCCATACGCTGGCACCGCCGTCGGACAGCTCGTCCCGGTTCACCGAGGTGATCACGCAGTGGCGCAGGCCCATAGCCTTTACGGCCCGGGCGGTACGACAGGGCTCCTGGTCATCGAGGACCGGCGGTCGCCCGGTTTTCACCGCGCAGAAGCCGCACGATCGGGTGCACACGTCGCCCAGGATCATGATGGTGGCGCTCCGGCGCTCCCAACACTCGTAGATATTGGGGCAGCGGGCCTCCTGGCACACCGTGTGCA
>CAZQOY010000172.1:1035-2571 GCA_964595095.1 uncultured bacterium | reverse complement strand
CACACCGTATGCAGCTGCTGGTCCCGCACCAGGTCCCGGAGCCGCCGGTAGTTCTCGCCGGTGCGGATGCGGACCTTCATCCAGGGGGGGCGGCGGCCGTTATGCATAGACACTGGATGTTTGCCCTGAGCCATGTCCTGAGCTGAGCCGAAGGACTGTCGAGGGGCTGGATGCTTGATACTGGATGCTGGCATACTGGATACTGGATTCTGGATATTGGATACTGGATTCTGGATGATTAATACCATTCAAGGATTTACAATTGGCAACGGACTACGGACAAAGGACAACTGACCACACTGCCACTGCTACTCCTCACCTGCTCTCACATCGCTGGGCTGCAATACCAGCTGGACACCCTCAAGGATTTCAAGTACTCGTTTAGGGGATAGGGTACCGATTTTCTCCGTCAACTCCTGTTTATCCACGGTGTAAATCTGTGAGACGTTTACCACGCTCTGCTTGGACAGGCCCGCCTCCCTGGGTTGCAGCAGCACGTTACCTGGCGCCTCCGCGCGTCGTAGGTTTGATGTGAGCGCACAAACAACCGCCGTGTCGATGGGACTACGGTTGAACATATCGTTCTGAATGACCACAAAGGGACGGTGATAGCCGGGAGCAGAGCCCGATGGCTCGCCAAGGTCCAGCCAGTAAATCTCGCCTTGCCGGATCACCACTCTTCCCGAGCACTCAGCCGCCGTAGCCGGGCCTTCATCGCCTTAGCCAGGTCACGCTCTTCTTCATCCGGCTCTTCCCCGTACACCCGGTTCAGCTGCTCCAGGATGCGCCGGTTTTCACGCTCCCGCAAGAATTTCTTCACCGCCAGCGTAAAGACCTGGCTTCGTGAGACCTGCATTTCTTTAGCTGCGGCTTCGAGCTCTTCAAACAAGCGCTCGGGCATCGAAATCGCCGTCTTAACGGTTGCCATTGGTTATACCTCAGTTATTACCATTGGTATAACTTAAAGTAATCTAAGTGATAATACCAGTAAAATCATCTGCAATTTAGCCTCACGATACTTCTTGCCCTTCGAGAACCTCAGGGCAGGCCTGGTGGTTTATTTTTCAGCCTCTTTTCAATATTCGTGCAAGTTCGTGTTAATTCGTGGCTAAAATATCTTTGCGCCCTTTGCGTCTTTGCGGTTGTTTTTCTCTTTCCGCTTCACGCTCCACGCTCTTCGCCCTTCGCTCTTCCCTGCTCACTGCCAGGCTCGCCGTAGGCTACGCCGAGGCCTGCCAACTGCCACAGATTGCGGGTGACTGGTGACTGGTCATTGGTGAGTGGTGACAGCTACTTTGTTAAATTGTTGAGTTGTTGAAACTGCTACTGCCACTGCTACTGCCACTGCTACTGCTACTTCCCCCAAATGCCCCCGCTCACGCCGGCCACAGGTCGGCCAGGGTGCGCAGGCCCGTCGGCGATTGCATGACCAGAGGTATGGCACTTGCTGTAATGCCGCCGGTGGCCACGTCCCCGTGAACGCCGCCGGGGAAGATCGACTCCAGGGGTGGCGACCCTTCAATGCGGACGCGGTCG
>CAZQOY010000172.1:0-1025 GCA_964595095.1 uncultured bacterium | reverse complement strand
CGATACGAACGCGGTCGTAGGGCTCGGGTTCGCCTACCGCCGCGCGGAAGGTGAGGGTGATGACTTCCCGGCCTTCCATGAAGCCTCTGCCGACCTGGAAGACACCGGCCACCTCGCCAGGCTCGATGGAAACAAATTCGGTTTTCTGGGATTGCTCAGCGATGACCGGCTCAATGGTCTCGGTTGCCTTGTCCAGCTGCCAGCTCAGGCCCGCCGCCAGCAGTTCCATTGAGGCGGTAAGCCCGGCGTGGCCGAAGCCCCCGGCCGCCACTTTCTCATTGAACGTCTCAACCGTCAGTCCCGCGCCCACTTTCCGCTGGAAGGCCTCGCGGCGGGTTCCCGCGTCCTGTACCCGCTCAACCGTAACCGCGTCCACGCGGCGGGCGATGCGGGTCAGCACCAGCGGCAGGAAGTCCATCAGGAAGCCCGGATTCACGCCGGTGGACAGGACAGCGACGCCCCGCTGCCGGGCGGCGGTGTCAATCTGCCGGGCCAGGTCGGGGTGGGTGCGCCAGGGATAGACCAGCTCCTCACAGGTGGAGACTACCGCAAGTCCGCGCTCCACCAGCTCCAGCACCTGGGGGGTGATAGCCTCCATACTAGATGAGGTGGTAAGCACGGCGACATCGGCCTGAGTGTTGGACAGGGCGTCGGATATGGAACCGCTTACGGGTATCTCCAGACCGCCGGTTAGCCCTGCCAGCCGGCCCAGGTCACTCCCGGCCAGGGCGGGATCGATGTCCGCCGCCCCGACGAGCTCATAGCCCTCCCACTCGGATAGGATCTGCGCCACAGCCAGGCCGATATAGCCCAGGCCGACCTGGAGCACGCGGATAGAATTATGCGTTATGGTCATCTTAAATTAATTGATCTAGCAGTCTATCCAGCCCAGGAAACCCCGCAGAAGGGGTGCCAGCCGCCGGGCGACTTCCTGAACACTGACAGGCGTCGGCAGGCAGTCGTTCAGGTTGGCCACCCCGTATTTCAGGACACCGCAGGGAATCATGCCGTCAAGGTACCGCCGG
>CAZQOY010000171.1:2841-5266 GCA_964595095.1 uncultured bacterium | reverse complement strand
GGAGCTGGTATTTCCCCTGGACGTACCCCAGGCCGCCGCTCCACACGTCGTCCAGGGTACGGGTGGTCAGGGCCAGGGTGTTGCTCCAGGCGGTGTTGTCCTGGCTGTCCCGGTGATGCAGGCGGTAGCTGTAGGGCTGATCCTGCTGGAGGGAAATGTCGGTGTAGGCGAGGGCCTCGTTGCGGGGGGCGGTATAGAGCAGGATGTCCGTGCTGTCGACGGCGGCCCCGGTATCCCGGTACAGGTCAACCCAGCTGGCGTCCTCCTGCTCCTGGATGGTCTTCCAGGCAATGGTGGCGGTGTACTTTGTTACTGAGGGTGGAGGGTCCGTCAGTACCGGCGGCGGCAGGGCCAGTGTCCGCACCTCCAGGACGTCGTCGCTGCGGAATGTGTTTTCGTACCCGGCTTCGTCTACCAGGTAGAGGTAATAGTAGTAGATTGTTTTGGCGGTCCGGCCGGCGTCGAGGTATCTATGAGTGCCTTCAGGGAAACCGGCGATTGAGTCCAGCTTCGCCAGCTGAGGGGAAGAGCCGCGGTGGAGGCGGTAGTAGGCTACGTCCTCGGTACTGGGCTCCCACTTCAAACCGATTGTATACTTGGTAAGGGTGGGGGTCGTACTGAGTGTTACGGGCTGGGGCAGCAGGGTGCGGGCGGAGACTACCGAATCGCCGGCGGCAGATGAGTCGAGCTCGTCGTATACCCATATGCGATAGTAATAGTCCTTATTTTCAAGGAGACCGAAGGGGCTGACGCTTGTGTCCTGATCGATGAAGCTGGTGGTGTCGCGGCCGCCGATCCTGACCAGTGAATCTGAGGCCTCGGTCACATCGGCGGTAGTACCCCGGCGGAGCAGGTAATGGGAAAAGTAGTAATCCACCGACCGCTGCCAAAAAAGCGTCACCGAATGCTTGGTGACATTGAGGGGATCAAACAGTTCCACCGGGATGGGCGGGTTACCTTCGTTATCCAGGTAGAACTTCCTGTGGGTAGACCGGCTGTTTCCGGCAAAGTCCTCCGCCGTGGCCGTCAGCAGGATGAAGGAATCGGCGTCGGTGCAGTCGGGATAGGCGGTGGTATTCCAGTTGAGCGCGTAAGGCTCCGCCGTCAGGCTGGCCAGGGTGTCCCCCTCGGCCATGAAGACTATCTGTCTGATGCCGACATTGTCCCGGGCTTCAACCCGGACAGTGGCAATATCATCGAGTACGGTAACACCTGCCTGCGGATAGGAAAATCGAATATAGGGCATGATAGTGTCGGTATCGTCGGGCTGTCTGCAACCTGAAGTGTACATAAGCAGCGCCGTGAGCAGGCCCGTGAAGGTGGCGGCTGAGGCAATTCTGGCAGGGCTGATCACGAGGGTACCGTCGGCCTTCAATCCCAGAAGGAAGGGTTGTTAAACTTCTGCCGGGAGGTAACAATACCGGCGGCATTGCGCGTGATCACTACCAGTTCGGACGAGCGGGGATAATAGTCATAGGTGGTGGCCTCCAGCAGCTGGCCCTCAGTGGTGTAAAACGAGCGCTGCACCAGCTGGTCTTTTTTATCATAGACCAGCGCGAAGACCTGCTCAATTTTGTCGGTATCTGAGATAGCCGTACCGCGGAGAGTACGCTTGCCGGTCTGCGGGTCATTGTGCAAACTGAAGGTGTAATAGTAGGACAGCTGGTTCAGCTCGTTGAAGACCTGGGTAGAGGCCAGGCTGCCGCTTCCGTCCCGGGTGAAAGCGACTTTCCACCCCGCTTTGACAATGCTCCAATCCCGCAGGTAAAGGTAAGGATGGACCGCCAGCAGGGAACCGGAGGCCTCCCCGTGCCCGGGACGGCCAGGGCTGTCCCCGGCGAACTCGAGCCGGGCATAGGTGCCGCTGTCGGCGGCGGCCCGGTCATAGATCACGGTATACACCAACTTCCCTCCCTCATCCCACCGCTGGACGGACTGGATGCTGTCCTGCTTATCGTAGATGACCCGGAGGTAGGGCTCGTTTTCGGGCCTTTTGCCCTTGCGGATATAGTCCACCGGTTCCAGGCGGCGGACGTCCCAGGCCCGGAAATAGCGTACCAGCGGCGGTAAGCCGGGCTCGGACTGGAAGGTTCCCCTGGCCAGCAGCTCCTGCCGGGCCCGCCACTTGCGGGGCTCCACGTACCGCACCCTCAGGAGGTATCCCTGGGGATCGTAGACGGCATGGAAGTGGGGCATATCCGACGCCTCCTGCTCGGAAACCGGGTTTCCCAGGACCTCGTCCCGGGTGAGGGGGCTGCGGTAGAACCGGTGGGTATAGCCCCTCTCCCGGGTCTCAAAGGCCCGGGCCCGCACGGCCAAACTGTCAAAATCGGCCTGGATAGTCCCTGCCAAAGAATCCAACAGCGCCTGAACGAACCGCCGTGTCAGAGACTGGTCATCGAGGGTGTCCACCAGCTGGTAGTAG
>CAZQOY010000171.1:0-2831 GCA_964595095.1 uncultured bacterium | reverse complement strand
GGAGACGGATACATCCCGTGCGGGAAGATCGGTCGGCGTTTGGGGCCGCGGCGGTGGCTGCAGGGAGTCCGTCACCGCTTGCGTGCCGCCCTCCTGACCGGCGGGAGGCGGCTGAAGGGCCTCCTGGGCTGAGAGTGTCAAGGCGCAAGTAAGCAGCAGTACGCCGGTTGCTCTACTCATGACGTCATCGCCAGCAGCATCAGCACCGCCGCCACCATGGCCACTCCTACCGCGGCGCTGATCCAGCGGCCGGACTCGTAGCGCTCCAGCGCCCGCTCCAGGTCATGCCATTCCAGGTGCACCTCTTCCAGCTCGCCGGGCTTAACCAGTACCCGGTATGTACCGGCCTCCACTACGTCCACCAGCACTTTCCGCTGGCGGTGGGTCCAGTGGTCCCATTTGAAATCGGGCGAAAAGAAGCTGACGTGGTGCCAGCCGGTAGTAACGGGGATTTTTTCCGGGAGGGGAGTATAACCGATCATAACACCGTCCAGATAGATCTGCAAGCGATCGGTATCGACGTAGATGCGCAGGTAGCCCACAGTGGCTTCGCTTTCCACTTCCTGAGCCTGGAGACTCCCGGCAAGGGAAAAAACCAGGACCGTCAGGACAGTGAGGCGGCGCGTGGATTGTGACCATAGTTCCATATCAATCCCTTTCGGGATGGGAAGCTACCCGTTCACGGAAGAATAGTCAAGAGAACGCGGCGGTAGGGCTATCGAGCTTATGGACATAGCTTGGGTCCCTTCCCCTTGTCCCCCTGCCCGCCGTCGGTTAACTTCCTTCGCCATGACCCAAACGCCTGCTGAAGAAGCCGCCGCCGCTGTTCGCCGTTACCTGCCGGAGTCGCCCCGCGCAGCCCTTATCCTGGGCTCCGGCCTCAGCGACTTCGCCGATAACCTGGCCGACCCGGTAACCGTTTCCTACGACGATATCCCCCACTATCCCCAGCCAACGGTGCCCGGCCATGTGGGGCAGCTGGTGTACGGCACGGCTAGCGGTTTACCGGTTATCGCCGCCCGGGGACGCTTCCATTATTACGAGGGACATACCCTGGAGACAGTCACCCTGCCCATCCGTCTCTTCGCCCGGCTGGGTGTGGAGACCGTCATCCTCACCAATGCTGCCGGCTGCGTCAACACCGGCTGGAACGAGGGCGACCTGATGCTCATCACCGGCCACCTGGACTACACCTTCATCGAGAGCGCCGCCGACCCGGAAGTCATATCTGGTGAGCCTTACTATTCCCGGGAACTCCTGGCCCTGGCCCGGCAGGCGGCTGAGGAGGCCAACATCACCTTGCGGGAGGGAGTTTATGCCTGGTGCCTGGGGCCCTCCTTCGAGACACCGGCGGAGATCCGCGAGATCCGCGCCCTGGGCGGACACGCCACGGGCATGTCCACCGTGTCGGAGATCCGCGCCGCCGCCGAGGAAGGGCTGAAGGTGCTGGGCATCTCGTGCCTCACCAACTACGCCGCCGGTATTGCGGACAAGCCCCTGAACCACGAGGAGGTACTGGCGACCGGCCGGCGTGTAAAGGAAACTTTCGCCCGGCTGGTGCTGGGGGTGCTGGGGCAGATGGCGATTGAAGAATGATGAATGGCGAATGATGAATGTTGATTGAAGATTGACGACCTGTCCGGCGTAGCGTAGCGCAGACGGATTGAAGATTTAACCGCTGAGATCGCTGAGATTTCTTGCTGAAGTTACTGGCGGCCATGACGGACGACTTCAGCGTTCCCTAGGAACCGAGATCACCACGCCCCCCAATCCAACATCTCCTATCGCATGATGGTTCTCACTTTGCTGTTGCGCGGAAATTGTTGCATTTATTGTATACATTATATACATTGCACACAAACAAGGATTGCCAACCATGAGCACCACCGTTTCCATCCGTCTGCCTGAGGACATCGCCGAGCTGCTGGATAGAATAGCCCGGGAAACCGAACGGTCTCGCTCCTTCCACGTCCAGAAAGCCGTTATCGCCTACCTGGAGGAGTTCGCCGATGCCCAGATCGCCCTGGACCGACTGCGCAACAAAGATGATAAAGTAATCACCGCTGGAGATATGCGGAAGGTTCTTGGCTTATAGGATCACCTATAAGCGGTCAGTCGCCCGAGACCTCGCCCGTCTGGACAAACCATCCCAGCGGCGTATCCTGGACAAAGCCGAAGCCGATCTGTCAGCCGATCCCCTGAAGCACCCCGCCCTCAAGGGCTCCTACGCCGGCCTGCGGCGGCTGCGGGTCGGAGACTATCGCGTTATCTATGCCGTACTGGAAGAAGAGGTCTTGGTCCTGCGCATCGGCCACCGGCGTGAAGTCTACCGATGAGCTAAGGGAAATATACCAGCCATAGAAGTACAATGATGACAACTACCTCCGCCGATATTCTTGACCAGCTCAAAGCCCTGGGCAGAGAACAGAGCCTGAAAGGCATGACCCACTACCGCATCGCCACCGCCAAGGCCTTTGGCCTGAAAATGGGCGACGGGCAGGACCTGGTGAAACAGCACCGCCGTTCCATCCGCCTGAAGGGCTACGATTACCGACAACCAGGCGCGTATTTCGTTACCATCTGCACATACCGTTGGCAAAGTCTACTCGGTGAGGTAATTGATGGTAAGATGGTATTGAACCCAATGGGAAGGATAGTTGAGGAAGAGTGGCTGAAAGCAGCCGTGGTTCGTTCAAATGTGACTCTGGACAAATTTGTAATTATGCCTAATCATCTCCACGGTATTATCCTGATTGGTGATTCTTTTGTAGGGGCGACCTGCCAGGTCGCCCCTACCAGCCAGGTCGCCCCTACCAGCGCCCAATCATGTA
>CAZQOY010000170.1:0-5284 GCA_964595095.1 uncultured bacterium | reverse complement strand
ACCCTTCGCTGAGTAGAATCTCACCCGTCACCTGATGCTCACGGACTTTGGCCATGGCCCGGCTATATTGGCTTTCCAGTGCGGCTTTCCACTCCCGGTAGAGCTGATGCCCGGGAGTGCCGGTCACACGCTCCATCGCCCGGCTGATAGAGATAGTCAGCGGTCCGGCCATTATCCGCGAGATAGCCTCCAGGACCTCCACCCCGTACCGGTCCGCGAGATAGCGGACAAAGGCAAAGCCCTGGTTGTAGACACTCTCGTTCCCGGCTCCCCGCTTGCCGAAGCTGTTCATGGCGGCGAAGCTGAGGAGCCTGCCGTTAATGACCCGGTCCCGCAGGATCATGTCCCGGTGGGAGTCCCAGTAGTCGTAGTTGGCGCCGGGGTACATGAACTGGGCCACCCCCTCGGCGAACCAGGGAGGAATATTCACGCCGGGGTAGGGGTAGGAGACCAGCACGTTGGGATAGCCGTAAAGCACATCCTCCCGCTTCTCATCCTCGTATCCAAGGACCTGAAAATAAAGGCCGGGTATCCGGCGAGTGAACTTCATGGCCGTGGCCAGCTGAATGATGTGGACGAACTCGTGGGTGATGACGTCCTGCATCCAGCGGTGGCTGCCCCGCAGATCGAAGTCCAGGGGCCGGGCCCAGATCTCGATCTTGTTGTCGTAGAAGTAGGCGAGGCCGTTGGAAACATCGTCCACGTCCTTGATAATCAGATCGGTCTTGGTTGCGGGCTGGTAGCCATATAACTGTGTGACCGGACCATACACCTTCTCGGCTACCGACGCCGCTTCCCGGGCGGAACGCTCAGTCCCCTGGTGGAAGTGGATCAGAAAGTGCTCGGTCTCGAAAGACTGCCACTCCAGCTCGGGGTGGTTATGCCACTCGTCCTGGCTCCAGACCACCGCCGCCAGCGCGCCCAGAGTAAGCATCAAACGCAACTGCCATGACTGGCCCCGATTCACCGGATCACCGCGATCTTGACCAGTGCGCTCGCCTTTTCCGACCCTTCCACCTCCACCACGCCGTAGTATAGCCCCGACGGGCTATCCCCTACCTCCCAGAGCCATTCGTTGTAGTCGTTGACGGCCAGGCCGGTGAGCTCTTCCTTGGTCACCAACAGGCCGTCCACGGTATAGATACGGATGGTGGCCCGCGAGGCCTGGCCGGTGTAGAAGCGGATGGTCGTGCGGCCTTCGGTCACCGGATTGGGGTAGTTATAGGCCCGGGCCTGGTCCAGCACGGTTGGCTGGGCAACCGTATGGCTGCCATCGTTGAGCGAATACCGGCTGCGGGAGTGGCGGCCCTGGGGCGTGACCCACTGGGGGTTCTGCTCAGCGGGCTTAAACCAGTGGATACGGTCGCCGTTGGCCAGGCCCACGCTGTCGCCGCCGGTGTGCATGAGAAACAGTTCCGATGGGTCAGCGTGGAGTCCCATGCGGGCCAGGGGCCGGCCTTCGGGACTGTAGACGGTGATGTCGCCGCTTTCAACTACCACCAGTTCAGGGCGGTCATCGTCCATGATATTGGCAATGAGGACAGGGCTAGGGATGAAATTCCCGTGCACAGGAAAGCCATCCAGAACTGTACCACTGGAATTGACCGCAATCATCCTGTAGGTTGGTACGACTTCAAGAATATCAGTCCTAGTCCTATAAATGAAGGCAACAATTTCATCCAGCCCGTCACTATCCACATCACCCAGGGAGGGATGGATGGAACGGACCCAGGCGAGGTCTGGTCCGGGGTCAACGCCACCTTCTCCAGGCAGGCCTAGAATAATGGGACTTCTTGTTTCGCTGTCCTCGAGGTAACCCCAACTGGCAATGACCGGCGAGCCGTCCTCGTAGTGCACCTGAAAATATTCTATATAGGTCGTGTCCGGTGGATCAGGCAAGACCGAATCCCGTACGCCGATGTAAAGTCGTCCTTCATTGAAGTAGGCCGCCTCAACGCGAACGGTATCGCTGAGCGTCAGATCGGGTAGCCCGCTCCCCTGGAATCGCCGGGCCGTGTATCCCGCCTGGGTTGAGTCCACGACCCAAAAGGCATTGCTTGCGTCTCCTAATACGGGATCCGACTCGCTAACAATAAGCGAACTTGCAGGAATAAGGGTTGCGACGAACGTCTCACCGGCATCCATCCCAGCCATATACAAGGAATCATTACGAGCATAGACCCACTTCTCCCCATTATACCCCAGCAGCCGGCTACCCTCCGGCAGGCGGGTCACGTTTTCATCCTCGACTGTGAAGGTGAGAGAATCACCCGCCGGGCCGATCCGCGAGATGACAACGCCGCTGGCCGCCCCGGAATTAAGCTGAGTAGAAGGACTGGTCTCGCTGTCGAAGCTGAGCAGGCCCTGGGGATTGCCGATCCCGCGGTCCGGGTTGGCCTCGAAGAAACCCTCGTTACCGGCATACCACAGGTCCCAGCGCCACCCCAGGTCGGGGTTGCCGAAAAGGGCCATAGTGGGAAAACCGATGTCCACGGCGCCGTCGGCCTCCACCAGGGCCACCGCCCGGGCCTGCGGATCGTCGTTGATGCCCTGCATGGAGGCATTGTAGCGCGACTCGTCCACGTGCCAGATGAGCAGGCCGCTGCCGGGCAGGCCGATATCGTAGTTGGGAATAGACGTGATCACTCCAGATGCCGGATCAACTACCACTCCCTCCAACCCTGCCAGATAGTCGAAGTTAATCCCCACCCCCGGCTGGACCGGGCCGACCCTGTTCTCCACCAGGAAATATTCATCGTTACTCAGCGTGATTCGACCTATTTTTCCATCAGGCAGGTGGCGCGCAGTCAGGGCAATGTTCCCTTCCAGTTCCTCGGCTACCTCCCAGCCCAGGTAGGTGCGCGTCCAGGCGGTGGGCGGCGCAGGGATCACACCCTGGCCGTTATTAGAACCCACGTCCATCAGGCCGAATACGCCTACGCCCGTCACACTGTCATCGGTATCGAACAGGGGCGGGAAGCCCAGGGCATAGCCCACCAGCAGGGCGAAAGTCCCCGTCAGGCCGATCTGCACATCGCAGTAGTCGGTGACGCCAGGGAATATGTCCTTCATGATATCGTAATAGATATGGTTCTGTCCCTCCGGCAGGAGGATGCCCGGATTATCGAATAGAGTATTATCAGGTAGGCGAATACCCCGGGTGCCCCGGGCCTTCTCAATCATATCCAGGTCAATGTAGGCGCTGGGGATATCCTTCGGTGTCGGGTCCAATGCGGGATAGGCAAAGTCCTGCCCCAGGCCGGCGTGGAAGACCACCACCAGGTCATAATCCGTCACTGGAATCCCGCTGTCGACTGCTGCGGTTATGCTTTCGGCAAACAGCGCCACCAGCAAAGCGTCGCTGGAGTCCTCATCGGCAACCGGCCGGTAGCTGGCCATGGTGCCCTCAAGGACAATGGGATCATTGCCCTCCGGATAAACCCGACAACTGTCCCGATTGAAGGTGACCTTCCCGTTAGAAACGTTCTCAAAGTAGTTGGCCATGGCTTCCAACTGGGCGTCGAAGTAGGGCACGTCATGCGGCGGCGGGTCCACCAGGAAGCCATCACATTGCACCGAACCAACGCTCAATGAATCGATGTCCATGAGAAATGTGCCATTTCCAGTAGTGGAAAGGTCATTGTCAGGCTTGAAGGCCACCCGCAGGGCCAGGACGGTAAGGTCCATTGTTGACCCGGTGGGGGCTGCCGGGGCTCTTGCCCCCCGGCCAGGCAGGATTAAACGGGGCATTGTTTGGCCATACAGCGTCAGGCACAGGAACAAGGCCCAGCCGGGCAGGGTCCGCCAGGGCCGGATAGAAAAAATCCCACCCCGCCGACGGCGGGGCGGGATTTTCCTGGAAGTCATCGAGGGCGGTTAAAAGCCTATGTTCAGAGAGAAGCGCATGGTGTTGGTCAATGGATGCCCTTCGTCCCCGTAAATATAGCCGAAGTCAAACCCGTAGGGGCCATAGTGAATCCCCGCTCCGAACGTCGGATTCCAGATCTTGCCCAGCTTGTCATAGATGAACCCGGCCCGGATGGCGAAATAGGTCGAGTACCAATATTCGATCCCGATATTATGGGTGATGGTATCCAGCTCATCCATGATCGTGGCTTCGTCCCGGTTGCCCACCTCCGTCGAATCGATGATCCCATTACCGCTCCGGTCAACATCACCATCAAAGCGCCAGTCGTCAAACCAGGAAGTGATCAGTGCCAGGTACCAGGGATCGGTGTGGGCCTGCTCCCACCTGCCGTTCACACCGTATTCACCCCCGCTGGACGGGCTGCCATCGGCATCAAACCCACCGATGAAGCTATCGCCATCATAGTCAATACTGGGGTAGCTGGCCACCAGGAGCTTGTTCATGTCATACAGCAGGGCCAGCCGGTTGTGCTTGGCCTCTATTATACGCCATTTGATCCCCAGTTTCATGTTGGTGGGTGCCGGGTCGGCCTGCTCTTCATCGATGAAAGCGATCTTGGGACCGATATTGCTGACGGCCAGGCCCAGGTTCAGACGGGAGAAAAGAAACTGCTGCCGGTAGTAGGCGAAATCAAAGGCGAAGTCGGTGGACACACCCGATCCCTCTTCACCACCGGCGCCGAATGCAGACAGGTTCTGGTGGATGAGCTTGACATTGAAGCCCACCGCTGAGAGCGGCGACATCTTGGTGCCGAAGCTGGCGGTAACCGCCGCCATGTTGCTGCTGAATTCTCCCAGCTCCTCCCCGTTCTCACCCATCCGCATCTGGGTACCCAGGTCCAGATAGATCACGTGGCCGCCAAAAGTGCCTACCTCAGGCACGTTATAGCGGACGGCCGTGAAGATGTACTTCATATCGTCGGCCAGGTTGGGCAGCCAGTTAGAGCCCTGTCCCACCCATTCAAATCGCGGCATGAAAGCCAGGGTGGCGGGATTCCAATAACTGGCGTAAGCATCGGAAGCGTCGGCAACGCCGGTTTCACCTCGGCCGCCGGCGGCAGCGCCGGGAGCTATTAGCAGGAATATTGCCGAAGCGCTCTGGGGCTGAACGGCCCCATGAGTAAGGATGGCAGCTGTAAGGATCAGAGTCAGTCGTTTCATTCGCTCAGGTTCCTCTTATGCAATTGATTACAAACCCTCTTTCTCATCCCTCAGTACCGGGACAGATCAAGTGGGATTTAACCTTCCATGTATCGCGACCGCCGACGGCCGCATCTTCAACATGCTGTTATCGAAACGACGCTGGGTACGATCCTCCATATTACGATGTCAATATACGGGCAACTCTCTGGCTTTG
>CAZQOY010000169.1:0-5318 GCA_964595095.1 uncultured bacterium | reverse complement strand
TGGCGATCCGTCGTTGCGAGTCCCGACGCTCTGGTCGGGACGTGGCAATCTCATTTTGCATTTTGCATTTTGCAATTTTCCCTGCCTGTCCCTGCTTCTGAATATTCAACTGTCATCAGATCGCCTCGATGGTCGAGGGGGGCTTCGATGCTACGTTGTATGTGACGCTGACGATGCCGGGCACCTCGAGGATGATCTCGCGAGCGACCTTCTCAAGGATTTCGAACGATAGCCTGGTCGGTGTTGCGGTCCGCGCGTCGACGCTGTCCCAGCAGCGTACCTCAATCTGCTGGCCAAAATCGCGTTTGCCGTCGCGTATGCCGGTCACGCGGTCTTCATGAAGGATCGCCATGTACTGGAATGCGCCAGTGCCCTTGAGCAAGCGCTCGACAACGGCGGTTGCCTTGCGGACCGTCTCGATGCGTTCCCTGGTCACCTCGCCTATCACGCGTGCCGAGAGCGCCGGCCCCGGGAACGGAATACGCTCGAAAACCTTGGCCGGAAGACCGAGGGCCTGGCCTGTCTTTCTGACGCCATCCTTGCGAAGCTGAACGAGTGGTTCGATGATGCGGTATCCGAAAGCATCCTCCGGGTAGATCCCGAACTGCTCGAAGACATTGTGCTGTCGCTTGATCCCGGCGACGGTCTCGTCAACGTCGGTCAGGATAGTTCCCTGCAGCAGGTGCTTCGCTCCGCTTTCCTTGACGAGGCGTCCGAATACGTTTCGATAGAAGGTCTGAGTAATAGCCTCGCGCTTCTCTTCCGGGTCCGTGATTCCCTTGAGCGCAGCGAAGAACTCTTCGCGCGCATCGACTATTTCGACCGTGACGCCGAGCTCTCCAAACAAACCCGCGACCTGTTCGGACTCTCCCTCGCGCATGAGGCCGTTTTCGATGAAGACAGTCCTAAGGCGCTTCCCCAGGGCGCGGTGCCCGAGCATCGTAACCGTAGACGAATCGACACCTCCCGAGAGTGCGTTGATCGCCATTCCGTCCCCAACGGCCCCGTTGATCTCTTTGACCTTCTCATTGATGAAGCGCTCGGTGTCAAGCTCCTGCGCCGTGATCTCATTAATCATGTGGCGACCTCCTTTTCGTCTGATAGTCTTTTGACCTGCCACCATTCTTTGGCCCACTTGCCAATTTAGGATTCTGGGACCTTGGAGGTACAGAAAATCTACATCTGACTTCCTCCAAACTGGTTACCACTGGTCACCATTAGTCAAATTTGTACCGCGCCAAAGGCGGTGGCCGCCCCCATTTTCCTGCCTCATTTTGTATTTCACGACGGTAGAGCAGTGAACTGGAAATCAATTGCTGTGGTCGGCTGCTCTGTTTCCCCTCGACGAAGCCAAGGTCTCCTCAACAGCTGCCAATTTTTGCACAATCGGCATTTCGTCTCGTCGTAAGTCTACGTACTTCTAAGTGATGTCGGTAGGCGGACCCGTCTACTGACGGGCCGTAGGTCATGCGGGCTCGCCGTAGGCGGCTACACCGAGGCTTCGGGTCGCATCCGGGGTACATCAAAAGCCTCACGCCTACCAGGGTGGGGCTTTTGCATAGAGGCCTGCTGCGGGACGAGAAGTTTACCCCGAAAGCGTAGCGATTATTAATAATATGATATTGTGTTTTGCTGAGGATTACAGTACTTTGCGGTGCTTCGATTGCAATCATATGATGAGCAACTTAAAAGAGATTTAAGAAAGGAAACCAAATGAAAAAACCGGTATTGATCTGTTTGGTCTTCATGGGTTTATTTACTTTAGGCTGTGTAAAACAGGGAGCAAAGAAATATGAACCCACCTGGGAGTCATTAAGACAGAATCCAACACCCCAGTGGCTGCGTGACGGTAAGTTCGGCATCTACACGCACTGGGGGCCCTATGCAGTCCATGCCTACGGGTCCAACACCACCTGGTACTCTAACTCCCTATACATGAGAGCCAATTCCGCGGCCCGCAAGCACTTCGAGGAGACCTTTGGCGAGCTGACCCCCGATTTCGGTTATAAAGACCTGATCCCCATGTTCACGGCGGAGAAGTTCGATGCCGATGAATGGGTCGACCTGTTCAAGAAAGCCGGCGCCAAATTCGTCGGTCCCGTTGCCGAACACCACGACGGTTTCGCCATGTGGGACACCAAATACTCAGAATGGAATGCTGCGAAAATGGGTCCCAAACGTGACGTTGTCGGCGAATTCGAAGCTGCCGCGAGAAAAGCAGACCTGAAATTCGTCACCGCGTTCCATCATGCCGCCAACTGGTTCTTCTTCCCCGTCTGGGACAAGACCTATGACACAGGCGACCCCCAGAACTCCGGGCTCTACGGCCAGCCGCACGAGCAAGGTGCCATGCGCAACCAGGCGTTTCTCGACGAATGGTATGCTAAAATCATCGAGGTTATCGACAATTACAGCCCCGATTTCATCTGGTTCGACTTCGCACTCGATGAGATTCCCGAGGGCTATGTGAAGGATTTCCTCGCTTACTACTACAACCATGCTTCGAAGGCGGGCAAACAGGTCATGGTCACCTATAAGGGCAATGACATTATACCCCAAGCCGGCATCCGCGACCTGGAGCTCGGCCAGGAGCCGGATTTAACCTATCATGAGTGGATCACCGACTCCTCCATCGACGACCGGGGCGCCTGGGGCTGGGCTAATGACCTGACCTTCAAAACTCCCAACCGGCTGATCGACAACCTCATTGACCGCGTCAGCAAGAACGGTTACCTGCTGCTCAATGTAGGTCCCAAGCCCGACGGTACGATCCCGGAAGGGGCCAAGGAGGCTCTGCTCGAAATGGGCGCCTGGCTCGACATGAATGGCGAGGCCATTTACGGCACCTCCCCGTGGTTCATTGCGGGCGAAGGCCCGGTCAACCTTGGGGCAGCCACCGCCATCGGCTTCAACGAGTCAAACGTCGTGTACACCAACAAGGATATCCGCTTTACGGTCAAGGGTGATGATCTCTACGCAATCTTCCTCGAATGGCCCGGCGAAGTAGCCATGATCCGCACGCTGCGCGGGACGGGTGATCAAGCGGAAGAATACGATATGCCCCTGAGAGGTCCGGCCGTTATCGACGAGTCCATGTCTCTGGTGGGCACCAAATGGACTATCGGTGAGACTGTGTATGAATTTAAGGAGAACGGCGAATTCCGTGTCTCGGGCGGCCAGGCTGGCGAAGGCGTCGACGGGAAGTACGAACAAGTAGAAACTGACGTACGTTTAAGTGTCGGCAATTTTAATTGGCAGGGACAGTACGACGGTGAGGCCTTCACGGTAAGTTTCACTCAGAGGCCCCAATACCCCGGTTTCTACAAGGAAGAGATCAAGCGCATCACCATGCTTGGCGATGGCAAGGAACTCGATTGGAGGAGGACAGCGCAAGGGCTCGTTATCGATACTCCCGATGAAAAGCCCGGCAAGTATGCTTACGTCTTTAAGATCGAACGCTACCATTATCCCCGGATTGATTGATCGAGACATAAGTCAAACGATGAAAGGAGTGTCTGGCGTCAGAGCAATGTGGACCAAAGTGAACTGAATTCCACCATTGGCGGGGGATCCCCGCTTACTGCGGGATACAATCCATATGGATTTCAAACCTACCAATTTTTGCACAATTGGCATCTCCCGTTGAGAATATTTCGCTGGCATTCTAATCCGTGGGTCCCGGGGGAGTTTATCCCGCTATATGTAGGGAAGCTTGCCCGGCGTAGTCCGCCGATTGGCGGACGGAGACGGGTCGCATCCGGGGTACATCAAAAGCCTCACGCCTAACAGGGTGGGGCTTTTGCATAGAGGCCTGCTGCGGGACGAGAAGTTTACCCCGAAAGCGTAGGATTATTAATAATATGATATTGTGTTTTGCCGAGAATTACAGTACTTTTCGGTACTCTAATTGCAATCATATGATGTGCAACTTAAAAGAAATTTACAAAATAAAAAAGGAAACCAAATGAAAAAGCTGGTATTAATCGGTTTGGTCTTCATGGGTTTATTTACTTTAGGCTGTGTAAAACAGGGAGCAAAGAAATATGAACCCACCTGGGAGTCATTAAGACAGAATCCAACACCCCAGTGGCTGCGTGACGGTAAGTTCGGCATCTACACGCACTGGGGGCCCTATGCAGTCCATGCCTACGGGTCCAACACCACCTGGTACTCTAACTCCCTATACATGAGAGCCAATTCCGCGGCCCGCAAGCACTTCGAGGAGACCTTTGGCGAGCTGACCCCCGATTTCGGTTATAAAGACCTGATCCCCATGTTCACGGCGGAGAAGTTCGATGCCGATGAATGGGTCGACCTGTTCAAGAAAGCCGGCGCCAAATTCGTCGGTCCCGTTGCCGAACACCACGACGGTTTCGCCATGTGGGACACCAAATACTCAGAATGGAATGCTGCGAAAATGGGTCCCAAACGTGACGTTGTCGGCGAATTCGAAGCTGCCGCGAGAAAAGCAGACCTGAAATTCGTCACCGCGTTCCATCATGCCGCCAACTGGTTCTTCTTCCCCGTCTGGGACAAGACCTATGACACAGGCGACCCCCAGAACTCCGGGCTCTACGGCCAGCCGCACGAGCAAGGTGCCATGCGCAACCAGGCGTTTCTCGACGAATGGTATGCTAAAATCATCGAGGTTATCGACAATTACAGCCCCGATTTCATCTGGTTCGACTTCGCACTCGATGAGATTCCCGAGGGCTATGTGAAGGATTTCCTCGCTTACTACTACAACCATGCTTCGAAGGCGGGCAAACAGGTCATGGTCACCTATAAGGGCAATGACATTATACCCCAAGCCGGCATCCGCGACCTGGAGCTCGGCCAGGAGCCGGATTTAACCTATCATGAGTGGATCACCGACTCCTCCATCGACGACCGGGGCGCCTGGGGCTGGGCTAATGACCTGACCTTCAAAACTCCCAACCGGCTGATCGACAACCTCATTGACCGCGTCAGCAAGAACGGTTACCTGCTGCTCAATGTAGGTCCCAAGCCCGACGGTACGATCCCGGAAGGGGCCAAGGAGGCTCTGCTCGAAATGGGCGCCTGGCTCGACATGAATGGCGAGGCCATTTACGGCACCTCCCCGTGGTTCATTGCGGGCGAAGGCCCGGTCAACCTTGGGGCAGCCACCGCCATCGGCTTCAACGAGTCAAACGTCGTGTACACCAACAAGGATATCCGCTTTACGGTCAAGGGTGATGATCTCTACGCAATCTTCCTCGAATGGCCCGGCGAAGTAGCCATGATCCGCACGCTGCGCGGGACGGGTGATCAAGCGGAAGAATACGATATGCCCCTGA
>CAZQOY010000168.1:4243-5406 GCA_964595095.1 uncultured bacterium | reverse complement strand
AGCCTGTCGTTCGGGACCGCCGGCGGGACCAGGAAAGAAATGCCCGGCCGCGTGGTTTTCCTGAGCGCGCTGGCTTTCACCTGCCGTCAGCAGCCCCGGACTCTTGCGGCATGGTCCCTGGAAGACGCCCGGCAGCTGGCCCGGGATCTGCGTGCAGGGGGCTTGCCTGTCCCCACCCGGGCTTTTCTGATAGAGGTAGTGGGCAACTGGCTGCTGCCCCTCGGCAGCGCAAAAACGGGATCTGACCGGTTCAATGAGTGGTACCGGCTTCCCCTGGGCTGGAGCTACGGCCGGGTGCGACGGCACGTAGAGCGGCTGGGCCTTCAAAGACCGTCAATCTTCGGGCAGCAACAAGGACTGCTGGAGTGGATCGAATCCCTCTGTCAGCCGGTTGAATGCGACTGTTGCCCGGTAGCGGGGACCGTGAGTGGCATATAAAGAGCTGAACTGGGAAGCCAGTGCCCGGTGGGTTCGGACGCACCAGGATAAAAGGCAGCGGGTGGTGTTCACCAACGGCTGCTTTGACCTGCTGCATACCGGTCATATTCATCTGCTGGAGGAAGCCGACCGGCTGGGCGACTGCCTGGTAGTAGGAGTGAACAGCGACGAGTCGGTACGGCGGCTTAAGGGACCCCGGCGTCCCATCACGCCGCTGAAAGACCGGCTGCTCGTCCTGAATGCCCTGACAGTGGTGGATGCCCTGATCGTCTTCCCCGCCGCTACGGTACCGCCTGAAATGGTTGATCCCGATCTGTTGGATACGCCCTATGCCCTGCTGCAGAAGTTGCGCCCCGACGTTCTGGTGAAGGGGGGCGATTACCTCCCCGAGGAGGTTGTGGGACGGGAGTTTGCCGGAGAAGTGCGGATAGTGCCCCTGCTGGAAGGTCGGAGTACCAGCCGTATTATTAGGCAGCTTGACCTGGTCATGGATGGCGGGAATGCTGTTTTTGATTAGTGATTCCGGTGAAAACCACCCCTAAATTTATCTGTTTTAAAGGATCAGCGATGCGCGTAATGAAAACAGTGTTTATCCTCCTGATTGGACTCGGCTGTCTGCCGGCGGCGTTGACCGCCCAGGAAATACCTGCCAGGACCCCGCTGGGGGACGGTGTCGTGGCATTGGGCCGGGCCTCCCGCGATAAGGAGGAATCCCGTTTCGACGA
>CAZQOY010000168.1:0-4233 GCA_964595095.1 uncultured bacterium | reverse complement strand
ACGAGCTCCTGGCCGAGGCCCGCCTTATCTTCGTAGACGCGGTGGTGGCCGACAAGTCCGAGGATACCCTGAATGCGGCCTATTACTTTGACCTGCTGTTTGAGGCCATGGCGGATGTAGAACAGCTGCCGCTGCTGGATGAGTACCAGCTGTTGGAGTTCAACCGTTTCCTCAATGCCACTATTTCTTTTTACGAGAATGACAGCCAGACCCTGGAACAGGTGGAAACCTCCCTCACCGTTTCCGCACTGCGTGACGAGCTCAGCCGTTATACCCTCTCGCTGCCCAGCGATCTAGGCGATATCACCCCGGTGGATTATGACGGGGAAGGCCACCTGCCTATCGTGTACAACGATCAGGTGGGGCGTATCATACAGTTTTTCCGCACCCAAGGCCGTCAAAGCATGCAGGTCTGGCTGAACCGTCTGCCCCGTTACTCCAAGATAATTGAGCCGATCCTGGAAGAGGAAGGAATTCCCAAGGAGCTGATCTATCATGCAATGGTGGAAAGCGGCCTGAACCCCCGGGCCTATTCCTGGAGGCACGCCGTCGGTCCCTGGCAATTTATTTCATCCACTGCCCGTTTTTATAAACTTAAACAGGACTGGTGGGTGGATGAACGTCGGGATTTTGAGAGATCCACCCGGGCGGCGGCCCGTCACCTGAAGAAACTATTTAACGAATTCGGCGACTGGTACCTGGCCCTGGCGGCTTATAATACCGGTGAAGCCCGGGTTCATCGGGCCATGCGGGTGCATCAGTCCCGCGATTACTGGGAACTGTATCTCCTGCCGCGTGAGACCAAGAACCATGTCCCCAAGATTATGGCCGTCTTTCTCATTGCCCAGGATCCGGAGAAGTATGGCTTTACTGTCGATCCCGAACCAGACCTGGAGTGGGATGTAGTACCGGTGGATCGGTATCTGACGTTTAACATATTGGCACAAATCGCGGAATCCAGTGTTGACACCCTTAAATTCCTGAACCCGGAGCTGCGGCAGGGGGCTGTTCCACCGCCGGAAGAAGGTGATTCGCCTTATATGTTGCGAATTCCCAAGGGACACCAGGAAGCCTTCACCCGCAACTTCGACCCGATTCTGGCTCAGGTCGGTCCGGTGACCGCAGTCACGGTAAGAACCCACCGTGTCCGCCGCGGGGAGACGCTTTACTCGATCTCAAGACGGTATGGGATTTCTATCCCTACCATTGTCAAAGCGAACGGCATCGCGAACCGACATATATTGCAGATCGGCCAGCGGCTGCGCATTCCGATTCCTTCTTCCGGGGTGGCCACCCGTCAGGAAGCGACTCCTTCCAGCCCGGGGTCAAAGCAGATATACTACACTGTCCGGTCGGGAGACAATCTGAGTGAGATTTCCGAGGCTCATGATGTCGGTCTGTCGCAACTGCGCAGCTGGAACGGGCTCCGCCCCGGTTCCAGTTATATCCGGGTTGGCCAGAAGCTGGTGATCTATACGACGACCAGGCCTCGTCCCCAGTATCTGGCCGCCAGACTCCCGGCGAACGCGGAGGACATGGTGAGGTATACTTATACGGTACGACCGGGCGATACCCTGAGCCAGATAGCCGAAGCCCACGACGTAGGTCTTTCCAGGCTTCGCAGCTGGAACGGTATCATATCCAGATCCAACTACATCCGGGTGGGGCAGCGGCTGGTCATCTGGAAGCAGGCTGGATGAGCACCAGCCGCTACGACTGGGCGCTGAAGTGGATGCTCGGGATCGCCGGCCTTTTCCTGGTCCTGCTGGTCCTGTCACTGTTTCGCCGTCCCCCGGCCGAGCCCTGGCAGACCGGTGACGGTCCCCGGATCGGGGTGGTAAAGATCGAGGGGTTGATTGTCGACAGTGAGCGGATTATCCGCCAGCTGGACCGGTTCCACCGAAGGAAAGATATCGATGCCATCCTGGTGCGTATTGATTCACCGGGCGGTACGGTAGTCGCCAGCCAGGAAATTTACGGGAAGCTGCGCTGGGTAAGGGATGAGGGATCCCAGCCGGTCATAGCTTCCCTGGGCACGGTAGCCGCGTCCGGGGGTTATTACGTGGCCGTGGCCGCCGACACTATCATGGCCAGCCCGGGGACCACTACCGGGTCAATCGGGGTTATCCTGGACTACCCGGTGGCCGCGAAGCTGATGGATAAGCTCGGCCTGCAGGTGGAGGTGATCAAGAGCGGTTCCCTGAAGGATGCCGGTTCGCCCTTCCGTCTTCCCACGGACAGCGACCGTCGCAGTTTTCAGCGGGTGATCGACGACCTCCATGCCCAGTTCACCGAGGTGATAGCGGCGGAGCGGAACCTGTCCCTGAGACAGGTCAGGGAGTTGGCTACCGGAGAGGTGTTTACCGGACGCCAGGCCCTGGAGCTGGGTCTGGTGGATGTCCTGGGCGGGTTCGAAGATGCCGTTACCCTAGCGGGCCGGCTTACCGGGAGCACAAAACGCCCGGTGATTGTTCGACCGGTGGAGCGGCGGCGTATCTCCCTCTGGGATTTTCTGCTGGGGGACCGTTCCCGCACTGCCTGGTTTCCCCAGCTACTGCCGCAATACCTCATGAGATAAGGAGAAGGTGGGCATGATTCAAAGCGAGCTCAGACAACTTTTAGCCGATCGCGCCGGCCTGACCAGGAGTGAGCTGGTCCATTTCCTGGCCCGCAAAACCGGGTTGACAAGGGTGGAAACCGAGACGGTTGTGGACGGCCTGTTAGGAACAGTCCAGGAAGTTCTCACAATGGGGAAAAAAGTCGAGCTGCGGGGATTCGGCACATTCCTGGTCCGTATCCGTCAGCCGCGGGAGGCCCGCAACCCGGCCACCCAGGAAACCGTTATGTTGGACCAGCGCTCGGTTCCGGTCTTCAAGCCCTCCAAGACCCTCAGGGCCGCGGTGGACCAGGCCCTGGAGAAGTAGTCGGTCGGGTATGGGCGATCGTTTGAATAATTAATCAGAGCACGAAGGAGTAAATATGCCCTGTGGACGTAAGCGAAAGCGCCGCAAGATAAACACGCATAAGCGCAAGAAGCGGCTGCGCGCCAACCGCCACAAGAAAAAGGTACGCTAACCGGCTGTTCTCCCGCCTGGGGCGTATGAGGCACCGATGGCACTGCTACACCTCATCCTGGCTGCGGTCCTCTGGTCCGGCCTGCTTGTGGCACCCCTCTGGAGCTGGGGTTTTGAGGTCCACAGGCTGATCAACGGGCAGGCCGCGGATCTGACGCCCGGTCCCTTGGGCGCTTACCTGCAGCAGCAGCGCAACTGGCTGGCAGCCCTGTGGCTCTGGGTCTGGGAAGCGGCCGGCAAACCCACCCCCCCTCAGTCCGTCTGGCCCTGGGCGTACCCGCCTCGGGGAGTCCCGGAATCGCCGGACAGGCCCGTCTTGTCGGAATCGCCGGACAGGTAGATGTCCCCCGCCGGCCCCCTCGAGATCTTCACCGTCTCCCGGCTGAACCGCCAGGCAAAGCAGCTGCTGGAATCCCGCTTTACGCCTGTCTGGGTGGAGGGGGAAATCTCCAATTTCAAACACCACACCTCGGGGCATATGTACTTCGTGCTCAAGGACGACCGCGCCGAAATGGCCGCCGTCATGTTCGCCTCGCATAACGTGTCACTGACCTTCACACCGGGCAGCGGTCAGAAGGTCCTGGCCCGGGGCAATCTCACCCTGTACGAAGCCCGGGGGCAGTACCAGCTGGCGGTGCAGAACCTCTATCCCGCCGGGGCGGGCGAGCTATGGCTGGCCTTTGAGGCCCTTAAAGGAAAGCTTCAAGCCGAGGGCCTCTTCGATCCGGCCCGGAAACAGCCCCTCCCTGCCTTCCCCCGGCGTATTGGCTTGGTGACCTCACCAACGGGGGCGGCGGTGCGGGACATCATCCAGGTTATCGGCCGCCGGGCGCCCCACGTGATCCTGGTGGTACGTCCCACGCTGGTACAGGGTGAAGGCGCCGCAAAAGACATCGCCACCGCGCTGGAGGAGTTCACCGCCTGCGGCTTGGTGGACCTGGTGATCCTGGCCCGGGGCGGCGGATCGCTGGAAGACCTGTGGCCCTTCAACGAGGAGGTAGTAGCCCGGGCCGTGGCCGCCTGTACCCTGCCCACCATCTCGGCGGTGGGCCACGAGACGGACGTTACCATTTGCGACCTGGTGGCGGACCTGCGGGCACCCACGCCATCGGCGGCGGCCGAGCTGGCGGTGGAAGACCGGGAAGGGTACCTCCAGCTG
>CAZQOY010000167.1:0-5463 GCA_964595095.1 uncultured bacterium | reverse complement strand
GCGCCGATTCCGGCGTAAAGGCCACCCTGCACCGGGGCACCGGCACACCGTTCCTTGCAAGAGCCGAGGTAGTCTCGAGTTTGTTTCCGCACACCAACGCCACTTCGTAGCAATTGACGGTGGGTATGCCCCAGTCGTTGAAAATACGGAGGGCATACAAAGCCCTTGAGTGATTGATACAGCGTTCGAGGATGCCGTGAAACTCCTGCCAGTTCCGCTCCGGCAGATTAAACACGATCTGGCGGTCATCAATTATTTCCACTGGGATTCGGCGGGACTTGAACGCCGCCAGCAACAGCTTCTCCTCCACTCGAACCCTTGATAATAGAATACCGAGCATAGTAGCACCTTTGACAGTTATCGGGATCTTACTACTCCCCCCAGTCTTCTTCTTCTTCGGGGGCCGGGGCGATTTCTAAAGGTTCAATGTTGATCACCTCAAGTTCCACGCTACAATCGCCGCACTGGAGAATCTCTCCTTTTACCGTATCAGCAGCTATGGGTATCTCGGATCCACATTCCGGACACGTACTTTGCCGGCTTTTACTCATCTGTCATTCTCCTTCCGGTTAATGTTTTTACGTGCCTCAACCAACAGTTGCGAATACTGTCTTCCCGGCATGAGACACTGCATCTGTTCAGAATAAAAAGCAAAAGGCCCTCGAAATATCCGGGGGCCTGCTGTAAATCTTCTGGTTTTAAAACGGACTACACGGCAAAAACCCCCGGATGCATCCGGGCTTTAGCCTTCAGTTGAACCTTGTTAACTATCTTGAACATGGCCCGGTAAATTATACCATGCATCATCTTATTTGCAAATATAATCTGCAAATCATGCCAGAACAGCAGCAGCCCCGCCAACCACGCTCACCGTTGTGGCAGCAGGCGTATCTTTATATTGCGGTACCAGACGGTATCGCCGTGGTCCTGCAGGACAATGTGTCCCTTCTTTTTATCGCCAAAACCGGGAATGCTGCTGTACTTGCTGGCGGCAAGCAGCGAATCCATAAGTGATGTGCCTAAATCATATTCGACTACCTTCGCCCCGTTTAGCCAGTGCTCACCGTGGTTGCCCTGAAAAACGATGCGTGCCTGATTGAACTCTCCGACGGGGCGCAGCTGCTTATTCTGCGAGGCTATCAGGTCGTAGAAATCACCTGCCCTGTGTGTCACAATCTTCGCGTCGGGATGCCGGCTGTCATCAAGGACCTGGTACTCGAATCCCAGGGCCGAATGAGCACCGCCCCTGGACGTGGAGAGCTCCTCAGACACGTTATACTTAATGCCGCTGTTCGCGCCTGGACTAACCCTCCATTCGAATGACAGCTCGAAATTCTCGAAGGAATCAATGGTCATGAGGTCGCCGCCCCCGATCGGTTGCCCGTCGGCCTGCCTTGGCACTTCCTGGCCGGCTACCTTCTTGATGCAGCCGTCTTCGATGACCCAGTGCTCTGACGGGACTACATCGCGGCCCAGACCGCGCCACCCGGCGAAGGTCTTGCCATCGAAGAGCTGCTGCCCGTCTGAACCACAGGACGCAACAAGCAGCATGAGCAGACAGGCTGGGGCCATCAATATAAGGCCGCGCATTCCGCCGGCGACAGGTCTGATCCATATGTTATTGTACATAATAATTCACTCCATTTGATGGTGAAACAATATCATGCGCTAAAGAAAAGGCTCGATAGAAAATTCCTCCATAGCCCTATATCTGGTATGAGTAATAGTAACCATTAATAAGATCAGACGAAAGTAATTTGTTATCCCAGGTTAATACTCCCAACAGTGAATCTCTGATCTATCGTATGCTTCCTCTGGATAAGTAGACTGGTAGTAATGCTTTAACTTGGAAAGATAAAGGGGTTCCCCTTAGTTTTGGGCCACGACGATCCATTGAAATCAAGGAGCTTACCTTAAAGGAGGGATTGACATGATCCGGTCTGCTGCAGTTATGGCGCTGGTAGTTTTCAGCAGTATCGTAGTTGGGGGCTGCCAGCGCAGTGAGGACTTTCCGAATGGATCCCGGAATATTCCAACCAGGAAAAATGAATCAAATAGAAAAAGGGAACTGGCAAGATGAATAATATCATAAACGAAAAATGGCCTTCGGAGTATGTAGCCCTATTAGAGCTGAATCGCCCTGAATATTATAATGCATTCAATATGGATTTACTACTTGAGATGGAAAAATGCCTGGAGAAACTTAAGGAAAAAGATATCAGAGCATTAGTAATTACCGGTACTGATAAGTCGTTTTCTTCTGGAGCAGACCTCAAAGAGATCAAAACTTACAGTACTCAAGAAATGCGCGATTTTTCTCTTGCCGGTCATAGGGCGTGTAAAAATATTGAAGATTTTCCGTGCCCGGTTATCGCTGCCGTTAATGGATATGCTCTGGGGGGAGGTTGCGAACTGGCCTGCGCCTGCGATCTGATATACGCAGCTGAATCAGCCAAGTTCGGCCAGCCCGAATCAAAGGTTGGACTGATACCAGGTTGGGGTGGTACTTTCCGATTGCCTCGGCATATTGGGGTTGCAAAAGCCAAAGAATTAATCTTTACCAGCAAGATTATCACCGCCGGGGAAGCTTCGGATATTGGATTGGTGAATATGGTATTTCCTGACGATCAATTTATGGGTAAGGTCCTGGATGTGGCGGAACAAATCGCCATGAATGCTCCTATTGCCAACCGGCTATCTAAAAAGATGGTGAACCGTTATCAAAGTGACATAGAATCACTGATACATGAAGAGAGCCTGGCTCTGGCTTTCTGTGCTTCATGCGAAGACCAGAAGGAAGGGATCGAGGCCTTTTTGACAAAGCGAGAACCCGTCTTTAAAAATAGATAAAAAAAATGTGCACTTATTCATGGTATTATACGATGACGGGGTTATGTTAGCTTTATGAAAGTCTCAAGATGATCAACAGGGCTGCACTCATCACCGGCGCGGCGAGAGGGATATGGTATCGCAAATACCCTTACATATCCTGGTAAATAATGCCGGCGTCGGTGGTCTACCGGAATTATCGTTTAAGGACCTTGGGCCAGGTTAGAAAAGCTGCTGATAAGGAAGGATGAGCAGGGCGAAAAGAGCGCTTACCAGCCGTAGCGTCTATGCAGGCCGAAGCTGATAGTGAGCAGGCCCACACTCCTGGCGACCACCGATACCAGGTACTTGTCATGAAGGAGATAATCCAGGCCCACTACTACCGAAACCGTGGGCGTGATATTCACGTTTTTCCCGGTGGCCACGCCCAGGCCAGGCCCCAGGCCAATAAAACCGATGACCGTGCGCCTGGGTTGATAACGGGCTCGGGCCACAACCGCTGCCTCGCCATACAGACTGCCATCACCAATCGTAACCATATACCGGGTGGCATACCCCGGGATAAAGTCCAGGAAGCTGAAGGCCTTTGGAGCAGGGGTCTCCGCCGAAACACCCGCGGACAAACCACCGGAGCCGATCACCGCATCGATCGTGACGTTGTAAGCCTCGCTTTTATCGAGGAAAACGAAGGAGCCCAGCTCAACCTGAGCGAAAGCCAGGGCAGGTATCAGCAACAGGAGGAAAAGCGTGGTCTTTCTCATAGGTCTCTCCGATATATGGTAACGATCTACTTATTGCTTTCCACCCGGGTGGACTATATCCGGCCCGCGATTTTATCACCGTCCGGTTGAGGAATCAACCCTTATGGCAGGAGGAGTTCCCCCGAAATAATCAAGTGAAGCTAAGGAACTCTTAATAGGAATCCCTATTTAGCAACAGATAGTAGAGTATTTCTGACCTATGTATCCCAGGTTACAAAACCGCTGAAGCGGTTATTAATGCTTCGTAATATCATATTAACCCACGACTTAAGTCGTGGGTTGCATATATAACAGGGTAATGAGAAACCGTTTCAACGGTTTCTATAATAATTCACAACTCAAAAACAGCCATCTCCACTAGCAAATCCCCGTAACATTATGTATATCAATGCCATAACGAAGTACAATGTTTATTTTCGGGGGAACTCCTGCTGGATAAGAATGGTTGCCCCAGCGGTCTGGTTTTCGTATGCTTGGACACTATGGACCCGCACGACATGTCTATCCAGATAGCACTCTACTACGTCATGGGGATTCTGGCAGCTGCTATTATCTTCCGCATCATCCGGTCCCGCCGCCGACACCGGGACAAGAACCGAAAATCCCTTTTATAGGTCCTGAAGATTCAGAGATGGCCCTGATTCTCATCGTTGATGATTCATCATTCCAGCGCCGCGCCATCCGGAGCCTGGTTCGTCAGGCAGGGCATGAGACCGAAGAGGCTGAAAATGGCCGGGTCGGACTGGAGAAAGCCGCTGCCCGCAAGCCCGACATAATCCTGACCGACCTCCTGATGCCCGAGCTGGGCGGCCTGGAGCTGCTGGAAGCGCTGAGCGAGCAGGGCGTCGCTGTCCCCGTGATTATCATCACGGGCAACATCCAGGAGAGTGTGCGCCAGCGGTGCCTGGAGCTGGGGGCTGCCGCGGTGGTCAACAAGCCCGTCAGGCAGGAGGAGCTGCTTCCCGCCATCGAAAAGGCGCTGGGCGACGCAACATAATAGCGGCGCACAACTGAAGTTGTGGGCCGCCCGATTGTTTTGATTCAGCTTAGCCCACGGTTTTCCCGGAGGGACTCCTGCAGAGTAACCGTGGGACTGGGGAAGCAGTGTAAAGTATAAATTCCTTCAGGGGTTTATTCCTTTAAGTAGACCTGTGTCGCTAATTATATTTGCAGCACTCTCCTCAGCGATTGGACTGCGATATCTTGCTCCCCGGCCGTTGATCAACCACTCCGCGTTTATGCCCAGTTCGATGAGCTGACCAATAAGCCCGGTGGGAAGATCGGCCCTTTCCCTCTCGCAACTATCGATATTGCCGCGGTTCAAGCCAAAGCAGGCAGCAAATACAGCCTGGCTCTCAACCAACCGCTCCCGTATGGCCCTCAGACGTTTTCCAATACCAGGGTGTGCGGATTTATTTTTCATTATTATGGATTTTAAGGTAAAAAAGTTTTACATTCCAAGCGCTGAACCAGTCTCAGTGTATATTAACAAGATACAAATGTATAACACGGAATGTTGGGATGCAGCTGAAACCAGCCAATAACGCCAATACTGGTCGGAGGAAGGCCACTTCTCCCCTTATCACGGGAAACGATGAGATAGACCGCCAGCGTTTTCAAATCTTATGTGTCATCAACAACACCGGCCCAACGAAAATCGCCAGGGAACTGGGTCTCAAGCCCCAGACGGTGTCAGGGGTCATCCACCGGCGCTATAACATCAGGCGCGTTATCCGGAGGTATCGCACTGTTGTAGAGGATATGCCCGCGCTGATTTGCCGTTTTCTGCCCGATGGAACACTCTCCTTTGTAGATAAAGGTAAAGTCCCAAAAGAGCCACTAAGTGTTGACTCCTTCTAGTTGTTTAAGTAAT
>CAZQOY010000166.1:0-5471 GCA_964595095.1 uncultured bacterium | reverse complement strand
CACCATGCCCCCGCCATGCCCCCGCCAGGCCCCAGCCCATGCCCCCGCCCAGGCCCCTGCTTCCCGCCCAGATAGTCATCAGAGCCCACCAGGTGGCCAGCAGACGCCCTCCAGGCTTCACCCGGGGCCGGAGGTGGTGGTGGTGCCGGGCGGGGGCCTGGGGTACCCGTTGTATTCCCGTTGTTTTACCGTTGAATGGAGCTCTGGGACGAGGATTCTTGGTGCCACAGCTCCGGACAGAGACGCTCTTGGAGGCTAACTGGGCTCTTGAAGGTCTTGACAGCTAGGTGCAATGGGCATATATTCAGTGCCAAGAGCTATGATGGGTAAGGATTGCCTCACTGGGAGTCGCTATGGGAAATCCCGGGTATAATACGACAGTGATCGACATCAATTGGATATATCTAGTTGCGGCCTTAGTATTAGGTTTCTTGTTCAAGGTACTGTTTGACGAGTTGAAGTCACCGAGAATCAGGATCGTAGGAGTATCGCGGGAGCCTTTCACAATCAGGCCAAAGTTTAAAGCTATAGTAGAATGTATCGATGATTTCTATACTTCCTATCGCATATTGGTTGAGAACAAGCAGAAAAGATATTTGTATAGCGCGGCTGATAATTGTATGGCTTGGATTGAGCTCGATGATGCACCTGAACAATACCAAATCTGTTGGGTAGGGAGTTGCTCCGAAGTAACAATAAATGTTGGGGACATTCGAGCAGTTGATTTTTGTGCAAGAGGTAATACCACGGGTAGAATCTATGCTCCAACAGAGAGGGGATATTTCGAACCTCAACCTCGACTTATCGGGGATGGCAAGTCCGAAATATGGGGCAAACTCCGAATAACGTCAAAAAACGGGAGAAGAGAAGAGAAACGCTTCGTGATAAGACCTAGTAACGACCAGCTTGAAATCAGTATCATAGGCAAGGATGGGAAGGAAGAGCATGTGGATAACTCAAATGAGAGCATTAGGGATATTTGCGATCAGATAAAAAAAAGCGAGAAGTCAGCTTGGTTTCGTTTCTTCCTCTCGCTAGGGTTTGCAACCATAGCTGTAGGGATCGGAATAGGATTTTCATCGACAGAAACTTTAGTTAACCCTTTGAAAAGCGTGCTTGCGCTTTCACTCTTGGCTCTTGGATTTGTGGCAATGTTTAAAGCGAGTCTGAATTATCGCCCCAAAGAGTTTCATATCCGTTTTGCGAGAATCGGAATTATTGTGATGTTTGCGGGCGTATTAGCTATGATGTTCGAAACAATTCTTAAGACAGAATACAATATCACCATTCCACACTTGTTGCCATACAGTATTCTCGTGGGTCTGGTTGGTTTTATCACTACCGTCGCAAGCTTGATTAAGTTCAGGAAATGATAAGCTCTCCTGATAGAACTATTTTGTGCTACCCAGCATGACCTGGTTCGGGGACCCACGCCGAAGGTTCGCTGAACAACTTGAATCATTGTTATCGTTCTCTCGGCACTTCTCATTCGTAAATAAACCGGGCGAGATCATCCCAATACGACTCTTCCCAGTACTTGCGAGCGGCTGCAGAGGTTGAGGGGAGTACGAATATCACCGTATCCCCTCTAAAGTCACAAAAGTCACCAGAGCCCACGGGGTGGTGGCCAGGGTGCCGCCCCCGGGTGGGAGCTGGGCTGGGTCAGGGGGCCAGGGGTGCCGGGGGAGTCCCCGGGTGGGAGCTGGGCTGGGGGTGCCCCGGTGAGCGCCTTTGTTTGTGGCCAGGGATAATTGCCTCAATCAAACTCAGGGGGACCGGTGTCGAAGAGGGGGTCGGACCTGAGCCATTCCTCCTCGAAACTCAAACGGGTAGGCACCTCCCTCATCCTGAGGAAACGGCCTACCCCCCTAATAATGGCTCGGCTGGGCTTTGTATGAAACTTCCAGTGGAGCAGGGGACGGGGGTCGGCCCAGATGGCCACCTCATAGGTTCCGCCCATGTTGGCAAAGACCACAACCTCAGGCAAGCGAAGGTAAAATAGATACGGTTTGTCCAAAGCTTGACGGAAACCAGCCCCCAGGAGTCGGCGGCCGGAAGCCCACACTCTGTCACGGGTGTTGCCAAAGAGCTTCTTGCCGAACTTATCCTCGTACCACATCCGCAGGGGGAGTGGTTCCCGGGGCACCAGGGAGGAAAGCCTTTTGCCCACCCTTATTATCTCCGCCTCCTCTGCGGCCCTTTCCCGTGTCTGACGCTCCTCCTCCCGGTGACAGCATATCTCCAGGACACTAAATACATAATTAGGCATCCCCGGACGGGAAGGGTGGAAGAAAATCAAGTAATCAGCGACGAAATCACCTTCCCGGGGTATGGCTATGGTGTACACCGGTATACCTTTGGCGTGGTATTCCTGCAGGGTGTCAGGCTCAGGGAAATGGTGAACCACTATCTCCAGTACCCTTTTTGGCTGCCCGGCAGCCAGCAGGAGAATATCGGGGCGGGTCTTCTCCAGCGCCCGCTCCAGACCAATATCGTCTACCCCTGCCAGGAGATCGACGGTATGGTCAGGCCCCCAGGGGCACACCAGGGTAACAAAGAATGTTTCTCCTCTCCGCAGCCTGTTGGTGAGGAGGGTAAATAGATTCCATTTGGCGTTGGTGTGAATTACAGTTTCGGGGGAGCAATGCTGGTTGGGCCGCAGGTGAGCAAAGTGGTGAGCTTTCTTAGATCCATGCCGGGCGATGAGAACCTGGCCGCAGCCCAGGCACACATATTTTATCCCCGACGGAGAGTCTTTAATGTGGGTGACCTCTCCGTCCGGGACCACGGCCCACTCAAACTGGACCCGTGGCCGACGTCCCTCTAAACCCACAGGGTATCACCTCCGGCACCGCCTGTCATTATAGCCCTGATGGTCCTCCCCGGGCCACCACCCGCCCCCAGGCCCTCAGACGGCCGCCACACCCCCAGCCCGCTTTTTCCCCCGGGGCCAGATAAGGGGGCGCTGTCAGAATCGCATCCTAGAGGCTCTGGTGCCACTGGAAAACGGGGTTTTACTCCGGAGGGCCTCTCCGACCCCGTTCTGGCCCCGCCCTGACCACCATGGCCGGGCAAAAAAAAGGCCCGGGGGTGCCCCGGGCCACCGGGCCGGTCCCTATCTGAACAGGCCGCACCTAACTAGATATCAGGTGCGGCCCTTCCTTTTTGCCCTTTTCCCCGCTGGGGAATCGTCGAAATAAAAGAAACTCTGGATCAGCAAGGCTAGGTCAGTACGGGGGAATATGATGGGATGGCTTGATAGGGGGGCTATTGGCCCGGTCTAGCCCGGCTTTGCCAGGGAGTACCCTACGCCGGCCTTGGTGAGGATAAGCCGCGGGTGGCTGGGGTCTAACTCGATTTTCTCCCGGAGGCGGCGGATATGGACCTTGAGGCTGTCGGCGATGCCGGGGTAGTCCTCACCCCACACCGCCTCCGCGAGCCGGGAATGGGTGGTCACGTGCCCCGCGTTTTTCATCAGGTGATAGAAGATTTTGCCTTCGGTGCGGGTGAGGTCCACCTCCCTCTCACCGTTTAGGAGCTGAAGGTTAGAGGGATCGAAGTGCAATGGCCCGCACCTCAGGGGTGGTTCTTCCCCCGGAGGGCTTCGCCTACGCATCAGGGCATTTACCCGCGCCAGGAGTTCCAACTGCCTGAAGGGCTTGACTACGTAATCGTCCGCCCCCCACTCCAACCCCTTGATTATATCGACCTCCTCAGCCCTTACGGTGAGGATAATAAGGGGGACATTGGAGAAGAGGCGGACCCCCTTCAACACCTCGAAGCCGCTGATATCGGGAAGACCCAAGTCCAGGATAGCGATATCGGGGGCTTCGGTCTCCACCATCTCTATCCCCTTCTCTCCCAGGTTGGTGGAGACCACCTGGGCCTCAGGCCAGCGTATCTGAAAGGCCAGAGAAATGGCCTCTACAGTATCCCGGTCATCCTCGATAATCAGCACTTTCATGATTCAACTCCCGTTTCAGGGCCTTCCGGTGATCCCTCCAGGCCCACCCAGGGCCAACACCAAAGCCTACCAGGTTACCAGCAGACGACCCCCAGGTCCCCCCTCCAGACGGCCTCTGGTCCTGGGGCACCCCCGGCGGGTCGTGGCCACCATGCCCGGGGCCATGATGGACCAGGCCCGGGTGTCACCCCCGGGAGGCCGGCCTTGGTAACATACCGCGTTGAGGAGCAACTCCGGGAGGAGTTCAGATTACCACTTGCCAAGACCAGGACCGGATGGGCTCCAGTAGGGATCAACGAAGGGCAGGTCGTAGTCGACGAAGTCACTGGGAATGTCGCCCGTTATGATCTGCTCAATAACAGCGAACTGGCCCCAGATATCTGGCCCGATCTCGATGTCGTCTGCAGTGTACCAAATTTCATCATCGTCCAGGTACGCGCCGACAGGCACCGCAACGATCTTCACAAAGTAGGTCCAGCGATCCCCATCGTCGTTGAAGCCGATGTCATGGTTAGTCAACCACGCACCGGATCCGATGTAGCTGTCGAAGCCATTGTGGCGGTCCAGTAAGTCGTCGTCGTCGCAGTCCTTGTTGGACAGCCAGGCATCATTCCATTTCATCTGGAGGTCGACGTTAGGGAACGGAACAGGGAGGCCCCGACGGTAGTCAGAGTACGCGCCCCGGAACAGATGGGCCTGGTAATTGTAGCCGTACTCATCAAAACCGAGCGTGATCGGCTCGTCGTTGATGGAGTCGACGATCGTGCCGTCTTGGATGGTGGCACAGCCAGCATTCTTCCCCCCTGGTGCTGCTGTGGCAGGCGTGGTCATAAGGCCAAGCACGAGGACCACGGTGATGAGCCCAAAGAATACCTTTTTCATTTCTATCCTCCCTGATGTTTTGTTGGTTAGTGCGGCTGCCGGCATATTCATGCCTCGCCACCCGCCGCTGGATGGCAGGCACACCCGAACTACTCTCTAGGCATTACCCCCTTTCGCGTCATCCGGCCGGAAGATCCTAGACCTTGAAGATGACCTTACCATCGTCCCGCTCGTAAATCTCGATGATGCCGTCAGGGATTTTCATTATGAGTTCGCAAATAGCCTGCCCTATAGGCCCCGACAGTCCGAACCTCTGAACATACTCCTGTGGTGAGAGTTTCCTTAGCGTGACCCTGACTTCGGGGATATCTCCATGGTTCAGCCCGCCATTACCTTCCTCGAGCCGGGCCTGGTTCTCCCGGATACGGGTTTTGAGGGCTTCTATTGTCGCCTCGAGCTCCCCGATTACGGCTTGGTCCTCCCGGATGCCGCATTTCAGGGTCGCTATTATCACCTCAAAGTCTAGGAGCTCGGCCTGTTCATCCCGGATGCGGGTTATCAGGGTTTCCATGTTGCCTAAGGCCTCTCTAGCGCTGCTCACCATGTTGCCTCCGTTCTCAACCTGTAACAAAACATATTTTTTGACCCCTCTATCATCTAGGAAATGATTTCCCAGACCTTCACA
>CAZQOY010000165.1:0-5502 GCA_964595095.1 uncultured bacterium | reverse complement strand
AAAAGTGGTTCCCCGCCGATTTCATTACCGAGTCCTTCCCCGGCCAGTTCCGCAACTGGTTCTATTGCCTCCTGGCTATGAGCACCGTCCTTGAGAACCGTCCGCCCTTCAAGAAGGTTCTAGGCCATGCCCTGGTGAAAGACGAGCATGGCAAGGACATGCACAAGTCGGAGGGGAACGCCATCTGGTTCGATGATGCGGCGGAGAAAATGGGCGTGGATGTGATGCGCTGGGTATACGCCGCGCAGAACCCCGAGCAGAACCTCCTCTTCGGCTATCACCACGCTGATGAAGTGCGTAAGAAATTGCTCACCCTGTGGAACTCGTACAGCTTTTTCGTGACCTACGCCTCCCTGGACCATTTCAACCCGGTGAAGGATGCGGTTCCTTGTGAGCAGCGCACCGAGATTGACCGCTGGCTGGTGGCCAGGACCCAGCAGCTGATCGATACAGCCGCTGCTGGTTACGAAAACTATCGCACCGACCGGCTCATGCGGGCGGCGGACAGGTACCTGGAGGACCTCTCCAACTGGTATATCCGCCGCAATCGCCGCCGCTTCTGGAAGAGTGAAAATGACACCGATAAGCTGGCGGCTTATACCACCCTCCATGAGGCCCTTGTGACCTTCATCAAGGTTTTTGCCCCAATAATTCCTTTAATTACCGAGGTGATTTACCGCAACCTGGTCTGCGCCCTGGACCCCGAGGCACCTGAGAGCGTTCATCTGTGCGACTTCCCCACCTGTCAGGCCGAACTGGTGGACGATGACCTGCTGACTGAGATTGACAGCGTCATCAGTGTAGCGGCCCTGGGGCGGTCCGCCCGCAACAAGGCCAATATCAAGATCCGGCAGCCATTGAGCGAGGTAGTGGTCAGCGGCGATGCCCGGGTGCTGGCGGCGGTGGATAAAAATCGGAATCAGCTGCTGGAAGAGCTGAACATCAAGTCACTGCGGACCGATGTGCCAACAGATAGTTTTATTCGCCGCAGCATTCAACCGAACCTGCCCCTGCTTGGTCCCCGGTTCGGCAGGGACCTGGATAAGGTGCGCCGGGCACTGGAGAGCTTGCCGCCGGAAGAGACCGCCGCCAAGTGGCTCCGGAGAGAATCCGTCGAGATCGAAATAGACGGCCGGGGCACCACCCTGGAGCCGGAGGAAATCCTGGTCAATGAGGAGGGCGTCCCCCCATACGTCGCAGCCACCTCCAGGGACCTGGCTGTGGGCATTAACACCGAGCTGACCGACGAGCTGATCCAGGAAGGAACGGTGCGCGATCTTATCCGCCAGGTGCAGAATATGCGCAAGGAAGCCGACCTTAAAGTGGAAGACCGTATCCTGGTAGGCATATCGGGTGACGGTCACGTCGAGAAATCCCTTGAGCACTTTAAGGACTATTTTCTGGCAGAGGTCCTGGGAACCGGGTTGTTAACTAAACTGGACCACCCGGAGCACGAAAAAGTTGTAAATTTGAGCGGCTCTGATGTGCGCATTCACATTGCAAGAGTCTAACCAAAGGGGTCTGTGATGGCTACTAAAACGAAATGGTCAGAGAAGGATCTGGACTACTTCCGGAAACATATTCTGGAAAAGCGGCGCAAGCTGCTTGAGGAGATGGGTGATCTTCGAGAGAACACCCATATCGCCAACGAGTCGGCCAGCACCAGTGATTCCACTTACGCCTATCACATGGCCGATGTAGGCACCGATCAAGCTGAGCGGGAGAAGGCCTATTACTGGCTCGCCCGGGAGAACAACTATCTCAGATACCTGGACCGGGCCCTGCAGATGATCGAGGAGGAGACGTTCGGGATTTGCCAGACCTGCGGCGACCTGATCAGTAAGGAACGTTTGGAAGAAGTTCCCCACACCACCAGCTGTTTTTCCTGCAAGACCAACGTGAGTAAGGCCGCCAGCTGAACTACATGCGGGCCCTGGTGTACGCCGCCCTCGTTGTGGTATTTGATCAAGTCTCCAAATACCTGGTACGTCACAACCTCGATCTACATACCACCGTCCCGGTGGTTGGTGACTTTTTCCGTTTAACGTACGTGGAAAACAGCGGCATCGTTTTCGGCATCAAGGTCGGCGGCGCGCTGCCCCTTTTTACCGTGCTGTCGATTGCGGCGACGATCCTGATCCTGTACTATTTCTATCGCGAGCGGGCTAACCACCTGGGAATCCGCATCTCCCTGGCATTAGTCCTGGGTGGGGCCATCGGGAACCTTATTGACCGGATCGTCTTTGGCCAGGTGGTGGACTTTCTGGATTTTGGTTTGGGAAAATACCGGTTTTTCGTGTTCAATGTGGCCGACAGCGCCGTGACGGTTGGAGTGGTACTCTTTCTGCTGCTGACAACGTTTATCCATCCTCAACGGCAGGAAGCGGCAGGTGAAAGTACCTGACGTGGCTGCTACCACCCAATTCACCGCGGACGTCCCCTGGTCCCGGCTGGATCACTTTCTGGTCGCCAGGCTGGGAGACCTCAGCCGTACCCGCATCCAGCACCTGATCAAGTCCGGCATGGTACGTATAGATGGCGCGACAGTATGCAAGGCCCGGGAACCCCTGTCGGGAGGAGAACAGGTCCAGGTTGACCGGCCGGCTCCCGAGAAGCCCGCTCATCTCGAGCCGGAGGACATCCCTCTCGATATCATTTACGAGGACGATCAGATCATTGTCCTGAATAAACCGGCAGGATTGGTAACGCACCCCGGCAGCGGGGTTCATCGAGGTACGCTGGTGAACGGCCTGGTTGGCCGGTATCAACACCTGTCCGAGCAGAACAGCCGTTTGCGTCCGGGTATCGTCCACCGTCTTGATAAGGACACCTCCGGTGTGATGGTAATTGCCCGGACCGATGCCGCCCACCTGCACCTGGCCCGGCAGTTTGAACGGCGCGAGATACAGAAAACCTACCTGACCCTGGTCTGGGGCACCCCGCCAGAAACCGGGAAGGTTGATGCCAACCTGGTTCGCGATCCCCATAACCGCCTGGCGTTCATGACCAGTAGATCGCGTGGCCGCCCGTCCGTAACATTTTACCGGACGCTGGAACAATATCATGGCTTTACACTGCTGGGGGTCCGCCCCCACACCGGGCGCACCCATCAGATCCGGGTGCATCTGGCTTACCTGGGATATCCCATATTCGGCGACGCGCTGTACCACGGTGTACGGCCAGCGGCGAGTATTGCGCCGGATTTGCGGGATGTGGCCGCTCGGCTCCGCCGGGCACTGCACCGGCAGGCACTCCACGCGTTCAGCCTGGCTTTTATCCACCCCGCGACGAAGGAGACGACGACGTTCCAGGCCCCGCTCCCTGATGACTTCAACGCCGCCCTGGCCATACTGCGACCGGAACCCCGTGCCTGAGACCACGGCGGAACTTTACCGCTGCGCCGAGGACTTCCTGGACTACCTGGCCCTGGAGCGCCAATATTCACCGTTAACTATTAAGGCTTACCGGCGGGACCTGGAGGATTTCACCGGCTTCGCAGCCGGGTACGACGTGGAATGCCTCCAGCACCCCGAGCGAATCGATCGGCAGGCTATCCGCCATTTCCTGGGATTTCTCCGGGAGCGGGGTCTGGGTGCCCGGTCGGCAGCGCGGAAGCTGGCGGCGCTCAAATCGTTCTTTAAGTACCTCAACCGGGCAGAGGTTATTCCCGCCAACCCGGCCGCCGCTATCAGGACGCCCCGCTTCCCCCGGCATCTGCCTGATTTCCTGTCGGAAGACCAGGCCCTGTGGCTGATGGAGCTGCCGACGACGGACACCCTCATCGGGCTTAGGGATCGGGCCATCCTGGAAACCTTCTACGCCACCGGCATCCGGCTGGCCGAGCTCACCGGCCTGGTAGTAGGGGATGTCTCATTCACCCGGAATACCATGCGCGTGATGGGAAAAGGGGGGAAGGAGCGCATAGTAGTCTTTGGCAAGGCGGCCAGCGAGGCCCTGGGCCGTTACCTGGAGGCCCGGCGGCAGCAGGGAGAAACGGTTGACAATCGGTCTCCCCTCTTCTGCGGGCGGGGTGGCAGGTCAATCTCACCCCGAAGCGTACAGCTGAGGGTGGCGCATTACCTGAAACAGGTGGCCGAGGCCCGGCATCTGAGCCCCCATCTGCTGCGCCACACAGTGGCTACTCACCTGCTGGACCGCGGCGCCGACCTGATGGCGGTGAAAGACCTGCTGGGACACGTCTCTCTGTCTTCCACCCAGGTTTACGCCCACGTAAAGACGGAGCAGATGAAAAGATTATACCGGCAGGCCCATCCCCATGCCGGTGCGGGAAATGGGTAGGAAATGCCTTCTAATATTTTCAGGAAAAGTGTTGTCACGCCGCCGATGGTGCGACAAAAGCAAATCCGGCAGGTGCCGGACCGTACCAGTGTTACAAGTGGTATGATACAATGATGAATAAAGAGGAGCAAGTCGTATGCAGATTGAAGTGACGGCCCGTCATTTTAAGGCACCCGAGGAGCTTAAGGACTTTGTTGATAAGGAGGTTCACAAGCTTGAGCGATACTTCGACGGCATGCTGGACTGCCATGTCATCCTGTCCCACGACAACGGGCTGGAAATCGCCGAAATCGTCGCACATTCAAAAAAGCATCAGTTCACCGTAATCGAGTCAGGCCAGAAAATGGATCGTGTTGTGGTCCAGGCCGTTGACAAGCTGAGAACCCAGCTCCAGCGCTACAAGTCCCGGCTCATCGAAAAGTAGCCCCATACCTTCTATCGCTCAATAAAGCGTCCCGACTGAAAGTGTAGCACAACTTTGCAAGCTTTAATCCCCCTCGCGGGCCAGGGAACACGCCTGCTCCCCCATACGGCAAAACGGCAAAAAACTTTGCTGCCCACAGCGGGTAAACCGGTCCTGGACCATATTCTCGAGCCGCTCATCTCCGCCGGCATCACCGAGGTGTCTCTCGTGATCGGTCACCTGGGAGACCAGGTACGCGAGCATGTGGCCAGATACAGCAACCTCCAGGTTACATACATCGAGCAACGCCAGCAGCGGGGCCTGGGAGAAGCGGTATTCCTCGGGCTGGAGGATAAGCTGGAGCCGGTGGTGATCGTCCTGGCCGATACGATTTTCGATCTGGATTACGCCGGATTTATCATCGGCGACAACAATCTGATCGGCGTTGTGGAGGTGGATGACCCCCGCCGGTTCGGAGTTGTGGAGACGGCGGGCCGCCGGGTTGTTGAGATGGTGGAAAAGCCCGAGGAGCCGCTGTCCAACCTGGCCATTGCGGGTATTTATCGCTTTGTTAGCCAACACAAGCTCAGGCAGGCCCTGGCGACCATTATTGACCGCAAGATCATGACCAAGGGGGAATATCAACTCACCGATGCCCTGAACCTCATGGTCGAGCAGGGTGAAAGGTTCCTCACCTACCCGGTGGACCGCTGGCTGGACTGCGGCACGCCGGAGACCCTCCTGGCCACTAATGCTGACCTGCTGGAGGATATGGACGGCCAGTTCATTCACCCTGAAGC
>CAZQOY010000164.1:289-5524 GCA_964595095.1 uncultured bacterium | reverse complement strand
GGATCATCACCGTCCCTATTACCGTCGGTCAAGCTGATCTCTTGCGATGAACGCCGTGACACCTGCTCACTGCCGCATACCTGGCAGCGGGCCGGCATCAGGCTGTCCAGCCGCCGGGTGTACTCGTCTTTCAAGGCCTTGAGGGTGGCCACGTCGGCGGCCTGCACCACTTTAAGCAGCCCCAGCGAAGGCTCCGATTCCACGGTGCCGTCCAGCTGTATGATGAGTGCCTCAACCTCCCGGCGCAGATCGGCCAGGGCTTCCTCGCCCAGCTCCGCCAGGCGCTTGAGCTCACCGGCCCGCCGCTCCAAGAGCTGCAGGTCTGCCTGGTCACTACCGGTCAGATCGGGCTGCTTCACCCCCAGCAGGTTCCATACAGGACTGTCTGGGGTGAGGGTTAAGATTTTCTCTGTCATTTGAGTAGGTCCTCCTTCCGTTAATTTTTCTGAAGCATGCCCTGAGCCGTGTCGAAGGACCGGCCCGGTGGACAGATTCGCCGTCATTGCGGCCTGCCTGTCCGGGGCGTCTGCGGGCTCAGGTGCCGCCTGCTCTCTCCGCTTGGCCGGTGGAACTACCCGGCGTGCTGACGGGTCAGCTCCGGCGAACACCAGCCCTACGTGTTCCACCGAGAATATCTCGCTCACAATCACCCTGACAGGTGATCCGTCCACTTCCTCTCCCAGGCGCTGCCAGAACTGCTGGTCCTCCAGCTGCGGGTGAGATTTCTCCCAGCCGAAGCTCAGGGATATGCTGCAGGCGTCCAGCAGGGGCGGGTCGTGCAGCAGACGCCGCACCACTTCGCCGGCCAGCTTCCAGTTAATTTGCAGCTCCGCGTCAATACCCGGATGCGGCAGACCATAATCTGGATTAGCCGGGCTCCACCGGGCGTTGCACACCAGGCCGATGCGGTCTTCAATGCTGAAACTGTGGTCCCGCACCACCACCAGCGGGTTCTGGCGGGCGCTGCCTTCCTCCTCCGGCTCCATAAATAGGAGCAGGGATCGCTCCAGTACGCCTTCCCGGGAAAAGTCCAGGTGATATCCGCCGCTTCCCAGGTAAGCCGCTGAGAGCAGCCGGAAGGTGAACGACACCAGGTCCCCTTCACTGGGCTCAAGGTTGTCCAAACCGCCAGCTGGCGGATCAGCCGTCAGTATGACGGAGGTCAATCCGCCCGCCGCCGGATTCATCGACCGGTGGGAGGTACTACTCATCACGGGCAATCTCAGACGGACGTGTGCCCGCGGTCCGTCAATGAACAGGCTGCGGACCAGGGACGGGCCTGACCTGGCGGCCTTATCAGTATCCCGGCCGTCGTTGATTGTTTCTTTGCCTTTTCTCATATGGTTACTCTCCTCGCTATTTCTTTCATTGCCAATGCTCCGCCTGATCCTCAACAACAACCTCTTGCTGCGGTTGTTGCTTAGCATTGGTCACCGGAAGCACGGGATTACCATCCATCCGGGCTGATGTTCCCACTACCAGCCGCGGCCGCACGTGACGGTAGCGCTGGGCGAAGGACTCGAACCGGAAGCGGTGCAGTCTCTCTTCAAGGTGTTGGGATGGGGGGCAGTTGTCAACCCGCTGAAGGTGGGGGCTATTAGAAAAATTGATCCTGGCCACTTCGTACCAGTCGTCATAGCCCAGTTCACGGGCGGCGCTGTCGGGGTCCAGGAGGCCCGCTGCCACTTTCTCCCGGACCACCCGCCATTCCACCTGCCGGGCCCGGGCCTCGGTCAGAGGATCCCGGCTCTTAGCTTGATGGAAATGCAGGCTCACATCCTCGATGGAAATCCCAGCCAGGGCCAGGTCCAGCCGGTAGGTGCGCTCGATGCGCCGCTTCACCGGACGCTGGTAGCTCTCGGCGTGGCGCACCAGCAGGTTATATACCACCCGGGCGTAAGTCTCGGTCGCAGAATAGGTGCGGCCGTGCATGGCCGGGTCGCTGCCCAGGCCCGAGAAAACCTGTTCCTCATTCAGGCGGAATATTTCCTGCACTCCCCGAGCGTCAGTGGTGAGGTTGGTGCGCTCCACCTTGATATCGTCAGTGTAGACCGCCAGCCCTTCGTGAAAATTCTGCTTGAAGGCCTCAAGGACCCCTTTCAGGTAGATCTGCACCCGCTTATGATACTCGTCATCAGTCTCCCTTAGCTCCCGATTAGGTGGTGTAACCGTTGCGCTGATCAAACCGAACAGGCCGAATTTCTTGAGGACGAACTGCAGGTTTTCCTTCATGGTGCGCTGGTCCAGGATAGGTTCGATAGCCGCCACCATCGGGGGTTTGGCGTAAGGTGAGTTCTCGATAGTCATGTGGGCCAGGTAGCGGTAGGTAATGGGATTCAGGACCAGCTCTTCGCCATCCGCCAGCTGGTAGGGAACGTACTCACCACCCTCCCACTTAAACCGGATCTGGGATGTCGGTACGATGACCACTTGCTCCACGCCGGGTCGTGCCCCCAATGTCACCACGTCCTCCGACGAGATGGCCCCAGTGAGTGCCACCTGTTCAAGGTATTTATTCACCAGCCCGTCAATGCCCGCCATATGCCGGGCGAGCGAGCGGGCCTTGGCATTCAGCCGCTTCTGCGCCGCCAAAACGGAGTCATCCTCCCCCACGATGATCAGGTCGTGGCCCGGATTGCCGATAGCCACCCAGTTGCTCACGGCCTGGCTCATGTCGGGATTCACCACCGCCATACGGACGATCTGTTCCAGGTAGCCCGGCGGCAGGAGGGGCTCCACCCCGTCCCAGTAAGCCAGGTACGAGGCAATACCAGCCAGCAATGTGTGCTGGCTCTCACGCGATGAGCGCCCCCCATCCGGCAGTGCTGCCACCGGGATGGGGGCCTCCAGCCCTTTCCGGGAACGGCCGGGGAGCAGAATATCACGCAGTCCCATAGGACCTCCTTGGATTAAAATTTGCAGTGTCAGTCGAAATGCTGTCGGTATCCGTTCTCATAGTGGCATGAGATTACGGAACCGAACGCAGGCTGTCTTTCGCCTGGTGCGGGTCCTGCGCCTGGTGCGCGAAAATGTGATTTTTTTAATGGAAGCGAGGCCGCGGGTTGACAATCCGGCGAAGCTAACCGGAGGGCGTTAAGTGCGTCAGCTATGTTGAGGAATCAATTTATCAAAGGTGGCGAGCGTTTCTGCTGGTCGCCAGCAGCAGCACGGCTTTGCGCTGGCAGGAAGGGGGGATCTACCTTACGATACTTTCGTTCGCCTAATAAATCCTTACGATACTTATATGGCGCAAAGTATAATAAAGGAGCAGCCCCCCAGCAGAACTTGGAACTTGGGGCTGGTGATTGGTGATTGGTTGTAATCCACGGATAGAGAACCACGGACGACGGACGACGGACAACTCGTAACTCATCTACGGCTGTCGCCTACGCCGAGCAAGCCCGGAACTCGAAACTCATAACCCGCAACTCGCAACTATAAAGGGGCAAACACCGGCAGCACCCCCGCGCCGCCCGGCCCCCGGCCTTGAGCCAGTAGTACCAGGGCCTTGCGGGCGTTGGGTTTACGAAATAAGGGCTTAATGAATATCTGAATAATGCGGAGGAAGGTTCCTAGAAGAAGTAGAGGAATGAGATAAGGAAAACTGAAGGTTAGGCTATCTCGTCTAATATCTTTTCATGTAAAATTCTCTTTTCAAGAACCTGCCAAGTTAAAATAAAGTCATCACATATCCAGACAGCCAGACCCTTTGCCTTGGCTTTCTCGGAGAGATTTTCATACCCAGGCTGCTCCAGTAGAGCTTTTCTTTTCTGAATACTCTCAATAAGCGCTTGTCGGGGAACCAGCAGGCGGCCTGCAAACTCATGAGCTTGTATCTCAAGCCGGGCAAAATGTTCACGGGTCATGTAGTTTCCTTGGAAATCTCTCCATCTCAATTCTGAGGATATTCCAAATCCCTCAATTAAATCTTTATGCAGTATTGAGTGTCCCAGTTCATGAGCAACACTGAAACGTGCTCTTCGATGGCTTGAGCTATCCTCCTTGGCAAGGTACATTTCGTAGTCCACGTCAATCTGAGTAAAATCAACTGTTATTGAGGCATCTAGACCTTCTTCAGCTTTAAGCCCCGGCCTTGGAACGACATCCATCCCGAGTTCGAATTCTATAATCTCGAAAATATCAATGGGAACTCGGCTAGCTACGCCCCCAATTCCCTCTCTGAAATTTTCGGTAATCTCCCAAATCTTTTCATTCGCTACGAAAGGGACATTAATACTATTCATCATCCGTTTCTTCTTCAACACCATAGTCGCGTTTGACAAAGCGTATTATTTTGTCGAGCTCTTCAGGCGTGACATTATGGTGACGTATCGTTCTAAAGAACGCAGGCAGCTTGGCGACGAGGTCTTCTTCACGCAGGTCTGACGGTATCAACCCCTTTGCCGTAGCCGCTAAGTCAAAGAACTTCTCCCAGTCTTTCGTACCTTTTTCTATACCCAAACTTTCTGCATAGAAGGTAAGCGTCCTGTCGTCATGAGGGGGTGGGTTGATTCCTCTTTCCATTTTACTCCAGTTACTGGGGTCGATACCCGTCCTCAGGCAAAACTCGCGAAGCCCCAACCTGGCCCTCGCTCGGAGACTTTTCACGAATTTCCCAAAGGTTGAAGCATACTGTTCCATTGTTTCCTCCTTTTCATGTGGTAGTAAAGATACCACACTTGCTGTTAATAGTTCCACAAGTTTCTTTTCGCCACCATATTTCTTTTTAAAACATCAACCCGTAACTTATAACCCGCAACTCGCAACTATAAAGGGGCAAACACCGGCAGCACCCCGGCGCCGCCCGGCCCCCGGCCTTGAGCCAGCAGTACCAGGGCCTTGCGGGCGTTGTTGCAGGCCATGAAATAGTGGTTTTCCACCCCCTTGCGGAAGCGCGGCACGTTCTTGCCCAGGCGGGCGTCCAGCGTCTCCACCTTCTGGCTGCCCTTCAGGTGGTGGGCCGCCACCTCGCTGTCCAGGAAATCTTTGCCGCCCAGGTAGCGGGGTAACAGCACGCCCCGGCGCTCAGGATCGAACAGGTCGCAGTAGGCGTCCAGGGAGTCCTCGCGCTCCTCGCTGACGGTGCTATAAGTGACACCCTCGTGGGTCTCGGTGCCGGTACCAAAGCCCTGGCTCTTGAAATACTGCAGTACCACCACGTCCGGGTGCAGCCGGGCCAGGCGGCGGACTTCCGAACGGAACGGCTTGGCGTCAATGACGAAGCACCGGCAGCCC
>CAZQOY010000164.1:0-279 GCA_964595095.1 uncultured bacterium | reverse complement strand
CCATGGCCGTAATCAGGTCGGACATCTGCTGCACCATGCGGTCCGAAGGCACCGCCTCCAGGCGAATGAACCGCAGCTGCTGGCAGCCAGGCCGCTTGCCCTGGATATCGGCGAAAGCCACGTGGCAGGTGTCTCCAACGTCGGCGCCGCCAATGGCCCACTCAGTGCGTTCCAACGTTTGGTAATTACTCAGCACTCCGGCCAGCAGCTCGGCGGTAATGCGCTGGCGCTCGCCGGCATCAGGCATCGCCAGGGTAGAGGAGCGGAACTTGGCCATCA
>CAZQOY010000163.1:0-5534 GCA_964595095.1 uncultured bacterium | reverse complement strand
CCTCCCTGCGCTCGGGGATGAACTCCCGCAGGGTCTTGCCCCGCCGGTCTACCACTTTGAAGACCGCGATAGGCTCCACCCAGACTCCCATGTTAGCCATAACGGCGTAAGCGGCGGTGATATCAAGGGGCAGGACCTCGCTGGTCCCCAGAGAGATGGCCCGTACCGCCCGCATGGGCGTGCTGATATGGAACCGCTTGGCCATCGTCACTACTTGTTGTGGCGTAACCAGCTCCTGAATGATACGGGATGACACGGTATTCAGTGAATGCTGCAAGCCTGCCCGCAGGGTGACCAGCCCACTGGAGGAGCCATCGTCGTTCATTGGGCTCCAGTAGCTGGTGTCGGAATCGACGAAAGCATCCCCGGTACTGCCGATGGCCTGGGGGCCGTTTTTTTTAACGCACCGGTCCCGTCAGGATGCACCTTGACCGTGGTGCTGTCCAGGGAAACCGCTTCGATCTTGATGCGGACGATTTGTTCTTCCTGCAATTTCGCGAAAAGTCGATCCAGCACGCCGGCTTTGGACCAGCGATTCATGCGGGTATAGATGGTGTGCCAATTCCCAAACCGTTTCGGCAGACCTCGCCACTTGCAGCCATGCTCGGCGACGAACAGGATCGCGTTGAGGACTTGTAAATTGGAGAGACTTACATTGCCCCGTTGCCGGGGAAGGCAAGCCTCTATACGGCGATATTGTGCTTCGGTAATTTCCATGCATGAATTTACATCCATACAACAAAAATATCAATTAGTGTTAACACGCCCTAATTACCATAAATTAATCTCACATTTCATTTCAAATCCATCCCTATCCGGTCCGAGTGGTTCAAACATAGTCCTTGAAACGATCGAGCACCTTCTAAGTGAATATTCCCTAGGCAGCTATTCTTCAACGGCACCAGCAGACCGTTATCCCGCTCTCGCACATTCGCTAAAACTCGACGGCTACTCAATTAACAAAAATGGTAGGTTATCTACGATTCTTCCATCATCGACGCCTTTGGCAACAAAGCAAACCGAAGTAGAATCTCTTATTAAGAAATTCGGATTTTCCACCGCAGAGGGTCATCTAAACCAAGCACTTTCTGCTCATATACGAGGTGACTGGGCAGCTGCAAATTCACAAATGCGTTGCTTTGTTGAGAGTTTATTTGACGCCTTTTCAGATAGACTATTATCCCACCCCTTACCCTCATCTAGCAACGCGCAACGCGAGCAATTTGCACAACTTAAACCACCTTTTATTGATCCGAATTTGAACGAGTGGGATTTCAAGTCAAACAAAGGGTTTATACAAGGGTTTTGGAACCGACTTCATCCAAGCGGTTCTCATCCTGGCCTCTCAGATGAAGACGATTCTACGTTTAGGCTCCAATTAGTCTTTTTAGTTGCGTACAGATTTCTAAAGAGATACGAGAGCTACCCGTAAGGCTATTCCACATTAAGAAGCAAATGAACACGAACTGGCTTTTTGCAGCGCATAAGCCCGCGAGTTAAGGATGGCAATGGGCTGTCGGCCAGCAATACCTTCCACCCACCTCCAGCCCTAGCCTGTCCGCACCAGCCCGAAATCAAAGCGTGGGATGTGCTGTTCCGCCACGACGACGCCGGTAACGGTGAAACCCTCGGCATGCGCCAGGATGGCGGCATCATGGAGGTAGCCGCAGACCGGCCGGCCCAGCGAGTGGGCCAACGGGTTGTCCTCAGCCGCGTCATAACGCGTCCCCAGGGAAACAACTTCCAGGCCGGTCTTGCCAGCGGGAACGCTGTAGAGGCGGCTTACGTCAACAAACGGCTCCCGCATCACGGCACCCAACCCACGCAGGGGATTGGCGCCCGACCGGTTTACGCAATCGGCTGCGTAGGCCAATTCGGTTTTATCGGGGAACCGAGCGGTGTCGAAAATGAGAACCGGCCGGCCACCTTCAGCTTCCCGGATACGGCGGAAAGACAGGAGTAGCTTTTCGGGATCGGCGGGGTCGTAAAGAATGATACGTATGTTTGGGTCTGGATCAAGTCCTTCCGGGGAGACACTCCGGGAAAAATTGGGCGTCCAGACCCAGACCGGAGAAAGCGTTGTCATCTTGCCAGTTGGTAGCCCAACCGAATGATACTACTAATCAACCAGCGATCAATTACGTACAGCCCCGCCAGGGCAAAGAAGGGGGAAAAATCCATTCCGCCGAGCAGGACGGGCATAACCGCCCGCACCGGCCGGTAGAGGGCTTCCGTAACGGCATAGAAAAGGCGAGTTAGCCGGTTCAGCGGCAGTTTTACGCCTACCCAGGACATAAGCACCCGGAAAATGATGAGCAGCTCCAGGGCACTAATAGCGAGATGTATCAGTTGGCCAAGTGCTATGAGCAGGTTGCCTAAGAAATACATAAGAAATGGATGAATAAAGTCATAGAAAATTAATAAGACCGGAATTATGGCCCATAAACAGCCGTTATAAGGTGCCAAGATAAAGCGTCAATTGCAACAGGATTTTCCATTACGGCCAAGGTAACCGCCGTCCGGCCAAGAAACTGATGTACTCCGGTGCGAAAATTCGTATTTTCGGGAGAATCAAGACGTCATTCCATAGATGGAGTAAATGTACTGCTTCCTGAAGATAAGAACGCGTTGCTCGAATGTTCGACGACATTGCCGGCTGACAGCCATTTCTCTGGCACTGGTGATAATCACCACAGCAGTCCCGGCTGGCGGCAAGATTCACCCGGCCACCTACGAGCTGGGGTGGCGGGATAACGGGTATATCCACGCCTGGGTGTTCTTCAGTCATAAGCCCCGCGATCTCGCCCGATCCACCGCCGCTCACCGGGCCTCTGAAAAAGCCCTGGAGCGCCGGGGACTACGGGGAAACGTGACGGAGGAACAGGCGCGTGATCTGGACCGGGCGGTTTACCCCGGATTTCTGCAACAGGTGCAGAATAACGGAGCCGCCATCCGTCAGGTGAGCAGGTGGTTGAACGCCGTCAGCGTCAGCGCCACGCGGAAACAGCTTGAGTCGCTGGCACAGCTATCCTTTGTCAGCCGGATTGAACCTGTGCGAAGAATGGTACGCCCGCCGCTGCCGGCTGTAACTCCATTTGATGGCTCCCCGACTATGATGAAAAGCCCTGCCCATCAGTTGGATTACGGTCCCAGCTATAACCAGCTGGCCCTGATGAACGTACCCGCGCTGCATGACCTGGGCTATTCCGGGAAAGATGTCATCGTCCTCATGCTGGACACCGGTTTTTATAAGGGCCACGAATCCATCCATCCTGAGCGGATACTGGCCGAGTATGATTTCCTGAACAACGACGGCGAAACCCAGAACGAGACCAAAGAAGAAGACCAGGCCGGGCAGCACAACCACGGTACACATACCTATACGGCGCTCGGGGGTTACAGCCCCGGCCGACTGATCGGCCCGGCCTACGAATGCCGTTACTTGCTAGCCAAGACCGAATCGAACGCTTTTGAGAATATTACTGAGGAAGACAACTATGTGGCCGGCCTGGAATGGGGCGAGGCTCTCGGTGCTGACATTGTATCCAGCTCCCTGGGCTACCTCGACTGGTACGTATATGATGACATGAACGGACTCACCGCAGTGACTACAAGGGCCGTGCTTTGGGCTACACGGCTGGGGATGCTGGTAGTAACAGCCGCCGGTAACGAGCGCCACAATTCGGTATGGGGCGGCTATATCATAGCCCCGGCCGATGCGGACAGCATCATTACCGTGGGTGCGGTGGACGCAAAAGGAGAATTGGCGGGTTTCAGCGGCCATGGGCCAACTTCTGACGGTCGCACCAAGCCGGAAGTGGTGGCCCAAGGGGTAGGTGTACACTGTGGATCTACGGGTACCGATGCATATACCACGGCTAGCGGCACATCCCTGTCGACACCATTAGTGGCCGGCTGCGCGGCGCTGCTGCTGGAGGCTCACCCAACCTGGACGCCGGATGACGTGAGAAAGGCTTTTATGGCCACGGCCAGCCACGCAGACAGCCCGGATAATGACTACGGATGGGGGATCCCGGATTTGCTGGGCGCAACTAAATACGATCCAGGCTCACCATCGCCGGAGCCAACCTTTGCTATTACTCGGGTCTTTCCCAATCCTTATTCGCCTTCTTCGCACCGGAATCTGGAAATTCAGTGGCCGCCGGAAATCCGAAAAATTGTTCGTGTTGATATATACGATATACTGGGACGGTACGTGGCCACCGGGAAATCTCAACGGCCCGGACAGTATGCAATAATTTGGAACGGCAAGGATTTTTATGGGAGGCAAGCAGCCTCCGGCATTTATCTTATAAAAGCCAGCACTGGCAGCGCTGTTAACGTTAAACGCGTGATTATATTGCGGTAGATTTCCCGCTATAACTATCCAATTCTAAGGAGAGATAGATGACTGAAGAGACCTGGCACGAACTGGAGGTAGTGCCGAACAGATACGAAGACCGAGACTACAATGTAAATATTTCTATTCCGGAATTCACCTGCGTGTGTCCCAGGACAGGATTGCCCGATTTTGCCACGATCATTATTAACTACGTGCCTGATAAATATATCGTAGAGCTGAAATCGCTTAAATACTACATTTTGAACTACCGCAACCTGGGCATTTTCCACGAGGAGGTGACTAACCGCATCCTTGAGGATATCAAGCGCGTCGTCAAGCCGCGGAAGATTGAGGTGATCGGGGACTTCCATCCCCGTGGCGGTATCCAGGCCGTGGTAACCGCCCGCTGGCCGGAATAATGATGCGGCCCGGAAGGTTCCGGCCGGGCAGAAGCCCCGTTCCCGCGCGATCCTCAGGCTGCCCGGCTGCGGCATCCATTGCTATTTACCCCTGTTGGCGGTAGATTCCGTCAGGATTCTACCGGGACACGTCCTGCTGTTGGCGTGCAACAGTGGCGATTCCTTGATGACAGAGCTCTTAATCCCATTGGGAACATTAAGGAGGGAGTCATGACCAGAGGACCAGAGATCGGGCCGAAGCAGGCCAAACCCAAGCCCCCGGAAAAGGTGAAGCGGCCACGCGCTTCGCGCCTGCGTAATTTCTTCTACACCGTGAAGCACAACCTGTTCCTGGCCCTCCTTGCGGGCATCCTGGCGTTCGCCGGGGCGGTCTGGGGTGCCATGCTCGTGCAAAATGCTATCTGGGAGGAGCAGACCGGCTACGACCTTACCGTGAAACGCATCGACCTCATCGAGCGCACTGTCGACCTGATGGGTAAAAGCACCGCGGTGATCGGCCAGGACAAGAACTATACGCGCAGCTTCCTTACGGCAATGGCCAAGACGGCTGGTGATCCAACCAAGGCGGTGGGTATCATCAGCAAGATGCTCAAAGAATCCTCGGAGACCCGCTGCAATATCGCCCAGGCCCATGCCGAGTTCATCAGCCTGCTGGCCCTCGACGAAATCTTTTTCGGCGAACGGACCAGCACCGCGGTGCGGGCCCTGCAGGAAGTGAACCCCTGGTGGGAAGCCGATTCCGCCCTGAAGGCCGACCTGATTGAGGCCCTGAA
>CAZQOY010000162.1:0-5599 GCA_964595095.1 uncultured bacterium | reverse complement strand
TTACTACGACCTGTCCCCGCAGGTCTCGTAGGGAGAGGTTTTTCCCATCGACACCAGCCAGGGTCCAATTCGGGGCGTTCTTCCCGACCGCTAGCCCTGGCGTTTGGTTGCCGCGAACTTCGTACACTTTCACCGCATAGGTTTCGGGCGCGTACAACGCATACGCCGATGGTTCAACGGCCTCGTTGACCTTCAGGCCAGTGATGGTGTGTATTCTCTGAAGAGACACCTTACCGTTGTCGTCATATAATACAACCTGTTCCTTCCTTGGCAAGTTGTCATCCATGCCAATGAACCACCAGGACTCGGTAAATCTATGCGTTTCGTGGATGGGGATGTGGATAATATGGCAGGGCACCCCACCTACTACTGCGACACCTTCGTACCCTAAATCATCAACGGCGATTTCTATCTGGAAGGGCTCTTTTAATGGGCCTTCCCACTGGTAAGTATTTTTAACATTAAAAACACTCATTAGGAGTGTGTGAAATCCTCCCTTTACCAGAAGGAACGCGCCATCCGGATCGGGATCATTCACATAGGCGATTTCCTTTCCGTGGTCCAGTTGACGGACCTTCTGGCCATCATAAGCAGTGGTGAAGGCGAAGCTTGGCCCGTCAGTGCTAGTTTTCACCAATTTGTTATCAATGTAGAACTTGATCCCAAAGGGGTCCTCTTCTGGAATCCAGGCGAACCTGACTTCCCCTTCCATCGGTATTCCAATTTGCGGTTTACCACTAGACTCATGGAGGCCAAGTTCATAATATTCTGCATGATAGGAAAGGGATTGGATCTCAAGCAACGCTTGCTGAGCTTTGAGTAGGATTTCCCTGGGGTCAGGCAGATCGGATTGGGCCACGACGGAATGGAACGGCCAAAGCAGGAAAAAGATGACAAGTCTGGTCGTACGATAGATATTCATGGTTCCAACCTCCCTTGAATAAACGTCCGGTACAGTAGTTGTTGAAATTTGAGCAGAAAGATAGGGGGATACAAGGGATTAATGGGGGGAGATTTAAAAGCCATCAGCCATCAGCGGTCAGCAACGGACCAGGGACAACGGACAACCAGCCCCTAGATCCAAGTCCCAAGACCCTACCTCACCGCTTCACCCTCAGCCCCTTGTCCTCGTGGACGAAGATCCAGGCGGCCAGTTTGCCCACGTTCAACGGCTCATCGACCAACCAGTATTTGTGGTCGTGTTCAAAGCGGCTGCTGCTGTCGCCCGGGGGTATCCCACCGGTATCCGCCAGGATTGTCTGCGCCCGGGCCTGCCATTTTTTAACGTTAATCTCCCGCAGATCAACCCAGCCCGCCTCGGCCCAGGTGTCCACGTCCCTGGGCGTGATGGGTGTTTCGGTGCGACCCAGGGCGGGGGGAATTTCCACCAACGGTCCGCGCAGGAGCCGCCGCCCGTCGCTCATGAGAATGGGGATGCCGATGGAAACGATCTTGCTGCGCACATCGGGGCTTTCGGCCACCCGCTTTTCAAGTTCCAGTGTGAGCGCGCGGGTGTCGGCCTCGGCGACAGCCCGGAGCGACCCCCGCACCTGGCGCAATAGGTCCGCTTCGTGGAGCAGCTTTGAGAGGCGCGGCGGACCCAGCAGCTCGAAGGCCACGCTGTCCACCCCGTGCTGCTCCGCCAGGATACGCATGCGTTCCAAGGCCTGCACCCGCATGGAGCCCGCCCGGTAGGTGGGTCCCATGATGGCGTTGTCCAGGGCGTTGATGATATCGCGCCCGGTATTGTCGCCCTTGATCTCCAGGATGACGTTGGTGGCGATCTCCTCAGGGGTGACGAATTCCATCTGCCCGATAGTGGTGATGCACTCGAACTCCGCCAGCGAAAAGGTGCCGTTCTCCCCGGTATCTATGTAGACACTCTCCAGGTTCTGGTCCAGGGAATGCCAGTTGCCGCGGTCATGGAAGCTGAAGGTTCCATCCAGTACTACTGCTTCTTTAGGGGAACAGTCCACCAGCTCGATGGGCTGGCCCCGTTTCTTTATAACACCGTAGTCAATGGCCTTCCAGGCGATGGCGGCCGCCGGCTTGATCTCCTTGGTGATGGGCGCGTCCGGCGTGCGGCCCATGAGGAACAGCAGCATGGTGTGTGCACCGGCCAGGGACGACTTGGACAGCAGCACCCGCGAGGGCTTTTCCTCGCTGTGGGTATAGGGGATATTCAGCCCCATGCCCCCCGTGCCACTGGTGCCGATCTTGATATATACCTTGGTGTTGTTTTCGATCATGCTGGCATACAGGACCTGGATATGCCGGATGATCTGGGGGATGTAGAGGGTCGCCATGAGTTTTTCCACCTCCGACAGGAACCCTCCGGTAAGGGCATCCTGCTCCCGGGCGGAGTCCAGCTCTTTCTTCACCATGTAGTAGCTATGGTAAATGTCCTGGTAGGCCAGCCCCGAGACCGAGTTCACGGAATCGATGATGATGTGAGGCCGGTGGCGGTTGATGATCTGGCGCAGGGTGGAGTGCTCCATAATGTCGTCGTCCAACGGCTCCATGACGTCGGCGATGAGGCGGGTCCGGAGCTCGGGGTTGTTGAGGATTTCGTCCCTGGAGAGGTCCTTCAGGCTGTCCTGGACGAAGATGTTGCCCCACACCGGCGTACACCGCACATCGGGGGCCTCCTGCTTCATCTGCTTGACAGCGGCTCTGGCTTCTGCTTCCCACATGGAGGCGATGATCATCTCCGCCGGCTGCTCTTCAGCCAGCTTGCGGTTCACCGCCATGCCCACCATGCCGTAGCCGCCGAGGATCAGAACTTTACGGTCGCGAATATCCATATGCTATGTCCTTTCGAATGACCTATTGTATATCACTAGAATTTCAGGCTTGTTTGTCGGCTGTTGCTAAAATCGGGGTGTTGGTTGTAGTGCAGGACTGCCGCCAGCGCCAGGGCAAGGGAGTTGAGGCGGGTATCGGGCGAGTCGGAGCGGCTCAGCAGGACGATGGGCGCCGCCGCCCCCAGCACCACGCCGCCACCCTTGGCTTTCCCCAGCGACATGAGGGCCTTAACCATGAAGTTGGTGGCGGTAATGTTGGGTCCCAGGAAGATGTCGGTACTGCCGGCGATTTTCGAGGAGATACCCTTGCTGTCGGCTGACTCGGCCGACAGGGCCACGTCCAGGGACAGGGGGCCTTCCACCACGCAGCGCCCGAATCGACCCTGATCCGCTTCCTGAGCCAAGGTTCGCGCCAGGCGTGTCTCCGGCAGCTTTTCCGTTACGTTCTCTACTAATGCCAGGGCCGCTACATTGGGGACCGGCGTGTCCAGGGCCCGGCTCAGGTCCAGGGCGTTGTGGAGCATATCCCGCAGCACCGGCAGGGGCTGCTCAGTGTTGACCCCGCCGTCGGTGAAGAGCATCAGCCGCGGGTATCGAGGGGACTCCATCACCGCCACGTGGCTCAGTATACGGGATTGGGCGGAGGCGTTATCCTTCACCCCCGGTGCACGTTCCACCGGCCGCACCAACCCCGTTTCCCGGTTGAGGACGGCCCGGAGGAGCTCGGCAGTGGGGGTTTTCCCTTTCATCAGTAGTTGCGCCTCTCCCGAGCGTACCAGCTCTACCGACCGCACGGCGGTAAGGCCGGGTTGAGTATCCTCAATAGAAAAGGTATCCGGGTCCAGCTCCTGCCTGGACAGCAGCAGCTCCAGTTTCTCCTTTTCTCCCACTAATACGGGTCTGACCCATTGTCGCGCTGCCGCCTCAGCCAGTGCGGCCAGGACGGTGTCGTCTTCCGGGGCCGAAACGGCAATGGCAAGCGGTGGGATCTTTTCCAGCCGCTGATAGAGGCTCTCGAATGAAGTAATGGGATCAGGCATACTCTCTCGCCGTTTCTTCTCCGTTTATGATCCGCCAGGCCCCTTGGGCCAGAGCCTCCAGCTCCAGGGAGCCGGGAATAGTGATCACCGGGGCGATGAAACCGGTCCGGTCGGCAATATCGTCACAGAGCCGCTCGGCCCGGGCCATACCGCCCGTAAGGATGATAGCGTCCACCTTGCCTTCAAGCACGGCAGCCATGGCACCGATCTCCTTGGCGATCTGGTAAGCCATGGCCCGGTATACTTCCGCGGCCTGCTTATCCCCGGCATCAATCCGTTGCAGCACCTCCGCCAGGTCATTGGTGCCCAGGTAACCCCGAAGCCCGGACTCCCGGCTCAGCTTGTGGGCCAGGGAGTCGAAGGTATATTTTCCGCTGAAGGCCAGGCGCAGCAGACCTTCCAGCGGCAGGGCCCCCGCCCGCTCCGGCGAGAAAGGCCCCATCCCCAGCAGGGCGTCATTGACGTCCACGATCCGTCCCCCGCGCAGGGCGGCTACCGATATCCCGCCTCCCAGGTGGGCCACCACGAAGTGTGTCTCCGGCAAGGGGCGGCCCTGCTGAGCGGCCACCTTGCGGGCTGCGGCCTTGATGTTCAGGGCGTGGCTCCGGCACTGGCGCTCTACCTCCGGCACACCGGAGATGCGGGCCTCGGATTCGAACTCATCGGCGGTGACCGGGTCAACGATGTAAGCCGGTACATCGAAGCGGCGCGCCACCTCCCGAGCCAGCAGGGCCCCCAGGTTGGAGGCGTGGTTGGCGTAGCGGGCGGAGGAGAGGTCGGCGATCATGGCGTCATTGACGGTGTAGGTGCCGCCCGGCAGAGGCTTTAAGGGACCCCCTCGTCCCACAACCGCCGCCAGTCCGCCAGCTGGCGGAGGCGGGATGCGCTCCAGATACGGCTCAATGGCCGCCCACCGCAAACTCATCTGCTTAGCCACTTCCTGAAGTAGATCCTCCGGGCGGTGCCGTACCTCTTCCCGCCACAGCTCACTGTCACGGCTGAACAGGGCCAGCTGGGTGGAGGTGGAGCCGGGGTTGATGACGAGGACGGTTTCAACAGCGGGGTTTGCGTTCATGGTGTACATTAAAGTTCGCTAGATTCGACCCTTTTCACCAGAGGGAAATATCGTCACAGCTGCCGGATTCACGATGATAGATCAGCCCCACAATCCCGCTGCACCGGTGGGGTGTGATAGTGAGACCTTACCTTATCTGCAAAGTAAGATAAGCCATATTATTATACATATAAAAATATTGCATATGATCGCATTAAGCTGTATACTCGGAATATGGCGACATCCGTGAGGTTCGAATGGGATGGGAATAAAGACCGGGAGAACCAGCAGAAACACGGCGTCTCATTTGAAACGGCACAATATGCCTTCGCCGATCCGAAGCGTGTCATTGCCGAGGATTTATTGCACAGCCGGGATGAATCCCGCTATTACTGCTTCGGTCAGGTTGGCGCAGGGATCATGACCGTTAGATTTACCTATCGGGGCCAAAAAATTCGGATCATAGGCGCCGGTTATTGGCGGAAAGGAAAGCAAATTTATGAAGAAGTCAATCAGGTACACGGATGAATCACTGGGCGACCTGCGGGTAGTCGACGATTTCCTGCCGCCGCCCAGCCAGCTGGCATTTAAGGAAGAAAACATCAAGGTCACTATCGGCCTGAGCAAATCCAGCATCGATTTCTTCAAACAGGCGGCCAGGAAGCACAACACCCACTATCAGACCATGATCCGGCGGCTGC
>CAZQOY010000161.1:0-5689 GCA_964595095.1 uncultured bacterium | reverse complement strand
TTCTTTAACCGCCTGCAGCCGGTAGCGCTCTTCAACCAGTTCCAACTGTTTCCGGCTCAGCTCCAGAGCCTCTTCGGCGACTTCCAGCAATTCCAGTCTGGAAAGGAGGTTGTAATAGGCCTGTTTGATGGCCAGAACTGCCTGGTACCTGGTGTTCTCAAAGGATGCGGTGCTGCTCTTGACTGAGATAGCGCCGCTGCTGGCGTTGTACCACGATGCCACCCCATCGAAGATGGTTTGTGACAAACTAAGCCGGGACCCGTAGATGTCGGGTTTGACAAGACTGCCAGTAATGGGATTGAGGTATTCTTTACCCGGATCCATATCCTTCTGGAAGGAAGCCCGTAGGGATGGCATGAGTCCCGAGTAGGAGCCGCGGCGGTCGGCCCGCGCCGCCATCAGATTGCGCTCGGCGATGCGGATGTTGCTGTTGTTCTCCAATCCAATCTCGATCAACTGGTCCAGGGTCAGGGCCGGTCCAGATTGGGCCGCCAGCCCCGCCATCGGCGGGGCCAGCAGGCACCCCCCAAGAATGATAAATGCATAAAAGTAGTAAAGGTTCTTCATGGCCTTCTTTGCTCGTTAGATTCTTTAGGTCAAGTCTTAGACTCTTTAAATCAAGTCAAGGTTAATAGGTTCCTGCAGCGGCAAGCTCTTCTCCTGTGCATGGACCAATTGCGCCTTTGCTTTCCTGTGCCCGGCTATGTGAGCCCGCGTCCGTCCAGCAGCCAGGCCAGCAGAAACATAGCCAGTGCCCATGCCCCAAAAAAGACAATGCGGGCCTTCTTTTCCTCAACCTTGTAAATCAGCGCCACACCCAAAGCCACCAGGAAGACCTTCCACATGATAAAGATGTCCAGGCGGTGAAAGAAGCGGTAGATCAGGGTCCCGTCCAGGCTGCCGGGCAGCAGCAGGGCCAGGCCGGTTTCCACCTTTGTAGTCCCCGTTTGCAGTATCAGCGGTATTTTCACAATCGACTCCACGACACCGACCAGGCTGGCGTACAGTACCACTGCCAGCGTATCCCTGTATGTGGCCTGGCCGCCCAGGATGAAGGCCCCGAAAAACATGACCACCCCGCCCAGAATGGCGTACCAGATTGTGGTTGTGACGATTCCCATCACATAGCGTGTGGGTTTGTTCAGGGCTCCTTCCATACGTTCAAGTATGACATCCTTTTGTTCATCGGTGTATCTCTCACTCTGGAGAATTTTCTGCTGCTGCTCCTCGATAGCCAGCGGCCCTATAAGTACCTGGCTGCCCACCGATAGGACCACCAGGATCAGGAAGGGCGCCAACAGGTCCATCACCCCTATTGACCGGGCCAGGGCGCTAAAGGTTGCCCGCGGGGCTGCGAATATCCCGAAGATGCGCTGAATCACGGTCTTATTTTCGTCTTGATTGCTGAGTTCGTCCATCGTTCCTCCTGATGAAGTCCCATGAGCCGTGTTTAGGTAATAAATGACGAAGCGGGGAGTACTTATGCAATGAGGGCAGGCTGTCTCCGCGGCAGATCACTTTACAGTATTGACGACTTACCAGGCCGAAAGTTAAGACACCGGCAGGTTTCGACGATAAGAAAAGAATGTCAGGCCGAAAAATCCGCCCGCTACCAGCAGGGAGAGAACCGTTCGTATGCTGAGAATATAACCCGAGAAGGAGCTGAAGAGCTCAATGGATTCTCCGGCAAAGAATTTAGGGCCGGCGGTGCCCATCCACTCTTCCTTCAAGACCCCGCTGACAGCGCTCAGATTACTGGTAAATAACGCCAGCAAACCATCGTCCCGGCCTATCCACAGCCACAGCAGCCCTAACAGCAACGGTGCTCCTACTCCTACCAGCAGCGGCCGGCTGCGGGTTACCGTGGATACGAAAAGGAAATAGGAAGCATAAGGCAGCAGCCACAACAGCAGCAGAAAATGGAAAATAACCCAGTCACCCATAAAATCAAATATGCCCAATTGGCCGGGCGAGTAGCCCATCTCCTTCAGTACCCCTGCGGGTCCTCCAGGGAAAGTAAGCCGGGCAAACAATACCCATATAATGCCCCCAAGGAACGAGAGCATCAGGAAGCCTGCGATCCCGGTCGTGAGCTTGGATGCCAGCACGTTCACGTCTCCTACCGGCAGGCTGCGGTAGAAAAACGTGCTGCCGTCGGACCTTTCCCCATATACCGCGTCGGTCAGATAAAACACCGCCACCACCATCAGAACCAGACTGATCATGGTCACCCCAACCCGCAGCAGGTGCGACCAGCCGAAGAGCAGCATCTTGGACCGCACTACGTCAGTTGTTTCTTCAGGTGACAGCCACTCCTTCAGCTGCTCCTCATCTCTCCACTCTTGCTCGTCCCAGCCGAATTGTACTTCCCCGTCGCGAAACACCTCGGTACTTAACTTATTCACTCCTACCGAGGCACCAACCAGCCCCAGGGCATAGACCGCCGCCAGCACGATAAAAACGGTGCGCCACTCAAGGAATTCCCGCTTCAGCAAAGACAGATAGGTTTTCATGCTGCACCTCCCATCAACGCGACAAAGACATCGGCCACCGACGGCACCTGGACCTCACCCAGCGGTTCCAGGGTCGCGCGATCCACGTCCCGCAGCAGAAAGACCTTCCGGCCGAACAGCTCGTGCTCGGTGAGAGGCCCCAGGCGGCGTACCTCGTCCGCCTTCTCAGCCGACGCTGCCACCTGGATGAACTCCTCCCGGAGGTCATCCATAGTCGTATAGAGCAGGACCTGGCCCTCGCGGATGAATATAACGTCGCTGAGGATGTGCTCCACTTCCTCGACCTGGTGGGTGGAGATGACGATGGACTTATCACCGTCGAAGTACTCATCCAGAACGGTTGTATAGAACCGCTTACGGAAGAGGATGTCCAGACCGTGGGTAGGCTCATCCAGGATCAGCAGGCGGGTATCGGTAGCCATCACCACCGCCAGGTGGAGCTGGGTCTTCATCCCCTTTGAGAGCTGCTTGACCTTTTTCCCCTGCTTGATGGCTGTTGTAGTCAGGAATTCCTCGCAACGCTCACGATTGAATCGTGGATGGACACCCTGCATATAGTCCAACACCTGCCGGACCTTCATCCACGGCGGCAACACCGCCACATCGTGAATCACACCAGTGAAAGACATGAGCTTCTCGCGCTGGTTGCGGGGTTCCAATCCCAGGATATGGATGTGGCCGTGGTAGTCTATGCTGCCCGTTATGGCTCGCAGCAGGGTGGTCTTGCCGGCGCCGTTGGGACCCACCAGCCCCACGATCCGCCCGGCGGGAATATCCAGGCTGACAGCTTTCAGGGCCTCAGTGGAGCCATAGGACTTGCTCACGTCCTGGATGTGTATTAAGGCTTCTTCCATTGCCTTGCTCCTGTTATGACAGAGTAGTTAATTCGTGGCTTATTATTCTTCATTCTTGCTAATTCGTGGCTGAATAATCAACTATCCTCGAATTTTTCCCTGACCAGGTCCAGGGTTGCCTTGCGGGAGAGCCCCAGGAGCCGGGCCCGGCTTACCAGGGTCGGTACATCGGCGGATTTGAACCGCTTCAGCTCCTCACCCAACAGGGCTGTCCGAGCGCCTTCTTTTACAAAGATACCGATCCCCCGGCGCTTCTCAAGGATCCCCTCGTCAATTAGCAGCCGGGTAGCGTTCAGCACCGTCTGGGGGTTGAGTCCCTGCTCCACCGACACCCGCCGCACCGATGGGATGGCCTCGCCCTCGGGCAGGTCGCCCGCCACCACCGCATCCCGGATCATCCGGGCCACCTGCAGGTAGATGGGGGTTTTATGGTCGAATTTGATGGTCATGCAATTCCTTCCAGCCGGGGATCGAAGGCATCTTGGCCGTTAGCATCCGGATTGTACCGGTCCATTTGCCACCGCTGGGGATTATTGTCGACGTATTGCTGGATGTGGTGGAGAGAGCGTTCGTCGCGGATAATATGTTCGTAATAGTTCCGCTGCCAGACGGGCTGGCCGGGGGTGCCATGCAGACGGTTGATGCGCCTGGTAACGGCAGCTTTAAAGGCCCGGAGAATGGTTGGTAAAGATTCTGAAACAGGTTTGCCGAAACGTTCCATCGTAGGGGCACGATGCATCGTGCCCCTACCATTGACAATCATAATGATACCATGAAGATGATTCGGCATTACCACGTATTCATCGAGATCCACGTAGGGCCGGATCTCGGGCGTTTCCCGCCACTCTTCCTCCACGATCAGACCCAACGCATTCAATATCATTTTGCCGTCTACAACCTCCCCGAACAGATTTGCCAACCGGTGAGCGCAAACCGTAACAAAATAGGCCCCTGACTGCGCATAATCGTAATCCTTCAACCGGATTGACCGGCGGTTGTGTTTCCGGGATTCAAAGCTCATCACCTGAGCTGGGTCTCCGCCGGGAGGCCCCACCAGTCTGAGTAATTCTGATCTATTTGCCGCCAGCATTGTTAAACCGCTTTAGTGTTACACATGAGTATAACACTAAAACAGCACTGGCCGCAAGCTTTTTTTTGCTCAGGGTACATAATACGGTATCAAAGAAGGGTAACCGGCAATCGGTCAATCGCCGGCAGCGAGGAGTTCGTCCTTGATCTCGTGCAGGTAGGCCAGGGCCGCGTCGCGGGTGTTCTCGATGTGGCCCTCCAGGATGGCCTCTTCGATAGCCGTCTTAAGCCGCCCCACCATCGGTCCCGGTTCGATGCCACACACCACCATGATCTCATCACCCCGCACCGGCGACTGGAAGGCGCGCATCTCGTCACGTACCGTGACGTCGGCCATGAAGGCCTCCACCCGCTCGAAGTTGGCCATGTAGCGGGTCTGCCGGGCGGCCTGCTTGGTGGTGATGTCGGCGCGGCAGAGGATCATCAGGTCGTCCACCTCCTCCCCCGCTTCACACATGAGCCGCCGTACCGCGCTGTCGGTGACGCCTTCACCGGCCAGGGCGATGGGGCGCAGGTGGAGCCGGGTGAGCTTCATGAGATAATCCCGCAGATCGTTGGACAGGCGCATGCGTTGGGCCACCTCGCGCAGCATCCTGCGGCCTACCTCCTCATGGTGGTAGAAGGTCCAGCCCCGCTGGTCGTCGTAGCGCTTGGTCCGGGGTTTGCCGATGTCGTGTACCAGGGCGGCGAAGCGCAGCTCTACCTTGGGGCTGACCGCGGCGGCGTTATCCACCACCTGCAGGGTATGACTTAAAACGTCCTTGTGGCCCTGCCCGTCGCGCACCTCTGCTCCGGACGTAGCGTCCAGCTCGGGAAAAACGTGCGCCAGCAGGCCCGTCTCCTTCAGGATGACGAAACCGACGCTGGGATTGTCCGCCGACAGCGTTTTCATGATCTCGTCGGTGATGCGCTCCTGGCTGACGATGGCGATGCGCTCCTTCTGCCGGGTGATGCTCTCCAGGCATTCGGGCACGATACGATAACCCAGCTGGGCGGTGAACCGGGCGGCTCGGAGCATGCGCAGGGGATCATCGCTGAAGGTGGTATCGGGGTCCAGGGGCGTGCGGAGGATGCCGCTGTTCATGTCCTGGACGCCGCGGAACGGGTCCACCAGGTCCCCGAACGTGTCAGGGTGGATGGAGGCGGCCAGGGCGTTGATGGTAAAGTCCCGGCGCGCGAGGTCAACCTCGATGGTACCGGCCTGGACGTGGGGCTTGCGGGAGTCGGGGTCGT
>CAZQOY010000160.1:0-5709 GCA_964595095.1 uncultured bacterium | reverse complement strand
AATGGCACTCCTGAAGGCTCCCCCTACGACGACACTACCTACACCTACACCGTGCTGCCCTATGCAGACTTTGACTCATCACTCACCATTAATTTCGAGGACCTGACGAGATTTGTAACTGCGTGGTACGCCAAGGACTATACCTTTGAACTGGGGCCATCATCAGGTACTGTGCCTCGCCTACTGATGGAGCCCGATGGTGACTTCAACGGCAGGGACCTCATCACTTTCATCCGCATGTGGGACTGGTACAGCCAATATGCTTCTCCGCTTGCCAAGATTATCGCTGATAGACCTATCATTTCGCCAGAGGTGTCTTACGAAAACGGTAGAATACTAATTCAGACTGAGAAATTGACGAATCTTGCAGCACTGCACCTGCAAATAACCTATCCGTCAGATAAGGTCCATCTTAATCCCGAATTATCAGATTCCAGCAGGTTCGGTCTGCAACTGGAGCGTAATTGGGCTGAGGCAGGCGTAACTGAAATTGATCTTGCAATGCCGATTGAACCAGGCAACACAATTGAAGTGCAAGTCAATATGGAAATCATTGGACGGGAGGCAGTGGACATTGGGGTCTACATCGAGGCAGTAGATAAGGATGGGCGCATCATAGGACTAGGCGAAACCACCATAGAGGTTTTGCCGATACCTACTGAGTTCGCATTACATCAGAATTACCCGAACCCATTTAATCCCAATACGACTATTCGGTATGATCTGCCGAAGGCTGGGGATGTAACGCTGATTGTCTATGATCTGCTTGGCCGGGAGGTGGCAAGGTTAGTGGATGGGAACGTTGAGGCAGGGTATCTACAGGTGATTTGGGATAGCCGGGACCGGCTGGGGCGCGAGGTCCCCTCCGGCATCTACATCGCCCGGCTGGTGACACTGGGGTATAGAAAGTCGATTAAGATGGTTCTACTCAAATAAAGTGTCCTGCTGAGCCTGTCGAAGCATGGTGCTGCTGAAGTAGGGGTGAGGTTGCGCACCCCGCGCACCCCGCGAACGACAGCCCCTTTCCGTTTCCTTATATTCCCTCCGCATGAAAAAGCCCGCAACATACCGCAGCAATCTGTCGTCGCGAGCGAGTTTACCCCGCGCCTTTAGTCCCGTCTTAAATCCCGCTAACAGCGGGGCCGAAGGCGGGGTAACGCAGTGTAGCGGGGCCGGAAAACTGTACACCACCTCAACAGTGCTCTCGTCGGGGAATACCCCCCCAAAAACGGTATTTTGTATAGATTTTGTTCAATTTTGCGCCGGTCCTTGCTCCCCGGTCAGTGGGGAGACCCAAACAGGCCCCGGCGGCTTGTCCGGCATCCTGACGGAGCCAAACGCCCTGCATGGCAGATATCGCTCAATTTCACCTGATATTCCGGGGGAACTCCCACATATACTACAGTTGACATTATAAACTATAGTTTATAACATGGGAAATCAAAAATAATTGAAGAATTTATCGTCAATAGGCCAGGATTGACAGTTAGTTAAATAGATTTTCAGACAGCCCGCGCGGGACTACTCTGAGCTGAAGGGGAAACCATGAAATCATTCGAGCAATTAAAGCAGCAACTCCAGCACCTTGATGGCAAAGACTATGCGGCCTACCAGTCACTGAAAGGTCCCTGGATGTTTCCACACTTTGAACTCCACATCGACCGGATCCCCAAGGACCCGTATGCGCCGCCTGGCACAGGCGTGTATCGGGCTAGAGTCCCGCGCGATAAAGCCGGTTTTCCCGGTAGACTGACGACTTCCCGCATCAGAGAGATTGCCCTGCGGGACTACCTGGCACGACAGTTCTACTGCCAATGTGTGACAATCAGCAAGGGAAGACGCGGCACCGGAAACAGCGGCATCATTACTATTGCCGAGCCGGGACAGGCGATCCTTGAGCGCAGCTCGGTAGTCCTCAATGAAGATTTTGTTGAAGCGCGGTTCTTCCTGGGGCTGCCGGCCTCGGGTAGGGCTATCCAAACGAAGATCGCGGAAATCATGCTGTTTGAGGAGCTGCCGCAGATTGTGCGGGCATCGTTCTTTGCTGAATGCCTGGATCTTGAAGCTCTGAACCAGCATCTCGGGACCGCTGAAGACGCCGAGTTTCTCCGCGACAGCCTGTGCTCGTCCGATCTGGTGGCTTTCATCGCGGATGGTGCGGTTCTTCCGAGGGCGAGCGGCGTGGACCAAAGGCCGCTCGCGGCATCAACCGTCGTGCAGTTCAAGTCGCCGGAGAGCTTACGGGTACGCGTCGATCTCCCTAACGCGGGCACCATCACTGGCATGGGGATTCCCAGAGGGATAACTCTCATCGTCGGGGGTGGCTACCATGGCAAATCGACGCTCCTGCAGGCGTTGGAGTTGGGTATCTATAACCACATCCCTGGGGACGGCAGGGAATATTGTGTCTCTCTGCCCGAAACAGTGAAAGTGCGCGCTGCCAGCGGCAGGAGTGTTGTCAAGACCGACATCTCGGCCTTTATCAATAATATCCCGCTTCAGGAGGCGACTACTTCATTTTCCACTATGAACGCCAGCGGCAGCACATCTCAGGCGGCTTTCATCAGTGAAGCGATGGAAATCGGGGCCAAGGTTATCCTTGTAGATGAAGACACCAGCGCGACGAACTTCATGATCCGCGACAAACGCATGCAGGAGCTGGTTGCTAAGAAGCACGAGCCAATCACTGCATTTGTCGACAGAGTGAGACAGCTCTACAAAGAGCACGACATCTCGACCATCCTCGTAATGGGAGGATCGGGCGATTATCTCAGCGTCGCGGATTGCGTAATTCAAATGACGGAATTTGAACCACATGACGTAAGTGAACGTGCTCGTGCGATTGCCACACGCTTTACGACGGAAAGAGCACCAGAAGGCGATCACACTTTTAAAAGACCGCGACAGCGCCTTCCCATGAAAGACGGACTCGATCCTCATAACGAATACGGCCATCTCAGGATAACGGTCCCGGAACCCAGGCGGCTCATCTTTGGCCGGACCAGCGTCGATCTGTCTGACGTCGAGCAACTCGTCGAGAAAGCTCAGACAAAGGCGATTGGACGTACTATCCTGTACGCCAAGGAGTACATGGACGACGAGAAGGATCTCAAACAAATCGTTGAACTGGTCATGAAAGACATCCAGCGCGAAGGGTTGGACGTGCTGGATCCGAACCTCACAGGTGATCTCGCTCAATTCAGAGGCCTGGAATTCGCGTTCTCCCTTAATCGAATGCGGAGTCTCGAGATGAGGCAGAAAATACAAGAGCAAGAAGTTCGAGAAGCTGTGTAGGCTTCTCGTCGGAGATCCGCGCCACCAACGATAACTCGAACTTTTTCTTGGTGGAGATACCAGTTATTTTCCGGCGGTACTTCTTCCTGGATAAGGGTCGCTACTTTAACAACTTCCCGTTAAAGGGACCCAGGGAACGTGAGGCTTCCGAAGAATGACCGGCTCGGTTTGGGGAATGCACGGGGGTTACCCCTCTGCCATGACATCTTTTTCCCAGGCGTCATGCAAAGCCTCTAAACGAGTCACGATGTCCGGCCGTTCCTTGTAATAATCTACCCGTTCCGGTTCGGTGTCCGCCAGGTTTACCAGCATTCGCCGGTTTTCCCGCTCCCTGATAAGCTTCCAGTCCCCCTGCCTGACGGCCCAGCGGTCATGCCATTGCCAGTGTATGGCGTCGTGAGGGGCTGCCGCTGAGGGTGATTGAATCACGCCACGAAGATCGCGGCCGTCCAGCTTGATATCGGGCGTTGCAATCCCGCACAGCCCCAGGATGGTGGGATACCAGTCGCCGACAGTGATGGCCTGGTCACGGACCACGTTTTCCGGTAAAACACCGGGATAGCTGATAACAGCCGGAACCCGGACCCCGCCCTCGAGGAAAGTATTCTTGGACCCGATCCATTTACCGGTATATCCCCCTCCGCCGTTGGCGCCGTAGTTATGCCCGCGGGGATAGCCGCTGGTGTGGTCGTCCACATTGATCTGGTAGTCTTCTTCGGAATGTCCGTTATCGCTCATGAAGATGACAATCGTGTCCCGGCGCAGGCCCAGTTCCTCCAGTTTTTGCATGATTAAACCCATGCGCCGGTCCGTGGTTGTGATCACCCTGGCGTAGGAGCGGCGCGGCTCGGGCAGGTGAGCATAATGCTCCTCGAGATCCGGATCGGGCTGCTCTGGATAATGGGGCGTGTTGAACGGTACGTACAGGAAAAACGGTCGCTCCTTGTTTTTTTCAAGAAACCGGATGGCCCGGGCAGTGATCAGATCCGGGAAAAATTTACCATCGGCAAAGACCTCCTGTTTCCCCTCGTAAAGGTCATGATAGCCACGACCGTGGAGCATGTAATGTCGGTAATTATCGATAAATCCGTCGCGAATACCGAAAAATTCCTCGTAGCCCTGTTCGGTTGGACCATGGTCAAAATGCGCCCCGAGGTGCCATTTGCCGAACAGACCGGTGGTATATCCCGCTTCCCGGAGTGCCTCTGCCAGGGTGATTTCGGAAACGGCCATGTTCGAGCCTTTTTCCGCGTCATGGGCATCGCCCTGCATCCAGACGTTGACACCGCTTCGCTGCGGATAGCGGCCGGTCAGCAGCCACGCACGGGTCGGACAGCATACGGTATGGGCATAGGCCTGGGTGAAGCGCACGCCGGTGCGGGCCAGTTCATCCATGGTGGGGGTGTATAGATCTTGGGCACCGTAGCAGTTTACGTCGAGGGTACCCTGATCATCGGTCAGGAAGATAACGACATTCGGGCGGCGTTGCCTGGTACAGCGCCAGATAAAAGAGGGTGAGGCCAGGGCCAGCGTCATCAGCGACACGATGTGAATGAACAACAAGGGGTTCCTCAGTTAATGAGCGGTTTTAAATATAACAGTCTGGAAGCCCGAAGACACTTCTTATCACCCTTCTCACAAAATTGTTCATTGCCATGCATGGGATAACCGGATGACATCGAGTTGCCAACTGGTGATAATACTAAGGCTCCCGGCGCTGACCGAGGGCCTGGATTACAATGACCAGTGTGCTAGCCCAGTTGGGCAAGCGCAGCGGCTCGAAGGTGGCGTCCACAATCTCGAAGATAACGTAGGCGATGCCCGCGTATACCGCCGCCACCCGGGACACCCGGTGTCGCCATGTGCGCAAGTGCTACAATTGTGGGTGGCAGACTAATTGCAGCAGGGTAAGTTAGAATTTCAGCGTAAAAACTGTCTCAATATCAGGCTCAGAGCGGACACCGATCCTACCGCCGTGCAGTCGCATGATCTCCCGGCAGATAGCCAGGCCGATACCAGTACCCTGTTTCCGCGTGGAAAAGAAGGGGATGAAGACTTTTTCCTGGACATCCTCCAGGATGCCCTGGCCGTTGTCCACCACATCGACGATTATCCGGCCGGATTTATTCAAACTGGCAGCAAGATCGATGCGGGGGCTTGGCTGGCCATCCAGGGCCTGAATGGCATTAAGGATAAGGTTGATGATTACCTGCTCGATAAGTCCCATGTCCGCCGTCAGCTCGAGGCTGGATGGATCTATCGACGTGCGCAATTCAATAGACCTTTCTGCCAGCTGTTCGGACATGAGCCGGTCCACCCGGGCAAAAAGGTCAGCGATGGGAAATACCTGGAAATCGGGCTTGGGTATGCGGGTCAGGTTCCGGTAGGAATCAACAAACTGAAGGAGTCCCTGAC
>CAZQOY010000159.1:1065-5782 GCA_964595095.1 uncultured bacterium | reverse complement strand
CCCAGCACCGTGAGTTGACGGGCCGCATTATCGCCGTACCCGAATCCCCGGACCGAGTGACCGTCGAGGTCCAAGCCGCCCGCTGGCAACCCGATCCGCCTACCTACCGGGCCTACGTAACCGCCGCCCGCGATATCTTCAAACCGCTGCTGCACCAGTATAACCGGAAATACAACACTATCCGCAAGCTGCAGGTCCAGTCCCAGGCCGCCACCGAGCCCCACCTGCCTGTCATGGCCCGGCAGGTGTTCGACCGCTTCGTGGACCGCGCCAACAAGAGCGCCCTTCGCAACCGTGACTGGCAGCGGTTCTACCACTTCATCTGGCACTGCGCCGCTCACAACGTCCACCTCAGCCGGGACGACGTCCACCGCCTGCTGGTCAGCGCTGGCTTCACCATCGAGCACGCCGCTGACCTGGCCGACATCTTCGAGCACGGGCGCGCGCTGCACAAACGGGGTTGGAAGGAATGTTGAATGTCGAATGATGAATGTCGATTAGGGAGGATGGAGCAGTTTTTTTTCACCGCAGAGCACGCAGAGGGCGCAAAGGAGGAACATATCAGGCCAAAGAATGAGATTAATGATTGTTGATTGGGGATTACGGAGCACGCCGCCGACCTGGCCGGCATCTTTGGGAACTGGAGGAGGCTGCCGAAGTGCAGCATAGGACGAGGGAGGAAAAGGAAATGACTTTGCCACGCTACAAAGATATAGTTGCCCTCCTCAAGCAGGGCAAAACTACCGAAGCCCAGGAGCAGATCCTGGCCCTGCGGGAGGCGGCCCTGGAACTGCAAGAGGAGAACGCCGAGCTCAAGGAGAAGATTGGCCGGCTGGAGGAGGAGCTCAAGATCAAGGGCCGACTGACCTTCGAGAAGGGGGTCTACTTCCTGGTGGAGGACGACACGAAAGACGGCCCCTACTGCCAGCGGTGCTACGATAAGGAGACCAAGCTGGTGCGGCTGCAGGATGACGGCGATCACTGGTTCTGCTACGGCTGCAGCCACGGCTATGCCAAGACTCCCTTCTCGCCGCCCGTCTGATGGTCCCCTCGCTGGCCTCCGTCCTGCCTGGGTGCTATTCTGCTCCGACGGCTGGCGGACCTCAGGGCAGGCCCTTCGTCAGAGCTCAGGCTTCGTCGTGAGCTCAGCCGAACGGGCAGGCCTCGACGGCAAGTAACTTCCCCCCAGGAACGCAAGCAATGCCATAATATTTCTTGCGTATTAATAATATTGCTTGTAAAATAACAATTGGTAAGCAATATGATTAAAGTGCAAGAATAACACCCGCATCTTGAAGTATTAAGTTGAAAACCAAAGTCACCTCCAGAGGGCAGACCTCCATCCCGGCCCGGATCAGGCGGGAGTTTGACATTACCGAGCGGACCATGCTCGACTGGGAAGTGGAAGAGGGGCGCATCGTGGTCTATCCCATCCCGGAGAACCCGTTCGAGCAACTGAGGGGCATTGCCCGGCACATCGGCCCGTCGGTGGCGGACCTGCTGGCGCAGCGCCGGCTCAACGGGGAGCAGGAAGATTAAGACCTACGTCCTTGATACCTCGGCGATCCTTACCTTCCTCAAGGCCGAGTCCGGGATTGAGGTACTTGATGAGCTGTTTCGCGGCCGGGACAACCGGTACATTATTTCCTTCCTTACCCTCTACGAGATCTATTACACTACCTTCCGTAACCATTCCAAGAGCGCCGCCGATTTCCTTTTGAGAACCACGATGCAGCTGGGTTTGGAAGTCAATTATGAAAATGAATTGGACGAGATCATCTCCGCCGGCATCGTCCGGGGCGCTTTCCCAATCTCGGCCATGGGCGGCTGGATCGCCGCACTGGCCTACCGCCGCCAGGCCACCCTGGTCCACAAGGACCCGGAATTTGAGGAGCTAAAAGATCATATAGACTTACTGGATCTATCACGAAAATGATCAGGCCCGTTAATTTTCACCCCCGAGGCATGCCCTGAGTCCGCCATCTGGCGGATCGAAGGGACACTGAGCGCGCAGAGGGAATAACAATTTCTTTGCATCCCTTCGGCTTCGCTCATGGCAAGCCTTGGCGGTTTACACCCATTCAAGGAACTGTTCCACATCCAGCTGTGCCTGCTTAACGATATGGGCTAGAGTAGAGCGCTTAACCGGTCGATGAGCAGGAACGGTGAGCTTTAAAAAGTCATCACCTAAGCGCTTGTGTAGCCTGATGTGGCTCCCTTTTTGACGAACAACAGTCCAGTCATCCCGTTGCAGGGCATGGATAATCCTGGTATAGGGAAGACTAGGTACTTTGGTCACAGAACCAGTTCATGTGCCTCAGCGCCTTCGGCGACAACTTGGTCGTCCTCCACTGGCTCCAGATACAGCTCAATAGCCTCCCGGATATTCGCCAGGGCTTCTTGCCGGGTATTCCCCTCGCTGATGCAGCCGGGGAGTGAGGGTACATAGACCGTATATCCGCCCTCCTCGCTAGGCTCCAAAACAACTTTTAACTTCACGTTAGTTCCTTAATCCATATTGACTATCTGAAGATAATTCCAACAAACGTCCCCTGGAAGCTAAAAGCTGGGGCTTGCCTTTTCTTTCTTCAATAAAAACCTTTGCGCCCTTGGCGTCCCTTCGGCTTCGCTCAGGGCGGGCTTTGCGGTTAGTCTTCTTTTCTCTTCCCCCTGCCCCTGCCACTTCTTAGCGCCCTTGGCGTCTTGGTGGTTAAAAAATCCAAGTCACGCCTAATCGGGCCTGCTCACCTCAGTGGGACCAGGTTACCGATGATGTAGCCGATCACGATACCAACCAGGAGGATGATGGTAAGCACCCGGTAGCTGACCACCTCGGCGCCGTAGCCTTTCTTGATGGCCAGGACCGACAAAAGGTAGCCCAGGGCATTGAACAGGTAGAAGATGGGAATGGAGAGGACCTTTACGAGTAGAGGCCCCACCACGGGAATCAGGGAAACAAGAGTTGCCAGCGCCACGAAGCCGTTGGTGATGAAGCCGGCCACCAGGGCAAACAGCGCCAGGGCCTTGGCGTCCACGCTAAAGTAGAGGCCCACCACTACCACAGCGGCGATCCCCCCGACAATGGCAAACGCCTTCCAGTAGGATTGGAAAAAACCTCTGATGGCAAATCGCATACCGGCTTACCCTGGAGCCGAATCTACATCAGGGTTGTTCAGGAACGGAATTCAATTCTGCCCGCACCTGGAAGGGGATTGAGCCAAACTCAATCCACTTGACATCGTTTTGCTCCCGGTCCAGGCCGAACCGGAGCCGGTGTCCCTCGCCCGGCAGCATGTGGGTCAGTATATCGGTTGTACTCAGGACCGGCTCGCCGTACAGCTTCCAATCGAAGCGCGCCCACATTTTGACCGGCGAACTTCCCTGTTCACCGGTATCGTCAGCATCCGGGCAAGACACCGTGACCTGCCAGATTACTCCTTCCACCTCCACTTGCAGGACTCGTTCTTCACCGTCGATCCAAGGGTGTCGCTGGACCCACAACAGGCCGCTGAACAGCGAGTGGGCACCTTCTCGCCAGGGACGCACGAGTCCATTGGCGTAGACTACCCGCCGGGGGTTATGTTCATAATTGGCCCAGAGGGAGTCCGCGTGGCCGTTCTCGTTGATGTGCTTTTCATACCGGATGGGATAACCCTCTGCCGGGTCCACCCAGATGCGGTGATAGTTGTCTACGGAGTATAAGTGGTTGAACCACGGGCGAGTTTGTGCGTGGTACTCGGCGTAGCAGTTTGAGTCGCTTTGCGCCATGGTTATGGTCACATCAACCACCGGAATTCCCAGCCATGATACTGTGTACGATAGCGGCTGGGCCGCCAGGATGACGGGCAGGCACAGCGCCCCTAACACAGCCCAAACCCTGAGGGGGCTTTGATTAGGTAAGGTTAATATTGCCTGCTTGTTTAGCATGGGAAGTTAGATCAAGTATTACATGAAGCTATTCCCAGCCAGTCTTCTGTTTCCCGGAGACCGGCGGTGCCAGGGCAAACGATTTCCCCAGAAGCCAGCCAGACCGATAAGAGTCACATAAGGGATCTGCAACAGGAACCACAGCGGAAAATACCGCCGCAGGTCTCCCAGAGAAACCTTTATACTGCCGACCAAAAGGAGCGTCACCTCAACCAGTGCTTTAAGTAGAATGCCCGGGATCAGCACTGGCAGGACGGCGGCGGAATCGGCCAGGGCGGCCAGGGTCAGGACAATGATCAGGGCGTTGACGCCGAAGGTTGCGACGGAGATGGATAAAAAGGCCGGGTTAAACCGCCACATGGCCACTGCGTCTCCGGCCCACCGGATGCGTTGGTAGATGAGCTGTTTCAGGGATTCGGCGGGATCGGTCACGATTCGGCAGTCGGGATCGGTGGCAAATGTTACCCGGGCCTCAGCCCGCCGGCGTGCCAACTGGAGGAACAGGGAGTCGTCCCCCTGAAGGCGGTGCGCCAGCTTCTGATAGCCCCCCGCCCGTTCGTAAACCGAGCGCCGGTAGGCCTGGTTCTGCCCGGAGCTGGCCCAGGGGGTACCCATCATGGTTGCGCCCCGAGCTGCCAGCATCAGCATGGTGAAGTCCAGCCGCTCAAAAACCTTGAACGGTGCCGCTGACTCCGTCAGCCCCAGGTCATCTCCCCCGCTTAAACCCGCTGCCACTTGCGACCAGCCTACCACGTAATCAATACCAGGGGCAAAATAACTGATCATTCCC
>CAZQOY010000159.1:0-1055 GCA_964595095.1 uncultured bacterium | reverse complement strand
TCCCATCTGGCAGTCCACGTCGGTGAATAGTAGCACCTCTCCGCGGCTGTGGCGGATTCCGGCGTCAAGGGCCCGTTTCTTATGGGCCAGCCGCTGGTCGCCGGAGGCGGAGCTCACTACCTTGATGCGTTGATCCCTGCCGGCCGTCTCATCAAGGGCGACTCTGGAAGATTCAGAGAGACCGTCATCTACTATGACCAGCTCCAGTTTGGCTGCGGGATAATCCTGGTCCAGCAGCCGAGCCAGCAACCGGGAGAGGTGGGGATCGCCGTTGCGGGCGGACACGATAACCGATACCGCGGGCTGGTCATGGGTGCGGGTCGGGTCGGACCGTAACAACCCCAGCAGAAACCAGAGCAGGGCCAGCAGGTAGACCACCAGACAGCCCTGGAAGATTATCAGGACAAGGTTCATGAACAACCGGTTGCTTACAGCGCAAGCAGGCTTTTAGCCAGCATGAAGTAAATTAGCACACCCAGGACGTCGGCGCTGGTGGTGACGAAGGGGCCCGTTGCTACCGCCGGGTCCACGTCCAGGCGCTGGAGAATGATGGGGACCAGGGTTCCCAGGAGCGTGGACAGCACCATAGCCGAGCTGATGGCAAGCCCGACAACCATCCCCAGCCAGGGGTCTTCATTAAAAGCCCAAGCCAACAGACCCAGCAAGAGCCCGAAGAAAATCCCAAGAATAATTCCGACCCACAGCTGCTTGCCGATAAAATTCCAGGCGCGCTTAATGTTCACCCGACCGGTTACCAACCCACGTATAGTGATGGTGCTGCTCTGGGTACCGATATTGCCCCCCATGCCGATAATGACCGGGATAAAGCCCGCCAGGACAATGACGCTTTTTAATTCGGCCTCGAAAGCTCTGATAACACCCAGGGCTAGCAGACCCCCCACCCAGCTGGCCATGAGCCATGGCAGGCGTGTCAGGACGTTCTGAAGTACAGGTTTCAGCAGGATCTCGCGGTCCTTGCCGGCCCCTACCATCTGCAGGAAATCCTCGGTGGCTTCCTCCCGGATCACGTCGACGATATCATCCACAGTGACTAT
>CAZQOY010000158.1:4884-5900 GCA_964595095.1 uncultured bacterium | reverse complement strand
TCCCGGTCACTGATAGCGGCGGTTACGCCCTGGGAGGGGTCGGCCCGGTGGTAACCCGCAAAGCGGGGGTCATCCCTTTGTGAGGCATACGGGATACATCCGGCAAGCCAAATCCCGCACAGGAGCAGGAGCGTCGATCGAAATAGTATACGTCCCACCATAAGCCTCCTCCCGTGTAAATGTAGGTACAGGCTGCTCGATTTACAACCTTTTCCGCTGCAATAGGCTAACGGTCCGTAGCGTTGAATGGTTCCCGATCGGGGCTTTCCCGGGGGATTGCGGCCTATGGACTGTTTTCAGGCCGGTATTTCGACTTTATGACGGATATGGACCGCCCAGTAGTTTCTCCGGCGGGACGTGATAGAGGTCTGAAAGCCTTTCAAGGCAGAAACATGCCACGTGAACCAGCCCCATGCCCCGTACTGAATAATTCCTGTAAGTCGCTTTTTTAAAGGTTACAACACCGTTTCAACGGTGTTTTCCGGGGACGGGCCGATTATGTCTTTCTCTTGGCAATGAGTCGATATGATTCTATCTTTAACCTATGCAAAAGGCTCTAATCACCGTCCTGGTTGTCCTTGCTGGCTCGCTGTATGCTCAATTTACCGAGGTTTCGGTTCAGACGGACGTGCAGCGTCTGAAGGACAGAGAGCGTCAGGACCTGCAGGGACTGGAGGAAGCCATCCAGCAGTTCTACATCAGCTCGCCCTGGGAACAGGACATCGCCGATCTTGAGATGTACCTGGACGTGCAGCTGGTATTCCAGTCCACGCTTGACATCGGCAACGAGGTGTACTACCAGGCCCAGGTTCTGTTCAACAACCGCCAGGACCAGCGCTATTTTATCCGCGACGCAACATTTCCTTACTCGCCGGGGCGTTCGGTGAACCTGTCATTAGCCTTCGACCCGCTGGCCTCCCTTCTTGAGTTTTTCGCCTACTTGCTTATCGCCGGGGAGCTGGACACATATGAAATTCTAGCCGGGTCACCCTATTACACGCGGGCCGCTTCTCTGG
>CAZQOY010000158.1:0-4874 GCA_964595095.1 uncultured bacterium | reverse complement strand
GCGGCTGGCCGAACGCCTGGCAGCCAACCAGGACCTGCGCCGGGGCAAAGCCTACTTCTACCAGGCCTTCGACATCCTGGCCGGTGAGAAGCCCGACTCAACGGAGCTGCGCAAGGCCCTGGGCCAATTCTACAAGTCCATACAGACGGTAGTCAAGCGCGAAGGCCAGGAGCGTCAGACCTCCATCTTCCTGTCGGGGCACGTGGAAGAGATCGCCGAGATGCTGGCCCTGGCCGGTATGTGGGATGAGCTGGCTGATATGAGAGTATTAAACCCGGACGGCGAGCGGATCTACCAGAATTACCTGGAGAGCAAAAACGAGGGGCAGTAGGCAGGCATAACGCAGTGTGCCCTATGTTTTTCTTGTTATTCAGAGGTTGTACAGGAATCGACAATTCTCAAGAGGTGGCTTGCAAGGATAATGATTTCAGCGGCGGTAACAGGATCATCAATGCTTACATCTCTGTGGCTTTGTGGGTTCTTATATATCCCAATGGCACCAGCAAATAAGCTACCAATGGCTTCACGCTCAGCTTTTGGCAGTTTGGAATCGACAAGAGGGCCGCTTTCCGGATGAAAACTTTTCCGCATAAGGTCAGTGCCAATGCTTTCCACTGGAAAACCAGCAGCTTTCCTTACTGCGACTTCAACTGCCTTTAAGGCTTGAAAGATAGCCGTGTCGTAATCGCCCCTAACGAACAGATGCCAAACTTTCTGAGCGAGGATGGGGTGGAGAAATTGTTTAGGTAGAATATTTGATTTGTGGTATCGCTTAAGGTCAGAAGCTTGCTGTAGTGTTTTCCCCCGTCTGGTGACAAAAACCCATTTACCTTCAGCGGCGCCAGGCCCCTGGGTGCAATTAGCCCCTCTCTTTCAAGCCATGTCCAGGCCTCCATTAAGGCTTCTTTTATGTCCTTGTGAGACTGTCTAGGGTATTTACTATTATCAATTTGCAGACAAAAGTTATGTGAATTTAAGTCTCTATGCCTTTCTGGTAGAGTATTAAGGCATTCAAGAATAAAACCCGCTAATTCCTCGGGTTCTAATTCCAATAATGGTTCATGATCAGGAACTAGAGTCTCAAATTTTGTTGGCATTGACGATACTCCCCTTAGAAATGATCACCCTTAGGGTTTATCACATGACTTTTGCTCCCGCTGCCAGCTACCTCCCGCTCAATGGCCTTTTTCACCAGACTATTGAGGGAAATCCCTTCGCGGGCCGCCCTGGAGAGGGCCTGCCGGTGGAGCTCGGTCGGTATGCGGACATTGAAACTCCCCTTGACCGATTTGAGCGGCTCCTTGCCCGCCTCACGACAAAGCTCGAGATAATCCTCTACAGCCTCATCGAAAGCCGTGGTCAGCTCCTCCACGCTTCGCCCCTCAAAAGTGACCAGGTCGTTGATGCCCTCGATTTTTCCGAAAAAAGCCTTATCCCTGTCACTAAAGTGGACCGAGCCGATAAACTGTTTATAGGTTAGAGTATCATTCATTGGATATGCCCCTCCTCTCGGAGTGCGGTTTCAACAAGCTTAAGTTGATAGGCCTTCAAGTTTGGCCCAGGATGGGGTTTGTGCAACCGGATGATGTGCTTGGTCTTTTCATTAATAAAAGCCACCCTGGAGCCGGATGTCCTGCCTTTTGTCGATTCTTCGTAACCGAAGCCACTCAACAGACGCTTAAGCTCCTGGTAACTGAAATCGGTCGGTTTTGACAAGAACCGATTGAGCAGCTTCTCCACTTTGTTCATAGGGAAGTTTAGTTATTCAGACGCGATAATGCAACTAGTATACAGTTGCATATTGTCAATTCCCAAATTCCAAGCCCTAATTAACGAGGCTACCTGGTAGAGTTTTTTGGCCGCTATGTCAAATAATATTTCCTATTCACCGGATATTGCCATACATTTTTCAGTAATATTGCCTCATTATCAAATAAACATCGGTGCATCATGAAACGACTACCCATCAGCTACGGCTACAGCTCCCACGCTATCCACGCCGGGGAACTGACCGACGACATCTGCCAGGCCCACGTCGCCCCCATCTACCAGACCTCCACTTTCGGCTTCAAGGACGTGGAGCAGGGCCGGCGCCAGTTTACCGGTAAAGAAAAGGGTTATATCTACAGCCGCTGGTACAACCCCACCGTGGAAGCCATTGAAGAGAAGGTCGCTGCCCTGGAGGGGATGGAGCTGCGGCAGAGGGCCGGGGAAGGCGATCCCTGCCCGGAAGTGGCCGGCCTGGCCTTTTCCTCGGGCATGGCGGCCATCAGCACCCTGCTATTCACCCTGCTACAGCCCGGCGACACGGTCATCACCCACGGCAGCCTCTACGGCGGCACCACCGAGCTCATCGAAAAGCTGCTCCCGGAGATTGAGATCAGCCACGTGCTGGTGCATATGAACGAGCATGAGAAACTAGCGGCGGCCATCAAGCAGGTTAAAAGTCCCGGTCTGATCTACCTGGAGACGCCGGCAAATCCTACCCTGGACATGTGTGACATCGCCCTGGTGTCCGAGGTCGCCCACGCCCACGGTCTGGAAGGTAGCGGTGGACAAAACCTTCGCCACGCCCATTCTCCAGCAGCCGCTGGCCCTGGGGGCCGACTACGTGGTTCACAGCACTACCAAGTACCTCAACGGCCACGGTACTACCGTTGGGGGGATGGTGGTCTCCCGTGACCTGGACTTTGTACGCAACGACTTGTGGCGGCACAAGGAGCTTATGGGCGGCTCACCCAGCCCCTTCGACGCCTGGCTGATCAACCAGGGTCTGAAGACCCTGGCCCTGCGCGTGGAGCGCCACTGCGCCAACGCTCTGGCCGTGGCCCGGTGGCTGGATCAGCATCCCAAGGTGGCCTACGTGATCTATCCGGGGCTGGAGCATTTCCGCCAGCACGAGCTGGCCCTGCGGCAGATGAGGGGCTTCGGCGGGATGGTCTCCTTCGAGCTTAAAGGCGGTCTTGAGGCGGGAATCACGGTGATGAACAACGTTTTCCTGTGCACCCTGGCGGTGAGCCTGGGCACGGTGGACACCCTCATCCAGCACCCGGCCTCCATGACCCACGTCAGTGTGCCGCCGGAGGAGCGTCGGGAGTTCGGAATCACCGACGGCTTGGTGCGCATCTCGGTGGGGATCGAGGACGTGGAGGATATCATTGACGACCTGGACCGGGCGCTGGGGAAGATTTGAGTTACGTGTTTCGAGTTTCTAGTTCCGAGTTCCAAGTTCAAGGTGTTAAGTAGCGCGAATCCATGAACAAACTGGACAGCATCGATAAGAAAATCCTGGCCCTGCTCCAGCAGCGGGGGCGGATGACCAATGCCGAGCTCAGCAAACAGGTAGGATTATCGGCGGCCTCGGCGCTGGAGCGGGTAAAGAAGCTGGAACGCGGCGGGGTGATCAAGGGCTACCACGCGAGGCTGGATCCCGCCGCCGTGGGCATCGGCCTGGTCATCCGGGTAGAGGTAACCCTGGCCCGGCACCAGCACGACGCCATCGTCCGCTTTATCGATGCCATACAGAAAGTGGACGAGATCGTGGACTGCTACCACGTTACCGGGCGGGCGGACTACCTGCTACGGCTGGTGGCCAAAGACATACCCAGCTACGAGCTGTTCGTCATGGAGACCCTCAGCGCCCTGCCCGGCGTCCAGCACATAGAGACCATGATGGTCCTCTCAGCAGTGAAAGAGTCGAAGTCCCTGCCGATCATGGTGTAATAGTTACACGTGCTGCTAGTGTAGCTGGACCTGCTGGCGGTTGCATTTTCTGGGGTAAATGAATACTTTATGGAGCAGTTGGCGAGCCTAGTTGAGGATGTTAGCAATCAGCATTCAGCGTTCAGCGTTAGAAAAGAGGTAGATTAACCTAAAGAATTTTCGTGATCTGAAGGTATGGGAAAAGGCTCATAATTTGGCCTTGGATGTTTATGCGGGCACCCGGAACTTTCCAAAAGAAGAACTTTATGGTCTCACAAGTCAGTTACGAAGGGCCGCAGTATCAATGCCCACGAACATTGCTGAGGGATGTGGTAGCGGGACGGATAATGAACTTGCTCAATTCGCGCAGATTGCCGTAGGTTCGGCTAGTGAGACTGACAGGAACACCCCACTATATAGCCGTTATCATGGAAGAAAAATGACTTGGGATATTGAAAAAGCATTACGGACGTATTGGGGCTATGACGGCTTTCTGCCGTTGCAGAAGGAAGCCATGGAGTGCGTCCTGGGTGGACGGGATTCAATCGTGGTTTTACCGACGGGAGGCGGGAAATCGCTTTGTTATCAGGCGCCAGCAGTGACCACGACGGGACTGGCCCTGGTGGTCTCACCCCTGATCTCACTGATGAAAGATCAGGTCGACGCGCTGAATGAATGTGGCGTACCGGCGGCGCGTATCGACAGTACGATTTCTATCAAGGAACGGCAGGCCGTGTTCTCCCAAATTCATAAGAAGACACTAAAACTCCTTTACCTTGCACCTGAGCGGCTGGTCTCGGACGGTTTTGTTGAGTTCCTGAGAACAACCGAAATTTCTTTCATTGCTGTGGATGAGGCCCACTGCATCAGCATATGGGGGCACGACTTCCGGCCGGAATACCGGGAACTGGGGCGCTTGAAGGGGACCTTTCCGGGCGCCGCAATACACGCATATACAGCAACTGCAACCAAACAAGTTCGCGGCGACATCGCCCGGCAGTTGCGTCTCGAAAATCCAGCAGTACTGATCGGCCCCTATGATCGCCCCAATCTCGTTTATAAGGTCGAGGGGCGCATGAATATACTGAATCAAATCTGCGCTGTGCTTGATCGCCACAAAAGCGAATCGGGTATCATCTACTGTATCCGACGTAAAGATGTCGATGGTATGT
>CAZQOY010000157.1:0-5953 GCA_964595095.1 uncultured bacterium | reverse complement strand
TTGGGTGCCACCGACAGGTAGGCCGTGATGGTGGTGGGCGCGCCCTGGTAAACGTCCGGGGTCCAGAAGTGGAACGGCACCATGGCAATCTTGTAACCAAAACCGGTCAGAACCAGCAGCAGGGCCACCACCAGCGTGAGGTGGGCCTTTTCCGGCAGGCTGGCAAGGGCCGCCTGGACATCGAATATATTGGTAGACCCGGCAATCCCGAACAGCAGGCTCAGACCGTACAGCATAACGCCGGAGGAAAGGGCCCCATAGATGACGTATTTGAGGGAAGACTCACTGGAGAGCCGATCCTGTTTAAGAAAGCCGGCCAGGATGAACGAACCGATGCTCACTATCTCGATGGACAGGTAGACGATGATCAGGTCCAGGGCCGAGGCCATCAGAAACAGGCCGAAGACCACGATCAGCAGGAAGAGGTAGTACTCGTGCCGGGGATTCTTATCCAGTTCCCGGGTATAGGGGGAGACAATATAGATAACGGCGGTGGCCAACAGGAAAATCCACTTGAAGAACCGGCTGTAGGGATCAACCGCCAATGCGCCGTAGAAAATGGCCTCGGCGGGATTATCCTGCAGGAACAGGAACACCGCCGCTGCGACCAGCGCCGCCAGGCTCATCAGCCAGATAAGCCGGTTGCGATTCCGGCCCCTGAAGAACACGTCCACCAGGATGATCACCAGCACGAAGCCGACAAGGACCAGCTCGGGCAGGAAATAGGTCAGGCTTTGGATGTTAGACATGTTTCGGAGCTATGTTTTTTTCAACCGCAAAGACGCAAAGAACGCAAAGAATATCTGAATTGTCAATTCCTGATCTTGAATCTTCAATCGTCAATCTACAATCTTCAATCGTCAATGAACAGCGACCTGCGAAACCAGCGTCACCAGGTCAATGAGGCGGTCCATGGTGGCGGCCATGATGTCCAGGGCCGGCCGGGGGAAGACGCCCAGGAAAATAACGATCACCGCCAGGGGTGCCATGAAGCCAATCTCGCGGGCGGACATGTCGCTCAGCCCGGACCACTTCTCAACCGGCTGCCCCAGGAACATGCTCTGGAAGGCCCGCAGGAAATAGGTGGCATTCAGCAGAATCCCCAGCGTGCCGATGATGGTAAGCGTCCGAAAGGCGGTGAAGCCGCCGATGAAGCACATGGCCTCGCTGATGAAGGCCGACAGGGCCGGCAGTCCCAGGCCGGCGAAAAAGGCCAGGGCCACGAAGCCCGAGTAAACGGGCAGATTGGTTGCCAGTCCCCCGAAGCCGGGCTGACCCCGCAGGGCCTCATCCTCATAATCCTTGGGATAGGTAATATAGCGGTGGTGGGCCCGGTCGTAGATGACCCCCACCAAAAGGAAGAGCATGGCCGTGATGATGCCGTGGTTGAACATCTGCAGGACCGCCCCGTTCATGCCCGCCTGGGCGCCGCCGCGGCTGGTGCTCACCACCGCCGCCATGCCCAGCAGCACCATGCCCATGTGGCTGATGGACGAGTAGGCCACCATGCGCTTCAGGTCTGTCTGGGCGATGGCGTTGGCCGCGCCCCAGATAATATTGATCACCCCCAGCACCGCCAGGAAAGTAGCGAAGTAAACGGTTTCAGCTGGGAGCAAGGGATAGCTGATCCGCAGCAGGCCGTAAGTCCCCATCTTCAACAGCACGCCGGCCAGAATCACCGACACTGCCGTGGGCGCTTCCACGTGGGCCAGCGGCAGCCAGGTGTGGAAGGGGAATATGGGCACCTTGATGGCGAAGCCGATAAACAGGGCCATCCATATCAGCCACTTGATGTCCATACCCCATAGCTGCACATCGATCTTGGGAGCCTCCCGGATCAGGGTGATCAGGCTGAAGGTATGCGGCTCGGTATAAAAGTACAGGGCCAGCATGGACAGCAGTATGAGTACCGACCCAAAGAGGGTGTACAGGAAAAACTTGATGGCCGCGTACTGCCGCTGGGGGCCGCCCCATATCCCGATCAGGAAGTACATGGGCAGCAGCATGACCTCCCAGAAGACGTAGAACAGGAAGAAGTCCAGGGCGACGAATACCCCCATCATGCCGGCATCCAGCAGCAGGAACAGGCTGAAGTAGCCCCGGGGGGCTTTGTCAATTTTCCAGCTGGCGATGATGGAAACAAAGGAAAGCAGCGCCGTCAGGAAGACCATGGGCATGGATAGGCCGTACACCCCCACGTGATAGTTGACGTTGAAAGTCGGTATCCAGGCCGCTTTCACGGCAAACTGCATGACGTCGCTGGATCGGTCGAAGGCGCCAAAGAGCCAGAAGGCCAGCAGGACCTGCAGGCCGGTAAACCCCGCCGCAATCCACTTGATCAGGTCTGCCCGTCCCTTCGGAACCAGCAATATTATCCCGCCTCCAAGCACCGGCAGGAATACGAGAAGGGTTAAAATGTAAGTGTCCATTTAAGCTTTCCTATTGGTCTTCTCGGCATACATGATAACGACCTGGCCTCAGATACTCGCCGCCACCACAAAAACGATAATCGCCCCGGCCAGGGCCCACATGAGGTAGTTCTGCACCCGGCCCGTCTGAAGCTTGCGCCCGATTGCGCCCATTCCATCGATCAGGCGGCCAAAGCCGTCGATCACAATCTGGTCCAGCCAGTGATAGTCCAGCCAGCCGGAGGCGTTGCCCACCCGGACGGTGTTACGGCCCCAGCTGTCGATAAACCGCTGGTCCCACAGGTCCCAGTCGATCCAGGCGATCTTATCGGTCAGCCACAGGAAAGGCCGGTAAAGCAGGGCGTCGTAAATCTCGTCGAAGTAAAACTTGTAGAAGGATAGCTGGTAGAGCCCCACGCGCCGCAGCTTCTCAGCCCAGGTCTTTGGATTCAACCAACCGAGCAGGTAAAAGATCATGGACAGGGCAATACCCAGGCCGGCTACGGTCATTGAAATTGCCATGGCGCTGCCGTGGGCCTCGTGGAAGCCGTGCTCCAGGTGTTCGGCCCCCAGCTCAGGGAAGCCGGTGAGGTTCTCCGCCTGGGGGATCACGCTGGTGAACCATCCCTCGGTATGGAAAGGATTCACTCCCGGTAAAGTGAAGAAAAGCGCGAAGCTCAGGGCCGCCAGGGCCACCAGGGGCACGGTCATCACGGCTGGTGTCTCGGCCATGTGCTTATGGGCGACTTCATCAGCGGGCTTGCCGTGGAAGGTCATGAAGATCAGCCGGAACATGTAGAAGGCGGTGACGGCCGCCGCGCCGAAACCAGCGATGGGGAACAGCACTGCCCACCACTGGTGATGCTCCCCGACAAAAGCTAGCGTCCCGGCCAGGATGGCGTCCTTGCTCAAGAAGCCGCTGAACAGGGGCACGCCCGAAATCGCCAGGGCGCCGATCAGCATGGTGATATAGGTGATGGGCATCTTCCGGCGCAGCCCGCCCATGTTGCGCATGTCCTGTGCGTCTGTAGTATGGTCACCTTTCTCGTGCAGCGCATGGTGCATGGCATGGATCACCGAGCCGGAGCAGAGGAACAGCAGGCCCTTGAACATGGCGTGGGTGGCCAGGTGGAAGAAGGCCGCCTGCTGGGCCCCCATACCCACCGCCATAATCATGTAGCCCAGCTGGCTCACCGTGGAATAGGCCAGGACCCGCTTGATGTCAAACTGGGTGATGGCGATGAGCGCCCCCAGCACGGCGGTAACCGCGCCGATAGCCCCCACGAACAGCAGGGTGTCCGGCGTCAGGATGGGGAACATGCGCACCATCATATAGACCCCGGCAGCCACCATAGTCGCGGCGTGGATGAGGCAGGAGACGGGCGTGGGGCCTTCCATGGCATCGGGCAGCCAGATGTGCAGCGGGAACTGGGCCGACTTGCCCACCGCACCCAGGAACACCATGATCCCGGCCACCGTCAATAGGGTAGTCTGCCCGGCGAAAAGGTTGGCGCCTTCCACGTCCACTGCCTCGAAAAGCCCCTGGAAAGTGAACGTGCCGGCGGCCGTCCAGAAGAGCATGATACCGATGAACATGCCGATATCCCCCACCCGGTTGGTGAGGAACGCCTTCCTGCCGGCGCTGGCCGCGGAATCCTTCTCGAACCAATGCCCGATGAGCAGATAGGAACTCAGACCCACCAGCTCCCAGAATATGAACATCATCATCAGGCTGTGGGCCAGGACGATGCCGTTCATGGAGAAGGTGAACAGGCCCAGGTAGCCGAAGTAGCGCGTATAGCGCACATCGCCCCGCATGTACTCGACCGAATAGAGATGGACAAAGGAGGAGATGATAGCCACCACCATGAGCATGGCCACCGCCAGGTTGTCCAGCTGGAAGCCCAGGGTGAGAGTGAAGGTACCCAGAGAGAACCACTCCACCTCCGGGTAGTGATACATGGGCGTGCCCAGCGCCACGGTAGCCAGCATGCTGAAGGCAAGAATCAGGGTGACGAATTCGGCTGCCACCGAAATCCATACCCCCCTCGGTCCCAGTCGCCGCCCGAAGAAGATCTGCAGCACGCAGGATGCCAGCGGCAGGAACAGGATGATCAGCGCAAATTGTGTCCGCGGGTCCATTCCTACCCCTTCATCTCGTGGGCTTCATCCACGTTCACGGTATGGAAGGTCTTGTACAGGTTGATGATGATCGCCAGGGCGACCGCGGCTTCCGAGGCGGCCATGATGATCACGAACAGGGCAAAGACGTGTCCCGGCAGAAGCTCTGACAGGCCGCCGAAACGATTGAAGGCCACCAGGTTCAGGTTGGCCGAGTTCAGAATCAGCTCGATCCCCATGAGGATCGCCACACCGTTACGGCGGGTCATCACGCCATACAGCCCGAAGCAGAACAGGACAACGCTGAGGAATAGATAAGACTGGAGGCTATCCATTTTCCCGCCTCGATAGATAGGCCGCACCCAACAGGGCCAGCAGCAGCAACACGCCAGCCACCTCAAAGTGGAGCAGGTATCTGGTCATCAATGCATTGCCGATGGTGGCTACAGTGCCCTCTGCCGGACCTGCCGCACCTTCGTGCCAGGGGGTGCGGAATATGAGCGTCGTCAGGCCGAGAAAGATGAGAAAAACCACCGCGGCGGCAAAAGGGCGATTGGGCATGCTGGTCTGGATCAGTACGGGGGTGGATATCTTGTTCGTCAGCATCACCCCGAAGATGATCAGTACCAGGATGCCACCCACGTAAATCACCACCTGGACCGCGGCCATGAAATCAGCGTATAGAAATACGTACAGCCCCGCCACGCCGAACAGGGAGCCCATCAGTGCCACCGCCGAATACACCAGGTTCCTGGCCGTCACCACAAAGAAGGCGGAGACCACTACCAGCACCGCAATCCCGATAAATGCTACGTTACCCATAAACAGGCTACTTCCCCGACCGGATATCGCCCGCTTTCCCCGGGGCTTTTTTGGTTGCAGGAGCGGGTGTAGTCTCCGCGGTTTGTGTGACCCCTGTTCCTTCTTCTTTCTCTTCGACTGCCACTACCACTACCAACTGCCTACTGCCTACTGCTACTGCCGCCTCTTCATCCGTGGCCGTGGCAAACCGGTACACCAGCCGGTTACGGTCGCGCTCGGAAAATTCGTAGTCAATGGGATGCCTGTGACCGTTAGGACCGCCCACCATGTAAATGCAATCCTCGGGACAAGGGTAGGTGCACAGGTTACAGTACATGCACACGGCCAGGTCGATGTCGAAACGGGCCACCAGCAGGCGCTTGGTACTACCGCTGGAGGTGGTGCCGGTCTGGGTGCTGCCCGGCAGCGAACCCAGCTCAGTGTGCTTAGGCAGCTTAACCGTCACGATCTTGATGCAGTCAACCGGGCAGGCCCGTACGCACTGCATGCAGCCGATGCAGTCGTCAATGTCCACGTGCAGACGGCAGCGGATGACGTTGTACTTAGCCTCCTCAAAGCCGATATGCCGCTCCGGGATGGGCCACCGCTCGCGGGGATACTGG
>CAZQOY010000156.1:5633-6015 GCA_964595095.1 uncultured bacterium | reverse complement strand
TCAGCCCCAGCAAGGTCCTGCTGCCCCTGTCCTACGCCGCGATCGTGGGCGGCACCCTCACCCTTATCGGCACCTCTACCAACCTCATTGTCAATGCTTTCATTACCGAGGCGGGTATGCCACCCCTGGGGATGTTCGAGTTCACCCGTATGGGGTGGATCTATGCCCTGGCGGGAGTGGCCTATACCATGATATTCGCCCGGCGGCTGCTGCCGTCCCGGGCCGGCCTCGATTCCCTGACGCAGAAATATCACATGGGCACCTACCTGACCGAGCTGCGGGTTAAGGAAAATTCCCCGCTGGCCGGGAAGACCTGCAAGGAGGTGGGGGTCAATCAGAACTATGACATTACCGTGCTGGCCATCCTGCGGAACAAGCAGCG
>CAZQOY010000156.1:0-5623 GCA_964595095.1 uncultured bacterium | reverse complement strand
GCACCACCGAGAATATCCGCAACCTGCCCCTCCTCCCCGGTGATACCATGATAGTGAGGGGAATGGTGGATAACATCATGCGGCTGAGACAGGAGCAGGGGGTGAGCCTGCTTTCCGATATCAAGCTCAGCGACGAGGTACTGTCCGCCAACGAGCAGGTATTGGCGGAAGCTCTCATTACCCCGACCAGTCGGCTTATCAACAAGACCTTGCGGGACCTCGACTTCCGGCGCCACTTCGGGGCCTTCGTGCTGGCGGTCCGCCGCCATGGCTCCACCCTGAGAAAGAAAATCGCCCACGTCTCCCTCCGGGCTTCGGATACCCTCCTGATGCTGGCCCCCAAGGACCGGCTGAACGAACTCCGCCGATCCGACGATGTGATTATCATCTCCGAGGCCGAATACAAGCTGCACCGGGGACGATCCTGGTGGGTCGTGATGGCGATCCTGCCGGTCATGCTGGTCCTGGTGAGTACGGGAGTGATCGATATCCTGCGCGGCTCGATGCTGGCCGTGGTGGTACTGCTCATCATACGCGCCGTTGACATCCGGGATGCGTATCGTTCGGTGGATTGGTCGGTTCTCCTGCTTATCGCCGCTTTCGTGCCGGTGGGCTATGCCATGGTGACTACGGGAACGGCCGGTTATATTGCATCGGGAATTCTGGCCTTTGCCCGCCTCTGGCCGGCCGACCTGGTCCCCTTCGTGGCGATTTCGCTGCTCTACCTGGCAACGTCACTGATGACGAATGTAGTGTCTAACAACGCCACCGCCCTGATCGTGGCGCCCGTGGCCCTCAGCCTGGCCGCCGCGCTGGGAGTGGACGCGCGGCCCTTCCTGATAGCCGTCGCCTTTGCCTCATCGGCGGCATTCATGACCCCCATGTCCTACCAGACCAACATGATGGTCTACGGACCGGGCAGTTACCATTTCAGAGACTATTTCCGTTTTGGCGTTGCTCTCAACATGGGTTTCTGGCTGCTGGGCTCATTCCTGATCCCCCGGCTCTGGCCATTTTAGCCGGAATTCAAAGCAGGATGTCGTCTACAGGACTGCTGATGTGATGTAAATCACATATTGGCGAAGAAGAATGAGGTTAAAGCGGCAAACAAACATATCGTATTGTTTTAATATAATAAAATTGCTTAAATTCAAATATGAACGCTAAAGATACACCAACACCCACGCGAGCAAGCCTGGTAAGAGCCGCCTCGCTGCTGAAGATTATGAGCCATCCCGCCCGGCTGCAGATCATGCACTTCATTGAGAGCGATGAAGAGAAGGTTACTGACATCCAAAGGCATGTAGGCCTCACTCAAGCCATGACCAGTCAGCATCTGAAGATCCTCCGTGAGGCCAAGTTTATCCAGCGACGGCGGCAGGGCACTTCCATATTTTACCGCGTTACCGCGGATCCGGGAAAGAAGCTGCTGGAAGGCCTTCGCAAGTGCCAGGAACTCTGGTACGACATGCCTTGACCGCCCGGACTGCTGATACGCTGGCATTAATGGCGATACGGGTAATGGTTAGAGGAGCCTGGGTTGGCTCCAGTGACCGTGGATATCAATGACTGGCTGCCCAGGGTTATTGATGCAGTTATACGTACAGTAGTCAGTATGAACGTCAAGCGCTGCTTTTATCTGCTTCTCAGCGTGACAGTCCTGGTGGTTGGCTGCGCCCAGCGCCAGGCTGCCAACGTCACCGGTGGAATGCGGGCGCGGTATGAACTGGTCAACAAGGACGAAGAGCCGAAAGTAAAACCCGACTGATGCCCATCTACGAGTATCGCTGCCGTGCCTGCGGCAACACTTTCAGCACACTGGTGGCTTCATGCGAAATACCTGAGGAAGACATCGTATGCCCCCGCTGCAAGGAGCGCCAGGCGGAAAAGCTGCTTAGCATGAAAACGGCGGTCATCGGTGGGAGCCGCACCACCACCAAGACTCTACCATGCGGTAAGCCGGCCGGAAGCGGCTTCACCTGAGCCTGAACCCGCGGCCTCCGGGTGAGGCCATCGACTTTTTGCCCGACGCATTCTGATCAGGTCTAGACAGCATCCCCTGGGATGGAACTGATCTCCCCGACCCAGCGATGCTCTGCCCGGGATCATTTACCAGGGAAAAGGAAAGCATAATGCCCACGGTCAGACACCGGTCAGCTACCTGCCCACGCTGGATCGGCCTCACCATATTCATTATCCTTTCAGTACTACAGGGCCAGTCGTTCTGGGCGTGGAACATGCGGACCCACCCGGAACTGGACTGGCAGGTCATCACCACCGACCACTTTAACATCTACTATCACCAGGGTCTTGAGGACGTGGCCCGCCGAGGGGCGGCCATCGCCGAGCAGGTGTACCAGCCCATCATGGACCAGCTGGACCTGGAGGACTTCGGCCGGACCGATATGGTTCTCACCGCGGAAGACGAAATCACCAACGGTTTCGCCATGCCGTCCAACCAGATATTCATCTGGGTCTACCAGAACGATGCCTCGGGATGGTTTATCGGCTCGGAAAAGTGGCTGCGGGAAGTGATCGCCCACGAGTTTCAGCATGTGGCGCTCATGAACGGCCTGAGGTCCTGGCTGGGGGTCTGGAACCTCATGCTGGTCCCGGGCTGGTTTATCGAAGGAACGGCGGAGTATTATACCGAAAAATGGCGGGTGGGTCGGAGCGACAGCCGGATGAAAGTCCATACCTACACGAATAAAATGAAGCTGTTGAACCCGCATGACTCCGGTTATGCCAAGCTGCTCTATTTTGCCGACAAGTACGGCGATTCCACCATCACGAAACTGGTCCACTACCGGGATGAGCTTAAGATCGGGGGCCGGAAACTGCTGACCCTGCCGTACGTGTTCAAGCGGGCCTTCAAGAAAGTAACCGGGCAGACGGTGGCCCAGTTCAATGAGGAATGGCGCCGCGCGATGAACACGTACTATTACAGCTACCGGGGCCAGAAGGAAGGCGTCGACGAGGTGGGCGAGCCGCTGGCGATTCCCGGCCTGAGCGCCGTGCGGGGGCTGGCCGTATCGCCAGACAGCAGCCGTATTGCAGCAGTGGGGCGGGCTGACAAGGACATGCGGGACTGGAGCCTTTATACAGTGAGCACTGACAGTGCCCATAAGTGTGTTGAACTCCATTGTGGACAGTTCAGCGGCAACCCGGCCTGGTCGCCTGACGGCAGGACCATCGCCATCAGCGAGTATCACCGGGGGCGGCATGGTTCGCTGGTCCACGACATCCGGCTCATCGACGTGGAGCGCCGCAAGGCCCGGTGGCTCACCCGCGACGCCCGGGCCCTCGACCCGGCCTGGTCACCGGATGGGCGATACATCCTGTATGCCGCGCATCCGGGGCAGACCACCAACCTATACATCACCGACCCGGCCGGCGAGAATATTACCCGCCTCACCGCCTTCGAGGGCGACGTGCAGGTGCAGGACCCCCAGTGGTCCCCTGACGGTGCCGGGATCGTCTTTGCCGTGCAGGAGGAAGACGGTTACGTGGACGTTGCCGTGGTGGGTGCCGATGGCCGGGGTTACCGCAAGCTGACCAACGATTCCGAAGAGGACCTGGCGCCCCTCTGGTCGGCTGACGGCCGGTGGATCATTTTCACCTCATTCCGCAATTCCACCCCCAACCTGTACCGGGTGCCCGTCACCGGAGGCGAGATAATCCCCATGACCGACGTGGCCGAGGGTATCTATACCACCCAGATCATGCCCGGCACCGGTGAGGTGGTGGCTATGACCCTGGGGGACGTGGACACGGTGCGGGTGCGCCGGCTGCCAATTGACCGGAGGGTGGATAGTCGTGAGCTGGTCATCCGGGATGAGTTCGCCCGCTGGCGTCAGGGGCAGCCCGAGACTCCCGTACCGGCCGTCGACCTGGCCGAGGTACCCCCCCTGGAAGGACCCCGGCCCTACCGCTCCCTGGGTACCTGGCGGCCGCTGGCCCGGCTGGTGCTGCCCGATATCAACGGCATCGGTGCGCTGGGCCTGTGGCAGGACGCCCTGGGCAAAAATCAGCTGCTGCTGGCGGGTGAGGCGTTTTACCAGGACCGGGACTGGGGCGGGTTGGTCTCCTGGAACAATGCCCGCTTCGCTCCCTTTCTCAACTTCTCAGCCTACCGGGATTTCAAGTTCAGGATCAGGGGCTACGGCGACGGCTACCTATTTGAGGAGATTAGCGGTCTGGAAGCGGGCGCGCTGTATCCCTTCAACCTGGGCCGCCGCCTGACATCCGAGCACTCGGTGGCCGTTTCAGCGGGAGGCTTCCACCGCCGGCCGATAGAGGGGATACCGGTGGATAAGGACGCGATTTTCGGCCCGCCTGAAGATGTGCGTGAGGGACGGGTATCCCTGCTCTATCAGTGGAAATCGCAGCGGCCCCACCAGGCCGTGGCCTACCTGCCTCCCGGCGGCAGCGGCCTGAGGCTGCGCTATGACCACTATACTACCACCCAGTTCGGTGATTTTGACTACGGCAGGAGGGAGGTGGAGATCTTTACTCACCGGAAGATACCCAAAACACCGCTGGTGGTTTTCGCCCGATGGGTAGGGACACTCCTTACGGGTACCCCGCCCCGGCAGGACCGCATCGGCCTGCTGACCGACCCGCCGGTGTACCTGAATCCCGGCTCGGTGCTCGGCATGTTGAGCGGCTTTATCGACGCCCCTGAGCTTCACAACCTGCGGGGATTGGGGCGCAGCTACCTGGGCAATCCAGTGGTGTCGGGCACAGTGGAGCTGCGCCTGCCACTGGTGGAAGCGCCCCTGGTGCAGGTGCTGGGGATGGGACTGGGGCAGTTTACCGCCGCCGCCTTCGTGGACTTCGGGCAGGTGGTGGGGGACAGTCCCCTTGTCTGGACCCAGGGCATGGAGATCAAGGGCAACATCGTCATCGGCAACTTTCCCCTGCTGACCCTGGCCCTTGGGCAGGCGGGGGATCAGGAGGCCTGGCAGCAGCGCGCCCCGCTCTCCTACCTGCGGATGGGGCTGGTCTCGCCGTTCTGATAGAGGCTTGAGGCTTGAGACTGGAGTCTTGGGGGAAGGGTCTTGGGACTGGAGATTAGGGACTTGGGAAGAAAGAACCACAGAGCGCGCAGAGGGCGCGGAGAGAAGATCTGGTGGCATGAACTATACTTTCAGGCACTTGGCGTCCCTTCTACCCGCCAGGAAGCGAGCTCAGGGCGGGCTTGGCGGTTCCATTCTCAATCCACTACCTGACTCTGCCTTTTGCCTTTTTCAATTTTCATTTTGCAATTTGCATTCCTGCCACTGCTACTGCCACTGCCACTTCCCCCCTTGTCATTGCTACCCTCTCCCCCGCGCCCAGCGCACCACCATGGTTGAGAGGACCATGCCAAAGGCCATGAAGGGGGCCAGGGTGTTGAAGCCGTGCCGGTCGAGAATGATCCCCGCGGCTACGAACACAACCGCCCAAAGAGCCAAGTTGACGAATTCGTGTACGCCTATGCCCTGTCCGCCGGTGCTCAGGCGTCCCGGCCTTCGTCCTGTGTCTCTTGGTATGCGCATGTTACACCTCCCCGGCTATGGCCAGCTGGCAGCTGTTGCGGATAAACTCTCCGATGACCTCGTAGAGGATCCACGCCCTTAGA
>CAZQOY010000155.1:0-6024 GCA_964595095.1 uncultured bacterium | reverse complement strand
GCAGCATGATGGCGTTCTGCACGTGCATGCGGTTCTCGGCCTGGTCGAAGACGATTGAGTAGGGGGCTTCCATAACCTCGCCCGAGACCTCCACGCCACGCGGCGGGTGAGTTCCGAGCCGTTAGCGGTATAAACAAAAGTATTGACATTGCTAAAAGGTCGCAATATATTCTGGTCAGACTAGTCATGGAGGGTAATATGAAGAATGTTTGGCAGTTGCAAGAAGCAAAGGCAAAATTCAGCAAAGTTATTAATGAAGCGATTCAACATGGTCCCCAAATCATAACCAAACACGGGATAGAAACTGCTTTGTTGATATCAATAAATGATTATAAGCATATTAGTAAAAAGGAGTTAAAAATATCCCAGTTTTTCAAGTCTTCTCCTCTATATAATGTAGAATTGGATATTCAACGTTCTAAAGAATATCCTAGAGATATTGAATTGTGAATTACTTATTAGATACCTGCGTAATATCAGAATTGCTTAAACCGAGACCTTCACAAAAAGTAGTAACATGGATTGATTCAATTGAAGAGGAGAAACTATATATTTCTGTAATAACTATTGGTGAATTTGAAAAAGGTATATCAAAATTACCCTCATCGTCAAAGAAGGATAGGATTTCTGATTGGCTTAATGAAGATTTACTTATTCGATTTAGAGATAGAATATTAGGTCTAGATGTTAATACGCTTATCAAGTGGGGGCAGATGGTTGCGAACCTTGAAAACCAAGGCAGAAAAATACCAGCCGTTGATTCTCTAATTACAGCTACAGTATTGCAACATGATTTATGTCTTGTTACCAGAAATATACAAGATTTTCAAAACTGTGGTATAAAAATATTGAATCCCTGGGAATAATACCGCTAGCCATTTCATTCACTCGACAGCGAACGCAGTTGCATGATTGGAGGATCTCAGAGTTTGGAAAGCATTAGTGAAAAGTTGTGTGAGACCAAAGCATACATTGTCCGTCTGGACGATGGTGATGAACCTGATCGGCGGCATGAGCACAGGATTGCTCATCTTTGGCACGATGCAAGTGTGACTCTACGCCGTATTGACCTAGACCTTGCCCACCGTTTTCTCATTCGTCATTCTGCAATCGTCAATCGACAATACACCCATCCCCCAACCCCCTACCCCTTCCCCAGCAGCTTGAGCATGATGGCGTTCTGGACGTGCATGCGGTTCTCGGCCTGGTCGAAGACGATGGAGTAGGGGGCCTCCATGACCTCGTCGGTGACCTCCACGCCGCGCTCGGCGGGCAGGCAGTGCATGAACCAGGACTCCTTTCCCGTGGCGGCCATTAGCTCCGCCGTGACCTGGAACCCCCGGAACCGGGCGCGACGCTCCTCGGCCTCAGCCTTCTGCCCCATGCTGGCCCACACGTCGGTATAGACCACATCGGCGCCCGCGACGGCGGCTACGGGATCGTCGGTGATGGTGATCTCGCTCAGTCCCGCCTGCCGGGCCAGCTCCACCGTGTCCGGGTCGGGTTGATAGCCATCCGGACAGGCAGCGGTGAAGGCAAACGGCAGCCGGGCCGCCAAACGCAGCCAGGAATGGACGATGTTGTTCCCGTCGCCGACATAAGCGATCTTCAGGCCGTCTCCCGAAGGGATCCTTTCGGAAAGGTGGCCCCGGCGTTCCTGGATGGTGAACATATCGGCCATGATCTGGCAGGGGTGGTTGTAGTCGGTCAGGCCGTTCACTACCGGCACCGTGGCGTATTCGGCCAACTCCAATATGTGCTGGTGGTCGAACAGCCGGGCCATGATGATGTCGTTGAAGCGGCTCACCACCCGGGCAACGTCCTTCACCGATTCGCGCTTGCCGATGCCGACGGAATCGGGGCCCAGGTAAAGGGCGTGCCCGCCCAGGCGGTAGAAGCCGGTCTCAAACGAGATGCGGGTCCGGGCCGAGGGCTTGGCGAAGAGCATGGCCAGGGTGAGGCCCGCCAGGGGGCGGTAGTCCTCGCGGCTGGCAAAGCGGGCCTTGGTCCGGGCCGCCACCTGAAACAGGTCAAGGATCTCGTCGGCGGTCAGGTCGGTGATGTGAAGGAAGTCTTTGGGCATGGCATGCTCCCTAATTGGAAATTGAAAATTGAAAAATGCAAATTGAAAAATGAGAAGTAATGACATCGTACAACGATGGCGAGGTTTCCGGCATATTGCGCTTGTCCATTTTCACTTAGTACCTTTTATTTCGCACTTTACATTTTGCACTTTGCATCTTGCAATCTCCATCCCGCTTCTTCAGCCGCTTTTTTCTATCATTCGTCAATCTTCAATCCGTCAGCCCTCGGGCCGTAGCCCTACGGGCGAGGCTCCGCAACTCGTAACTCGTCTCCGGCTGTCGCCTACGCTGAGCAAGCCCGTAGTTAGAAACTCGAAACTTCCCTTTCCCCCGCCATGATCTCTCGGGCCAGGTCGCGGTAGTCCCGGGCGCCTTTGCTGTGGCTGTCGTAGACGGTGATGGGCTGGCCTTTGGAGGGTGCTTCGGCCAGGCGTACGTTCTCCCGGATTTCCACTTTGAACACCAGTTTGCCGAAGCGGCTGCGCAGCTCCCGCACTATGTCCCGGGAGTGGCGGGTTCGGGAATCAACGCGGCAGGCCAGGATGCCGGTGAGTCGCAGGTCGGGGTTCAGGTGGTTCCTCAGCGTCTGCACCGAGGTGATGACCCGGTCCACGCCGGGCAGGGCCAGGTGGTGGGCCTCCACCGGGATCAGCACTTCCTTAACGCCGATCAGGGTGTTGGCCGTCAGGATGCCCAGTGCCGGGGGACAATCCACGATCAGGTAATCCCATTGGCCGCGGGGGAGGGACGCCATGGCCCGGCTGAATATCTGCACCGCCCCCACTTCCCAGGCCAAGGCCTTTTCGGCACCGGTGAGCCAGGCCGAGGACGGTACCAGGGTCACACCAATCACAGCGGTGGGCCGCACCAGGTCCAACAGGGATTTTGCGCTGATGAATATGTCGGTAATGCCCCGGCCGGGGTCCTTGATCCCAAACCAATCGGTGGCAGTTCCCTGGGGGTCCATATCCACTACCAGCACCCGCTGCCCATACTCGCCCAGGGCCGCCGAAAGGCTGACGGTGGTGGTGGTCTTGCCGCTGCCGCCTTTCTGATTGAGGATCGCGATGCTTCTCACGGGATTAATTCTTATCCTGCGGGGCTATCGGATAGATCAGCCACGAATTGGCACGAATTTACACTAATGAAAAAATACAGACGAAAACTTGTAGGATCATACATTTACTGGATTTTTAATGCCTATTCGTGTTTGTTCGCAGCCGGTTGGTCTATCATAGGCAACCGCCAAATAAACACGACCAGCTTGCTTAATAAACCGCCTGTCCTTCCGAATCAGTCTTGATGAGCCACAGATCGCCGTTACCGGCACCGAAGGAGTAGGTCTGCCCGGCAATGATATAGCCACCATCGGTAGTAGGTTGTACCGAAAGACCGAAATCCAGGTTATGGCCACCGTAGGTGCGGCTCCATTCCTCCTGACCCTCGGCGTCGGTCTTGATCAGCCAGACATCGCTGCCCCCGGCACCGAAGGAAAGGGTCGTACCTACAAGAACATAACCACCATCAGGGGTTTCGTGCACGGCATTCCCCCAGTCCCATTCCACGCCGCCGAAAGTTCTGGTCCAGTCCGTGCGACCGTTGGGCCCCAGCTTGATCAGCCATACATCACTCTCACCAGCCCCGGTAGATGTCGTTGAACCCACCACGATGTACCCTCCATCAGAGGTGGTCTGGACAAAGTGGCCTTCTTCGTAGCCCTTGCCGCCTAACGTCAGCATCCATTGCGCTGTCCCGGTGGAATCGGTTTTTATCAACCAGAGATCATCATTGCCTACACTGTTGGAGGTCGTTGCACCGGTGACGATATATCCGCCATCGGCGGTAGGTTGAATGCAGTTGCCGTAGTCGTTCTCGATCCCGCCATAGGTGCGACTCCACTCCTCAGTACCCCGGGCATCGGTTTTAAACAGCCAGAGGTCACCACCGCCGGCTCCACGTGAGTCGGTCCAGCCGGTAATGATAAAGCCGCCGTCGCTCGTCTGCCGGACGAAATGGCCCCAGTCCCAGCCGCCGCCGCCGAAGGTTTCACTCCATAGCCGGCGACCGTTGCCATTGGTCCTGATCAGTTGCACATCGTAGTCGTTAGGTTCCGCCGAAAGCACGGCGCCAATGATGATATACCCACCGTCATCGGTTTCCTGGAGAGATTCCCCCCCTTCGTACTGGCCCGCGGCAATCCCGAAGGTCCGGGACCACTGCTCCACGCCTCCCGGGCCTACCTTAACCAGCCAAGTATTCCAGTCTCCTTCACCGAAGGAAGAAGTCATGCCAGTGGCGATGTAGCCGCCGTCGCTGGTCTGTTGTACGCAATTGCCCTCATCCAGGTTGTCGCCGCCGAAGGTGCGCCTGAAACTGATCTGATGCCGGGGAGACTGCGATGGCCCGGCCCCGTTGAGGGCAGCCACCGCCTCAGTACTGACAGTGGACAGGAATACAAGGGACAGCAGGAAAGTAAAGCCGAACTGATTTGATACTGTCGTGGTTAGCATGGCTTAAGTTACAAACGATGAACCATGCCGCCTTGATTTTTACCGTATATACGGAATCGGCGTTCTCCCTGCGAAGAGGCAAACCCTTATGCCGGTGGATGGTATCGGGTAGACTGGGAAATGGTAACTGAGGGACGGGTAAGAGAGGATCAGTTGCGGCTAACGGATGAACATCTCCGTTACGGTGCGGCCCTCATTGGGTTCGTTGGTCCGGTTTTCCATTTGCTGCAGTTCATAGGCCGTGACGGCTCTGGCCTGTAATTGCTCAAACTCTTCGGTTTCTTCTCCAGGTGGTGCCAGCGGCCCGGCTTCATTGGTCGGGTTTTCGGCGGGGCCTGCTCCTACGGGCCTGCCTTCTGCAGCGCCTGGCGGGGCGGCTTCCGGCGGAACCATTCCAGGACCGTTCTCTTCTTCCGCCCCTGCTTCAGCAGGTACACCCGCCCTTGACACCGGAGGCGTTTCCGGTGCTCCCTCGGGCCTGCCGACCTGTCCGGCGGCACCGGCTGCTGGACGGGCGACTGCCGGGTTGGCCTCAGCAGGTCCCGGCGGCGCAGCAGGCGTCTCCCGAGCTGCGGCTCCCGGTGGTGGTTCAATTGGGGTGGGAATGGTGGCCCTCAGCTCCGCATCTGCCACCTCGGCGGGAGTGGCTCTGATGGCGGCGGCTTGCTCAGCGGGCGTTTCCGTTGGCTCCGGGGCCGGAGGAGCTGGATTTGCAGCCGGTTGTCCCGGTTCCGGCGCTCCCGCTCCCTGAACGTCGGCCAGCCTCGGAACGACTTGGCCGGGGTTGCCGTCCAACGGTGCTGCCGGCTCGTTTACGAGGAGATTAGGTGCTTCCGGTTCCAGTGGGTTTGCCGGCGGGGCTACACCCGGTGCAGGTGCGGCGGCGGGCCGGACATTCTCGCCGATTCCCCCTCCAGGCCCTTCAAGCGGTGCACCTGCGAGACGATTGGCAGGTATTGCCGCCTGCTGGGGCGGGATTGCTGCCTGCGTTGCCCCTGCCGGACCTCCACCGGTCTGGATATCCTGTCTCAGCCCGGCGCGATCATCCGTCATTATCCGCTCGGGGGCGGCGTTGGCACGGTCAGCCATGCCGGCCGCTCGATTGACAGTCTCATTTCCGGTCCCGGCGCGCAATTCATTGTCTGCCTCCTCAGGGCCGCCGGGATTCACCCGGCCTGCTAGTGGGCGTTGTCCCAACTGGGTATTGCCAATTCTCCCGGGTGCAAGCGCAATCCGGTCAGCAGCCAGCGGACTTCGCTGGTCGGTGTTGAGGAGGTTATTGCCGGGGTTCTCCTGACGCCTTTGCACTCGCGTCAGTGGACCTTGTTCGGGTCGGTTGCCGCCCATGCCCCCCTGTCGAATCGGGGTGGCGCCGGCACCAAAGCCTTGTCGGCCCGGGGCGGTGTTTCCGCCAGCGGCCTGGAGGGTTT
>CAZQOY010000154.1:0-6102 GCA_964595095.1 uncultured bacterium | reverse complement strand
CGAGGGTTATCCCGCAGCCGAAATGAAACACGGCCCCATCGCCCTCATCGACGAGAACATGCCGGTAGTGGTCATGGCCCTCAAGGACCGGACTTACGAAAAGGTGCTGTCCAATATCCAGGAGATCAAGGCCCGGAAGGGGATGGTCATTACGGTGGCCAATGAGGTGGAACCGGAGCTGGAGAAACTGGCCGACCACATTATTCAGGTGCCTACTACCCACCGGCTGCTCCAGCCCCTGCTTACCGTTATCCCGCTGCAGCTGCTGGCCTATCACATTGCCGTCCTGCGGGACTGTAACGTGGATCAGCCCCGGAACCTGGCAAAAAGCGTGACGGTGGAGTAACTTTCGGCCACCTGGTGCAGCATCCTGATACTTACACGGGACTGTCACCACAGGGACCATCTACCAGGTCCAGTGGTACCGTCTGGACCGACTGGTTCAATTTTACTCCTCTGCTGGGGGGAGCACCAGTAAAAGCGATCCTCAGCCAGAGGAACAGCGATTGCCAGGGGGCTTCCGTGGACCAATGCCGTAAGGGACTGGCCAGTCAGCTGGGGCTGCCGCTGGACCGGATCGCAGTACCAGAGCAGGTTCACGGCTGCAAAGTAGAGCCAGCCATTCCCGGTCACGTCCATCGGGGTACCGACGGCTTGTTTACCGACGAATCCCAAGTGGTGCTGAGCCTTAAAGTAGCCGATTGCGCCCCGATTTTTTTCTACCACCGACCAACCGGTTTCCGGGGCCTGGTGCATGTCGGCTGGCGCGGGTTGGCCAGCGGTATTCTCACTGCCGCCGCCGGACTCCTGCACGACCGGGGCGTGGACTTGAACCAGACGGAGGTGGTTATCGGGCCGACCATCGAAATGGCCTGCTTTGAGGTGGGGCCAGAGATGGCGGAGCTGTTTTCACCGACGGTATGGCAGCCAAATTCCAACGGGCGGTTTCAGCTGGACCTGGTGACTGCCGTGCGGGAACAACTCTTCAAGGCGGGCATTCCGGCGGCCAGGATTAACAGCGTGGATGTATGTACCAGGTGCGATCCCCGGTGCCATAGCCATCGGCGGGATGGAGAGCAGGCAGGGCGAATGGTGGCCTTCTTCTTTGTTGAAGAGGGCATTGAAGATTGACGATTGACGATTGACGATTGTCCGTAGTCAGTGGTCCGTTGCTGGGGCGAGAGACTGGGGGCTTGGGGCTGGGGACTTGGAACTAAAAACTAATAACTAACAACTAATAACTAAAAACTAAAAACTTGGAACTAGAAACGCTCCTGCTAGGCGTGGTTCAGGGCGCGACGGAGTTCCTGCCCATCAGCAGTTCGGCCCACCTGGTGATCGCACAGGCCCTGCTGGATGTCCAGTTCCCCGGGTTGTTGGTGGAAATCGTCCTGCACCTGGGCACGCTCGTAAGCGTCCTGATTTACTTCCGGCGTGATCTTATGCAGCTGGCCGGCGGGTTTTTCCGCGCTGGAAATGATGGCACAGCGTCGCGCCGGGAGGTCGGGTACCTGGCCCTGGCCACGCTGCCCACCGTGGTAGTAGCCCTGGCTCTTGGCGATGCAATAGAGGCGGCTTTTGATAACGTGACCTTGACCGGGTGGATGCTCCTGGCAACCACGGTGGTGCTGGCCTCGACCCGGTGGAGTGTTTCCAGGGAGATGGCCGGGATGAGTTGGGTTATTGCCCTGATCATGGGTACCGCCCAGGCTCTGGCAATTCTGCCCGGCATTTCCCGGTCGGGGGTCACCATTGCCGCCGGCTTGTGGCTGGGACTGGGGGGCAAGGCAGCGGCCCGTTTCGCCTTCCTTATGGCTATCCCTGCCATTCTGGGCGCCGGGATTTTCAAGCTACTGGACGTGATGGAGGGAGCCACCCAATCCATCCCCGGTCTGATGGCAGGATTTCTGGCAGCGGCTCTGGTGGGTTATATTGTTATCGCCTGGCTGATGAACATTCTCCGCAAGGGTCAAATGCACTTCTTTGCCAGCTATACCCTGCTGGCGGGTCTAATGGTTATTTTCTGGTTATGATCCCTGCCGATACGGAGGGACTTGTGCACCTGATTATCGGTTTTTGGCTGTCATTTAGAAATCAATCGTTGGAGCTGCGATTATGAGTCCCGTTGCCATCGGGTTTGTAATCTATCTCATCGTCATATTTGTGGTCGGGATTATTACCGCCCCCCTGAATAAGTCGCTGCCGGATTTCTTTCTGGCCGGTCGTCGGCTGGGCCCCTGGGTAGTGGCCTTTTCCGAGCGCGCCTCCGCGGAAAGCGGCTGGATGCTTCTGGGACTGACCGGGCTGGCCTATGCCTCAGGCCTCGGCGATCCTTCCGGCACCAGGCTGGAGCCCGCCTTCTGGACGGGGATAGGTGGCGTAACAGGGGTGATCGCAGCCTGGCTCCTGGTGGCCCGGCGGCTCAGGGAGGAAAGCGAACGGCTGGGCGCCCTCACGGTGCCCCGCTTCTTCGAACTGCGGTTCAGGCGCCACGACCCGGCTGTCCGGTTCGTCGCCACCGGCATTATCGCTTTCTGCTTCACCTTCTATATTGCCGCCCAGCTCGACACGGCGGGCAAGTCGCTGGAGCAGACCTTTGGCTGGGGGCACTTCTCGGGTGTGCTGGTTGGAGCGTCCGTTATTGTGTTCTACACCATCATGGGCGGCTTTTTCGCCGTGGCCTGGACCGATTTTGTCCAGGGCTGGATCATGATCCTCACCCTGGTACTTCTCCCGCTGGTGACCCTGTCTCATCTGGGCGGCTGGGGTGGAATGGCGGAGAAGATCGGTGCCATCGATCCCCAGCTGCTGACCCTGAGCGGCGGCCGGAGCGGCTGGCTGCTGCTGGCGGGCATTCTGGGCGGTTTCGGCGTGGGGATCGGCTATCTGGGCCAGCCCCATCTCATGGCCCGCTACATGAGCATCCGCTCTCCGAAGGATATCCGCATCGCCCGGCGTGTGGCCATCACCTGGAGCTGCTTTTCCTACGGTGGGGCGGTCCTCATGGGGCTGGTGGCCCTGGCTTATTTCGGCGGCGGCTATTTTGACGATCCGGAGAAAATGATGCCCCATCTGGCCATGTCCATTTTCCCGGCGTGGTTTGCCGGCATTCTCATCACCGGGGTCCTGGCGGCATCCATGTCCACCGCCGACTCCCAGCTCCTGGTGACCACCTCATCCGTTTCCGAGGACATTTACCACGCCTCCCTGCATCCCGACGCCAGTCAGAAGCACCTGGTGTTTGTCTCCCGGCTGGTGGCCTTCATTATCGGCCTTCTCGCCATTGCCCTGTCTCAGCTGCCCCGCTCCATTTTCGATAAGGTCCTGTTCGCCTGGGGCGGTCTGGGGGCCGCCTTTGGCCCGGCCCTTGTGCTTACCCTGTGGTGGCCGAAAACCACCCGCAACGGCGTGCTGGCGGGCATGCTGATCGGGTTTTTCACCGTGATCATCTGGGATAACATACCTTGGGGCGGCCACCTCTATTCCCTGGTCCCCGGCTTTCTGACAGCTCTCATGGCTGTTGTGGTCGTAAGCCTGGTGGATCGTGGCGGTGAGGCGGCAACCATCAGGTCCGGAGAGGAATAGCCCGCCGATGCCTGCTTTCAACGATGCTATCCGGCAGGTTACGGCGGGAACCATCGAACCGGTTTACCTCCTGGCGGGCGGTGACGGATATCTGGAAGACTTCTTCATCGGTGAGGTGGCCAGGCACTTTCTACCCACGGGTTCCAGGAAACAGGTATTTTCCCTGGACGATGACCGGGCCGAGCAGGTCCTGGCCGAGCTGAACGCCTACGGCCTGTTCCAGGACCGGCAGCTGCTGGTGGTCCGCCAGATACAGCGAATTAAGGGTACTGCCCGAGAGGAATTGCTGACGTATATCGGTAACCCCAATCCCGACAAGTGTCTCCTGCTGGTCATGGAGGACTTCCAGCCAACCAAGGGTCTGCAGAAGAGCCTGGCGAAATCAATACCGGCAGTGGATGCCCGTCCGCCCTTCCCCGATACGCTGCGGTCACTGGCCAACTACTATGCCAAGCGGAAGGGATTCGTCCTCCGGTCGGATGCCCTGGAGCTGCTCATCGACCTGGTCGGCGATTCAGCCGGGCACGTGATGAGTGAGCTGGACAAAATTTTTACTCAGATGGATGATGGTGGGACAGTAACCCGGGAGCTGGTAGAAGCCCAGGTGGGTCCTGACCGGTCCTTCCAGCTGTGGCATCTCCAGGAGGCAATGGCGCGCCGGGAGACGGACAAGTCCCTGAGGATTTCCGTATCCCTGTTGGAGTACGGCACCCAGCCTCACCGAATCGTCGCGGCGCTGGCCACCCTGTTCTGCCAGCTGCTGTTCATCCAGACCGGCACCAGTATGGAGCGGGGCTATACCGGCCTGAACAAGCCGGTTACCGCGCGGCTGCACTCCATGCGCAACCTTTACAAGCTCAAGGAAACAACCGCGACTCTACGGAAACTCCAGGCCGTGGATGTGAGTTTGAAGTCCACAAGTGTAGCGCCGGGCCAGCTGTTGATTTCACTGGTAGCGGGTATCTGCCGTGGTATAGGATGATGTCGCATCAGTTCACCGACGAAGAACTAATGGCCCAATTCCAGGCCGGCAATGAGAACGCCTACCTGGAAATCGTTGAGCGGTTCAAGAACCGGCTGTTCGCTTTCGTCTACCGGTTTGTAGGAGATAGTGATCTTGCCGAAGACCTCGTGCAGGATACCCTGATAAAGGTCTATACCCACCGGCACGCTTACCGTGAGATTGCCCGCTTCTCGACCTGGATATATACCATCGCCGGCAATCTGGCCCGGACGGAGCTCCGGAAGCGGAAGCGCCGCGCCACCTTCAGCATGAGCACCCTGGGTTTTGGGGAACGGGAGTACGAGCTGCCATCGGAGGACTATGCCCCCACGAAAACGTTAGAGGGCGAGCAGACCGAAAAACACATCCGTAGCGCACTGGCCAAACTGCCCCTGCATTTCCGCACCGTGATTATTTTGCGGGATGTGCAGGAACTTTCTTATGAAGAGATCAGTAAAATTATGAAAATTCCGCTTGGTACTGTGAAGTCCCGGGTTAACCGTGCCCGGCTGAGGCTTCAGGATATGCTCTCAAACCTAAGGATTAAAGGGGGAAATTAATCTGAATGAATTGTTCTCAGTTTCGTCTTAAAATATCGCCCTATCTGGACTCTGATCTGTCGTTTACCGAACTGAAGCATTTCAGGAAGCACTCCGAGTCGTGTTCCCGTTGCGCCGAGCTGGTGATTGAAATGGAGAGCACCAGGCTAACCCTGGGGAATGGTCTGGAGACATCCCTGTCACCGGATTTCGTACCCCGCCTGCAGGCTCGTCTCCGAGCGGAGATCAACCGCGCACCCTCGTGGTGGCATCAGCTGGCAACGCCGCGGATCATGGGCTTCTCGCCCATCTCATTAAGCGGACTGGCAGCGGCGGCTCTGGCGCTGCTGGTCATTGGGGTAAGCTTCCTGAGCCAGGAATCGGCCCCCCTGATAGATCCGCCCAAGAGCAGCCTGCGCCCCGATCCACCCGCCATGATGATGCCCAATCCCGCGGGGACGTCCCCGACCGCCAGCCCGCTGCTTACTACCTCCCCAAATGATTCTATCCTAGACCAGCGCGACAGCTCCCGGCGGGACTTCTCCCGGCAGATGAAGTACGTCAGCCAGCCTCAAAGAGAATAGGCAGGTCCGTTCCCGCTGGAAACCGGGACCTGCCGGAAGGGAAGCTGCCCTAGAGCCCTCCGGGACAACTCTGCATATCCTGGAAAATCCCCGGTACTTCCGTCATGACTTAACCTTGAACTAACGCTCACACAAAAGAACCACGCACATGATTATCCTTCGCCCCTCGCTCTTCGCTCTTCTCGCTTCACTGCTACCCGTCTTCGTTCGCCGGTGGACTCACTACGCCGGGCAAGCGGCCTTACTGCTCCTGCTACTGCCAAGGCTCGCCGTGGCTACGCCGAGGCCTGCCACTTATCCCCAGGACCCCTGGGCCGCCCCCCTGCCGCCGGAGCTACCCTGGGACGGTAAAAGCCAGGAGCTCATCGTGGGTGCAGATGATCCCTGGGTG
>CAZQOY010000153.1:0-6193 GCA_964595095.1 uncultured bacterium | reverse complement strand
CGAAGTGACAGGAAGATAGATTTTCACGAAAGGGGAGGAAGTAAGACTTGGCTGAATACTCGGTGGTCTCATAGTCAAGATCAATCTCTTCGAACTTATGGACCGGCAGGTAATGGTGAATGGGGTTCCCTTTGGCATTCACTCCAACCTGCCTGGGAGCGATAACCTCGGTATTCTCAAGGAGCAGCTCGACAAAATTCCTGAATCCCTGTTTGCTCAGAGTCTTGAATAGCATCTTTCTACCTTTCCAGCAGTGTCCTCAAGCGTAATATAATTCCCTGCACAAAGCCCCCCGGACTGTCTGAAAGGGCACTGTGTTGCAGTCAGGTGGCGCGTTGAGAGCAGCTTTAATCACAATATCATTGTATCGCACCAGCATACATGCATTTAAATTAACGATTGAATTGCCAGGCGACAATTCTCAATAGAGGGGTGAAGAGGAATTGTCGAGCTTTCAGATACGGTTTATCTCATTGAAATCCCTGCCCCGCCGGTCTCCCTGTACCGGTACAGCCAGGGTAGGCTGCGGCCCGAGGGCTACGCCTCCCGCCATTATGTGATAGCCAAATTTGCAGTAGACACCTTCATAAGCCGTGTATTACATTTCACCAGTGTTCATACACATTCGCCCGTTAGTATGAAACTTGAATAACTAGGGGAGGGAACATTATGGGCTATTACTTCGACCAAATTCCGGAACATATCAAAAGCCACATCCGGGAAATCACCAAGATTTCCGGCTTGCCGGATAACGAGGAATCCCTGGAAAAAATCTCCGAAGGCTGGCTCGAGAAAAAACGCATTTTCGAAGAACGGATTGAGGACTCGCAAATGGAGGAGACCGAATCCTTTTCAAAGGATGATGACCGGGGACTCCTGGCGCTGACCTATTCGGGCTCCATCGTAAATGTCGGGCCGGTAGTTGAAGACGCCCGCCGTCTTGAATACAGCAGCATCGGGGTACGCCTCGATGTACCTGATTCCGTTATCGAGGAGGTAACCAACCTGGCGGGTGACGTTGAAGCAGACAGACCAATCGAGTTTGAATCGGGCCGCCTTCGCAGCACGTCCCCGATCTTCAAGATCGCCGTTTGCGAAGAGGGTTTAGACGCCGAGGAGCAGATTGCAACACTGGCCAACATTACCCAGATTCTGCTGGATGAGTTCATCAATGTGAACAAAACGGTGATTATGGAAGAATAATTTGCCCGTTCACCGGGCCAAGACCTCGGCCGGGACCACCAATCCCGACCAGTATCCTCATCCGGAAACGAAGGCAGCGGGCAGCTGAATATTTCGTCAACGGGAATCGTCAGCGGGAGCCACTTCCGGCACACGGATACTGCTGGTCGATAGATCGGTCCATAGCCTTTCAATTCCACTCTCACGGGGCTGCAAGATCATGATTCACCCCAGGTACTACAGGCCAATGATTTACTTGATGCATCCTGCACAGCTTGAGATTCCAGGGAACATATGCGAGAATGATTCATGGCCGTAACCGTTTTTCGAGACGAAACCGCCGATCTGCTTAAGAATAGGCTCCTTGAGATTTACGCCAGGAAAAACCCGCCGGAATGCGACAAATTCCATAAACTGCTGAAAAAGGTTAACAAGACCTTGAGCGGGGAGGATCCTGACCAACGGCCCCGCGATGCATCCGGCCGGCCAGGCGGCGTCATCTATCTTATACCTGACATCACAACCATCATTGTCCCCGACATCCACGCCAGGATGGAACTGGTGCTGAACGTCCTGCTGTATGAAGACCGGCACGGGCACAGCAATCTGGACAAATTGGCGCTGGGACAGCTGCAGGTGGTATGCGTGGGCGATGGTGTTCATGCCGAGGGAAGAGCCGCTGAAAGGTGGGCATTGGCCCTGGAGGAGTTCAAGGAGGATTTCGCCACTCATAAACACATGGATGAAGAAATGCGGGAGAGCTTCGGCGTGATGGAAATGGTGATGGAAACCAAGAGCTCCTTCCCCACCACCTTTCATTTCCTGAAGGGCAACCACGAAAACATCCGGAATGAAACCGGCAGCGGCAATTTCGCATACGGAAAATATGCCTACGAAGGGGCCATGGTCTACCGCCACGTCCAGAAATTCTATAGCAAGACATTCATCGAACAGTACGATGTTTTTGAAAAAAACCTGCCTCTGCTGGCCATCGGTAATAACTTTCTTATATCACATGCCGAGCCGTACACCTTCTTCGACCGCCAGCAGGTGATCGAATACCGGAACGATCCAGAGGTAGTCAAAGGCATGACGTGGACCGATAATGACATGGCCGAGGACGGCAGCGTTCAACGGATGATCGGCCATTATCTCGGGGAGGAACAGATCGGTCAGAGCTACTATTTCGCCGGGCACAGGGCCATCAGTGGCCGGTACCGCTACAAGGCGGAAAGCGGATTCGTTCAGCTGCATAATCCTAAAAAATCCATTATTGCCGTGATCAAGCCCAATGAGAAAATTGACCTGGACATCGATATAATCGAAATCAGTGACCGGTTCGAAGCAAACCGGCATCAGTAACCTGTTTCTTCCGCACGTCGCATGGCCGCAGAGATAACCAAAGTAGGCAAATACAAGGTCTTGTCCAAGCTGGCTGAAGGCGGCATGGGTGCCATCTATCGCGCCACCCATCCCACGCTGAGAATGGACGTCATCTTGAAGCGGCTGACCATGGATGCGAACCTGTTATTCGTGGAAAGGTTCAAACGGGAGGCCAAGATATCGCTGCACCTCAAGAATGATCACATCGTGCAGGTATACGATCATTTCAAGACGGGCACCTCGTACTACATGGTCATGGAATACGTCGATGGCCAGGACCTTGAGCACCTGCTCAAAGAGCGGCGGTATTTTTCCAACGAGGCGGCCATTCTGATCTTTGCCGAGATCTGCAAGGGCTTGCACTACGCTCATGAAAATGGCGTGATCCACCGCGATATCAAGCCGGCTAACATCCTGATCTCCAGGAATGGCCAGGTAAAAATCGCCGATTTCGGGATTTCCAGGCTCAAGGACAGCGATGAGCGGGAACTGACAAAAGCCGGCATGTCGTTCGGCACACCTTCCTACATGTCCCCGGAACAGTTTCAGGACACCAAGACGGTGGATCACCGTGCCGATATTTACTCGATGGGTGTGCTGCTATACGAGATGGTCACCGGCAAACGACCTTTCCCCGGAACAATGACCCCGTCGATCCTTAAGAACATTGAAAAAGGGAAATATGTTCGACCTCGAAAACTGAACCCGAGGATCGCACCGGTTATCCAAAAGGTCATTCGGCGGGCCATGCACCACAACTCCCGGAAGCGGTTCCAGGACCTGAGCCATATAATCGCCCTCTTCTCCAAGCACCTCAGGAAATATCGCGGCCAGAAGGAGATCAACGATGCCATCCGGCGGATCGTCTATGAGCCGGATGAAATCCCGGCCAAGGCGAAGCGCCGATGGAAAATCTTTCGCCGCATTTCTATAGGTAAATATCTCGTTCCGGCTACTGCCGGCCTTGCCTTTATCGCCGGAGCCCTGGCCCTGGTGATATGGCGGGGTTGGCATTACGAATACCTCTTCCCTGACGAATACGGCCTCCTGAAACTGCAAGTGAATATCGGTAAGAGCAGCAAATCACCCGATGAGATCTATATCAAGGCTTGGCTGAATGAACTGTACGATGGCAAGCCCCTTCGGCAGCCCTCCGACTCAGCTCAGGACATGGCACAGGCTCGCCCGTTGGGCTACGCCCAGAGGGGCCAGCCCCAATCCAATATGGCGGTCATTTCAAATTTCAATGCTACCTACGACAGCACCGACGCCAGCTACTCCTTTACTTCCAGGGAGCTCTACTTTAAAAGCGGCGCCTATGCCCTGATTCTGGTAGTGGAGAACGAGCAGCACCAGGAATCCTTTTTCATCTATCCACGCAACTTCCAGAAAACACGTATCGAGACTATTGACGGCCGTCTGATCCATTACACCGCGACCCGTTCTCCCCATTATCCGCTGGACCTGCGCTATGACATTTTCAACCGCGACGACGGCACCGCGATCACCGGAGCGGAATTATTCATTACCCACCAAAATTCGTGGGTGGAATGGAAGGAATTTCGCCAGCTGGAGTCGTTCATCGATCTGTTCGTTACCGCTAAGGCCTATTCCTTCAAGGCCACCAAACCCGGTTATCACGATGAGTTGGTTACGGTGGAGGCGGCCCCCTATCAATCCGTCCTGGACCTGAACCTTTGCATGGTGCCCCTGCCCGGACGATTGAATATCCAATCCAACCACGAGGGGCTCAGACTGCTGATCAATAACTCGCCCTATTATTTTACCGGAGGTTTCCAGAAAGTCTACCGTCCGATCGAGCCCACAACCGACGAAGTGCGAACCCTTACGCTTTCCCCCGGTGAATATTTCCTCACCGCAGTGAAAGACAAGTTATTGTCCGAGGATATATCCAATACGGAAAAGATAATCCTGGAAGCCGGCCAACTGCTTAGGGCCCAGGTCAACTACCACGAGGATACCCAGTCGATAAGCATCAATGTTCAGGAGGAAAATCGCTGATATGTCGGTAACCATCAGAAGATTCTTGTTGAGTATCCTGGGCTTGCTGGCCGGACTGGCCGCCTGGCCGATCACAGAGTTGGCCCTGGCCTACCAGGAAATATTTCCTTCCTATTTTGTTTTCAGCATTACCCTGGGAACTATCTTCGGCCTTATCATGGGCGGATTTTTCGGCAGTGGACAGGGGATCGGTACCGCCGACCGTGACAAATTCAAAGCCGGGATGATCACTGGCGCCGTCGTGGGAGTAATCGGCGGCGTGGTGGGTTTTCTCATTGGTCAGGGCGCATTATTTATCGTCGGCGAGATATTCGTATCCAACAAGAGCTTCAGTACCGTCGGCTTCCCCATTTCGAGGTCCGTCGGCTGGGGATTCCTGGGACTGTTTATCGGGTCCATCGAGGGAATCAGAACGCAGTCCCCTCGCCTGGTGGGCGTCGGCCTGACCGGCGGGCTGCTGGGGGGCATACTCGGCGGGCTGGGCGTCGAATACCTGAACCTCGTTTTTACGAGTATGATCTTCACTCGCCTGATCGGCCTGCTCATCCTGGGTCTGTTGATCGGGTTTTTTTACGGCCTGGTCGAGCACCGTCTATCCTTTGGCGTACTGAAAATTCTCAACGGGAAGTATAAGGGCAAAGAGTATCTTATCAATCGGCGGCGGACGCGGATCGGCAGCGGGAAAAAAGCCGATATCCTGCTGGGACCCTACGAAAAAGTCAATGACTTACATGCCGAACTGAGGATCAAGGGTGATGAGGTGATCGTCAGGAGCCTTGCTCCCGAACTACCGGTGTCCGTTAATGACGACCAGATCAGCGAACAGCAGCTGAAGTACGATGACGTGATCCGCATCGGTACCGCCAAGTTCATCTATCTATAAATAAGGATAATCATCATGACCGTAAAACGGTTCGCCTGCCTGATCTCGATGCTTGCCTCCATAGTGTCGGCCCAGTCGGTTCGAATTGCCCAGATCGACAACTCTTCCCTGCTTCTGAACCAGAAGGTCAAACTGTATATCAACATCACCGACCGGGAAGGCAACCTGATCAAGGATGCCACCGCCGACCGGTTCCAGGTGTTCGAGTCGATTGACGGCAATGATTACACACCGATTCCCGGTATCACCAGAGTTGAGTCCAAAGCGAATTACGTACAGGGTATCAACCTGATACTCCTGCTCGACAACTCCGGCAGCATGTACCGGGATATGAGCGGTGCGCGAACAACAGATGTCGATTCGATGCGTATCACCTTTGCGAAGCGTGCCGCCCGGACCTTCCTGAAGAGCGTGACCAACCCTAAGGACCGGATAGGGCTGGCTTCCTATCACTCATTCTACACCTCCCACAGCAGCCCCACACGGGACAAAGTACTCATCGAGCGCACCCTCGATGAGATCACCCAGCCACAGGACGACGAACTGCATACCGAACTGTATGGCAGCTTCTACCTGGCCGTTGACGAACTCCGGAACATCCGCGGCCGAAAAGCCATCATCCTGCTGTCCGATGGCGAGAACAGCCCCTACTATTCTATGACTAAAAAGGAACATCCCCGGTTCGGCGCCAAAATCTTCACTTACGATGAACCGGTGGCCTAT
>CAZQOY010000152.1:1919-6229 GCA_964595095.1 uncultured bacterium | reverse complement strand
TTTTCCAGCTCAGCCGTTTTATCGAGCAAAGATATTCTGTCTGATACATGCTCGAATTCCAACAGCCCTGGTGGTTGCTCCTGCTGTTGCTGGTGCCACTGCTCTACTGGTGGTACCTGCGTCGGGGACGCAGTAGAGAAGGGGTGCTGCGGTTCTCTTCGCTGGCCCTGTTCGATCCGGCCGCCGTCCGTGCGGGCGGTCTGAAAGCGGGCCTCCTGCGAGGCGCCAGATTCCTTCTTATGGCCCTGGTGATCATCGCCCTGGCCCGCCCTCGCCTTGCCGACATAGTACGGGAAACCAAAGTTGAGGTTATCGATATTGCGCTGGTGCTCGATATATCATCATCCATGCGGGCGGCCGATTTCAAACCCAACCGGTTGGAAGCGGCCAAAAAGGTGGCCCGCCAGTTCATCAGGGATCGTCTCCACGATCGTATCGGCATCGTGGTCTTCGCCGCCGAATCCTTTATCCAGTGCCCACTGACACACGATACCAACGTCCTGCTCAACCTTCTCGATCAGGTGACCATTGTAGATAAAGAACACGACGGCACCGCCATCGGCATGGCCATCGCCAACGCCATCAACCGCCTTCGGGATACACCGACCGCCAGCAAGGTGATGATCCTCCTATCCGACGGAAGTAACAACGCCGGTGAACTGGACCCCACTACCGCCGCCCAACTGGCCCGGGAATTCGACATAAAAATCTATGCTATTGGAGCGGGTTCACATGGTATTGCACCTTACCCGGTAAGCGACCCTGTGCTGGGTCAGCGGATGGTGAATGTGGAAGTTGAGCTTGATGAGGAGACCTTGCGCCAGGTAGCCGATATTACCGGGGGCCAGTACTTCCGGGCCACCGACCAGCAATCCCTGGCGGAAATCTATGACCAGATCAACCGGCTGGAACGGACAGAGATCCAGGTTGACGAGTACCTTAATGTCCAGGAGCTGTACAGCTGGTTGGTGATCCCTGCCAGTGTCCTGGGTCTGGTCCTGCCGGTGGTGAGCATGGGCTTTTTCAGAAAGTCAGTAGGATGATCCAGTTTGCCCACCCGCAGCTGGTCCTGTTGTTCATCCCCTGGCTGGGGCTGCTGGCATGGAACATCTGGCGTCAGGAGCGTGCAATCCGGCGGCTCAGGGAACTGGGGCAAAGCCGGGTGCAGTGGTATGTCCTGGGCCGGGTGCGGTTCCCCCGCCAGCGGGCAAAGAATATGCTGTTTTTCCTGGGCCTCGGGTTCCTGATCATGGCCGCCGTAGGTCCCAAGGTGGGCACAAAGGTAGTGGAACTCAAGCGTCAGGGGGTGGATGTCCTGTTCATACTGGACACCTCCACCAGCATGGACGCTACGGATGTCAGCCCCAGCCGGCTGGAGAAAGCCAAGTACGAGGTGGGGCGCCTTATTGATGGTCTCCGGGGGGACCGGGTGGGGATGATCGTTGTTGCCGGAACCGCCCACCTGCATTTTCCCCTTACCTCCGACTACGCCGCCGCCCGCCTTTTTCTCAACGCCGTTGATACCAGGCTGATCCAGGTCCAGGGGACCGTGCTGGCCGAAGGCCTGGAGCTGGCCACGCGCACCTTAAACCCGGAGACGAAGAAATATAAAGCAGTGGTGATCCTGAGCGATGGAGAGGACCACGACGGCCGGGCCCTGCAGATGGCCCGGAAAGCGGCCGAAACCGGTATTGTCATCCATACCGTAGGGATCGGATCCCCGGCGGGTGCCCCTATCCCGGTTGGTGACGGCGGGGAGTTTAAGAAAGATCGTAACGGGCGAATTGTCACCTCCGTGCTCGATGAACCCATGCTGGAGGAGCTGGCCCGGGCCGGCAGCGGTACCTACACCCGGGTGGACAACCGGAGCGGGAACCTGGAAGGGCTGCTGGAAGAGATCCTGTCCATGGAGAAACGCACTCTCAAGACCCACGAGTTTTCCCAGTTTGAAGATCGCTACCAGCTTTTTGCCCTCCCGGCCCTCATCTTCCTCCTGCTGGAACTGCTCCTGCCGGGCGGGCGCCGGGAAGCGCCAAAAGTGCGGAGCCGGTATGCGTAGAGCACTGACGATATTCTTCGTGCCGCTGCTGCTACAGGGACAGGCCCCTCCTCCCGGCAGCACTCCGTCCGAGCCGACCATTCCTCCTGAGTTTAAGGAGGTATGGCAACAATACGAGCAGCTGGTACGGGAGCATCCCAACCACCCGCTGCTGCATTACAATTTCGGCAACCTGGCCTACGGCACCGGTGAATACCAGAGGGCCCTTCAGGAATACCAGGCAGCCCTGCGAACCGGCGACCGGGAGGCCCAAGCCAGGGTCTTTTATAACCTGGGCAACAGCCTTTTCCGGGCGGGCAACATCGAAGACAGTAAGGGCTTTTATCGCAGGGCCCTGGAGTTGAACCCTGGCGATGAAGATGCCCGCGTTAACTACGAGCTGGCCATGCAGCTGTCCAGGCAACAGCAGGAAGAGAGCCAGTCTCCGGCCAGGAAGCCGGACGCTGAAAAGGAAACTCCCGATTCCTCCGGCCAGGAGTCGTCCCAGGATCAGTCGGGCAGCCAGGAGGATCAATCCGGATCGGAGGAACAGCAAGAGGACTCCCAGGCACAACAGGAGCAGGATGAGGCGGCCCGGGAGCAGCCTGATGAACAGTCCGCCGCCAGCCAGCAGCAGCTCCAGCCCCGGGATGATCTGAAGCGCGAGGAAGCCGAGGCTATCCTTAACGCCCTCCGTGCCGACGAGGAGAACCTCATGAAGCGGACCTATCGTCCGCCGGTCTCAGTTAAACTGGAGAAGGACTGGTGAAGACATTCACCGCAGAGAGCGCTGAGAACGCAGAGGTTAATAATAGTCTGAAAAAGGAATGGGACAACGAGTGCGCCGATCAGCAATTTCTCCGATGAACGCCAGGTTTATACTTAAGGGACTACGGCTGTCCGGCTCTGCTAGCACTACGCCGGGCAAGCTGCTACCCGGCTACACTCCGTTACGCCGGGCAAGCTGCTTACTGCTACTGCCACTGCTACTGTCTTCCACGACGGCCGCCCAGCCCAGGGTCCAGGCCATCGTCAACAACACCAGGATTACCGAGGGACAGAGATTTACCCTGGAAGTCCAAGTGGAGAATGGGGAAATCCAATCAGTCTCCCAGGAGGGACTGGCCGCTTTCAGGATTCTATCCGGACCCTCGACCCTCCACAGCACGCAGATTATCAATGGCGTAGTCACCTCGACTTCCAGCTACATCTGGACGCTGCGACCCAGGATGACGGGGAAGCAGGTCATTCCCAGCCTGGCAGTAAAAGTTGACGGTACTACCATGCACACCGCACCGGTGAGTATCGAGGTTGTGTCGACTATGGCTGCATCCAGACCCGGCGACGGGGACAGTGACCGCCCCTTGTTCCTGGTGGCCGATGTAGATCGAAAGCAGGTCTACCGGGGTGAGCAGATCACGGTCTCCTGGACGCTCTATACGCAGCTGAACATATCGGGTTGGGAGATCGTATCCCTGCCTAACCTCACGGGCTTCTGGACTGAGGAGCTCTTTGCACCCAACAAGCTGCAGCTGCGGGAGCGCGTGGTTGAGGGACGCCGGTACTATACAGCGGTAGTGCGCAGGATAGCTATCTTCCCGACGCAATCCGGGGGATTGGAGGTTGATCCCCTCATCCTGAAAATAGGGGTGCAGGCCCGTAAGCGCCGTCTTTTTGATCCCTTCTTCGATGACTTCTCCATCTTCCGCTCCGGACAGGTGGAACACCGCGAAGTTAGATCGCCGGCGGTAGCGATCAGAGTCGCACCCACACCTGCTAAGAATCGTCCCCCTGACTACAACGGAGCCGTGGGGCGGTATTCCCTGTCAGGGAATCTGGACCACCAGGAGGTGGTGCAGGACGAAGCGGTTACCCTCACCCTCACGATCAGCGGCGAAGGTAATTTAAAGACCCTGGAAGCCCCGCCCATCGACTTCCCCGTGGGGCTGGAGGTATTTGATCCCAAGGTCAGCAGCGAACCGACCCTGGGAGACGTCATGGGGGGAACCAAGATCATCGAGTACGTCATCATCCCCCGCCGGGCAGGTACTTTCACCGTTCCCGAGGTCCGGCTGCCGTATTTCAATCCCGCCGTAAAACGGTATGAGTTAAAGACCGCGGGGCCCTTCCCCTTGAATGTCCTACCCAGGGAGGAGGCTGGAGTGGCCTCGCCCGGTTATACCCGAAGGGAGGTGGCACTGCTGGGGAAAGATATCCGCTTTGTGAAGTCCGGGCGTCCCCGCTGGCTGAGAACCGGCAAGGGCTGGTATAC
>CAZQOY010000152.1:0-1909 GCA_964595095.1 uncultured bacterium | reverse complement strand
AGGCGGGCCGGCGGAGATCTATAGCGAGCTGAGTCGGGCCGTAACCCGGTACTTGAACCGGAAACTGGGTCGGGATGCACGGGAATACACCATGGATGATGTAAGGGAGATACTCGCCGGCAGGGGTGTCTCTCCGGTGCACCAGGATGTCTTGGTCCAGATTCTGGAACGGGCCGCTGCCGCCCGCTTTGCTCCGGTCGAAGCCGGGAACACTGAAGCCGATCGTCAAGCCCTGAAAGAGGTTCTCAGCGAGGTGGAGTCCCAATGGACCGCTTGAAACACGCCGCTGCATTTGTCCTGGTCACGGGCCTCGTGGGGATATTGATCGCAGGCTCTACCGAAGAAGAAATCTATCAGCGGGGCGTGGACGCCTATGCCAACGAGCAGTGGTCGCTGGCCATCCAGGAGTTCGAGTTCATCCTCCGCAGCGGCTATGAAGCGGAGCTCCTGTACTACAACCTGGGAAATGCCTACTACCGGGCCGGACACGTGGCGGGGGCGGTCTGGGCTTACGAGAAAGCCTTGATCCTGAATCCCAACGACGCCGACGCCCGTTATAACCTGGCCCTGGCCAACCTGCGTGTCGAAGACCGCATCGAGCTGCCGGAGATTCCCTTTTACATTCGTTTCTATCGGGGACTGCGGGAAAGCCTTACGCCGGGCGAATGGATGCGATGGGTCTCCATCGTACTGTTCCTGGTGGGCATCCTCTACGCCTTAAGCCGCATTCTACAGCGCCCCTGGCTGAGGTGGCCGGTAGTGCCGGGGACGGTTATAGCCGCTGTCCTTTTTCTGATCGCGCTGGATAGCATCGTTACTACCGGCCGGACCAGGGAAGGGGTTATCTACGGCAAGCAGGTGACGGTCACCAGTGCCCCATCGCGCCGGGCAACCCAGCTGTTTGAGCTCCATGAGGGACTCAAGGTGGCCATTCTGGAGCAAAGCGGCGACTGGTACCAGATCGATCTGCTCGACGGCAAGAGCGGCTGGCTTCCCGCCGACCAGCTGCGGACGCTGTAGGGGGGCGGTTGGAAGGGAAAAAGACACCAGGAAGAATTGTCTTTTCAAAGAGGGTTATTCTTAAATTGAATCTGCAACCAGGGTAGACTATGTCCGGTCACAGCAAATGGTCATCCATTAAGCGAAAAAAGGCGGTCGTTGATGCCAGGCGCGGCGCCGTTTTTACGCGTGTCATAAAGGAAATCACCGTCGCCGCCCGCCTGGGGGGTGGCGACCCCGATGCCAATCCCCGCCTGCGAATGGCCATCGCCCAGGCCCGGACCGCCAACATGCCGGCTGCCAATGTCGAGCGGGCCATCAAGAAAGGCACCGGTGAACTCCCCGGCGTACGTTACGAGTCGGCGGTCTACGAAGGATACGGGCCCGGCGGGTCGGCCATCCTCATGGACGTGCTCACCGACAACAAGAAGCGCACCGTGGCCGACATCCGCAATCTCATGGCCAGATACGGCGGGAACCTGGGTGAGTCGGGAAGCGTGGCATGGCAGTTTGAAAACCGGGGGACGCTGACCGTCCCGGTGGAGCAGGTGAACGAAGATGACCTTTTTGAGGCAGCGGTGGATTACGGTGCCGAAGAGATAGAGCAGGAGGACAACCAGTTCGTCATCTCTGTGCCGGCGGAGAGAGTCTATGAGCTGCAGAGCATACTGGAAGAGCGGGGCTTTCCCATCGACTCGGTGGAAGTGGGCCTTGAACCTACCAGCACGGTGCAGGTGACCGGATCCGACGCCCGGCAGCTCCTCAAGCTGCTGGACGCCCTGGATGAGATTGAGGACATCCAGAAAGTCTATGCCAACTGCGACATTGCCGAGGAAGAACTGGCCGCTGTCGAGGGGCCGGCGGAATGAGCGTGACCAAAAGAGCCGAGCAGTTGAATTTTCGGACTGAT
>CAZQOY010000151.1:0-6377 GCA_964595095.1 uncultured bacterium | reverse complement strand
AAGACCTCATCGCCATGAACGCCCTCCACCGCCCCGGCCCCATGGCCTACATCGATGACTTTATCGACTGCAAGCATGGCCGCAAGAAGATCACTTATCTGCATCCGGCCCTGGAACCGATCCTGAAGGAGACCTACGGCATTATCGTCTACCAGGAGCAGGTTATGCAGATCGCCAACGCCATCGCCGGGTTCACCCTAGCCCAGGCTGATATCCTGCGCCGGGCCATGGGTAAAAAGAAGCCGAAGGGCATGGCTCGCATGAAGACCGATTTCTTGAAAGGGGCCGCAGCCAACAACGTACCAGAGGCGACGGCCAAAGAAGTCTTCAACCTTATGGCCCGCTTTGCCGAATACGGCTTCAACAAGAGCCATTCCACCGCCTATGCCCTCGTGGCCTACCAGACGGCCTATCTGAAAGCCCACTACCCGTCCGAGTTCATGGCGGCTAACCTGTCCTCGGAAATGAACAACCAGGATCGGGTCCGCATCCTGCTGGCCGAGGCGCAGGCCCTGAGTCTAGAGGTGCTGCCACCGAATGTGAATAATTCGGGGCGCAATTTCCGGGTGGACTCGCAGGGCCGTATTCGGTTCGGCCTGAACGCCATCAAGCACGTGGGACATAAGGCAGCGGACCATATCAAGACCATCCGGGAGACGACCGGGAAAGGCTGGGAGACCCTGCCCGCATTTGCAGCCGCTATCGACCTCCGCCTGGTAAACCGCAAGGCCCTGGAATGCCTGGTGAAGTCCGGAGCCTGCGACAGCCTGGATGGCACCCGGCACCAGAAATTTGCCGGCCTGGACGAGACCATCAAGTATGCCCAGGGGATGCAGTCGGAGACTAATCCCAACCAGGAAAGCCTGTTCGATGGTGACGCCCAGGCGTCCGTTATCTCCGAGCCGCCCCTGCCGTCGGTTGCCCCCTGGTCCGACCAGGAAAACTTCGAGATGGAGAAAGAGCTCACTGGCTTTTATCTCACCGGCCATCCCCTGAAAGCCTTCGAGGAAGACTTGCGCGAGTTCTCCAACTACGATTTCACCGATCCCCAGAAAGCCCACAAACTGGAGCAATTACGCCTCGGCGGGATCGTGAGCCAGCTAAAGCAGATCCAAACTAAAAAGGGGCTGCCCATGGCCTTCTTCAACCTGGAGGGCCTCATGGGCAACGTGGAGATAGTTGTTTTCTCTGACCTTTACAGTCGGATACAGCCGCTGTTGACTAAAGACGCCCGGGTGTTTGTCATCGGAAGGGTATCCACACGCGGCATTTCCCAGAACAATGGCCGGAACAACAACGATCAGCCGGGCAACGGCAGCCAGGAGGCAGGGGACGGATTCAAACTGGTGGCCGAGGACATCATACCCCTGAAGGAACTGCGCCAGCGCCTGGCGAAGCGCATCAATCTCAGGTTGTACTTAAGCCGCCTGGAATCGGGACTCATCCAGCAGCTGCGCGCCCTGTCCGACCGCAACCGCGGGGAGTGCGAGCTGTGGCTGCACGTGGCAGACGATACCAATTCCGGCGGCCCGGAGGGGCAGCCTATCCGGAAGATCCGCTCAACTGATATGCGGGTAACCCCGGCGTCAGCGTTCCTGGCCGATCTGCGGGGCCTTATTGGGGACGAAAATGTATGGATTTCGCAATAGGATGTTGTCCGTGGTCAGTGGTCAGTGGTCAGTGGTCCGTTATAATTAAAGGGTAAGAGCGTATATGGCGAAAGGCCAATTCGAAGAATTAAGGGTCTATCAACTCTCTGAGACACTTTCTGACAAAGTCTGGGAGATCGTTCTTGGATGGAAGCCATTTGAAAAGGGTACGATTGGTAAACAACTGGTACAAGCAGCAGATAGTGTTGGAGCAAACATCGCTGAAGGTACTGGCCGAGGGAGTTACAACGACAATAAACGATTTGCAAAGATTGCCAGGGCATCATTGTTTGAAACCAAACATTGGTTACGTAGGGCTTTTAAAAGGAAGCTGCTTACGAATTCTCAAACGGAGGCCATGCAAGCATTGGTGAAAGAATTAGGTCCTAAACTTAGCGCATACATCAACTCAATTGGACCACGCAAGTAGAATTATGATCACTCATCCCCTTTTATTGAGGAATAAGAACAACGGCCAATAGACTAAGGACCACGGACTAATGACAACGGACTAACGACAAAGGACTAATGACAAATGATCGCCGTCCTACAGCGGGTATCTGAAGCCCAGGTCACGGTGGACGGCCAAGTCACCGGTACCATCGGGCAGGGACTGGTGGTCCTGCTGGGAGTGCACCGTGACGACACCGAGGCCGACAGCAGCTTTCTCGTGGAAAAGACCGCCAATTTGCGTATCTTTGGGGATGAAGCCGGGAAAATGAACCTGTCGCTGCTGGACGTGGGTGGCGGCGCCCTGGTAGTGAGTCAGTTTACGCTGGTGGGCGACTGGCGCAAGGGGCGGCGGCCCAGCTATATCAACGCGGCGCCCCCGGAGCTGGGCAATCGCCTTTACGAGCACTTTATGGCTGGCCTGCGGGAGCGAGACATTCCCGTGGCGAGCGGCCGGTTCGGGGCCATGATGCAGGTGCAGCTGGTGAACGACGGACCGGTAACTTTCGTCCTGGACAGCCGGTCGGAGGCCCGGCCCTTGAGGGGCAAGGAGCGTTAGATGGAGCGAAAAATCCGCATCCTGATGGCCAAGCCGGGCCTGGACGGTCACGACCGGGGGATCAAGGTCCTGGCCCAGGCCCTTCGGGACGCGGGGATGGAAGTGATCTACCTGGGTCTGCGTCAGACCCCGGAAATGATTGTCCATGCAGCGGTGCAGGAGGACGTGGATGTGGTGGCCCTGTCAATTCTCTCCGGCGCTCATATGACAATTTTTCCAAGGGTCACGGAGCTCATTGCGGAAGCCGGGCTGGATAACGTGCTCCTCACCGGCGGCGGCATTATCCCCGATAAAGACGCAGAAGCCCTCCAGAAGCAGGGGGTAGGACGCCTCTTCGGCCCCGGCAGTCAGATGGCCGAGATCATCGCGTATATCACGTCCTGGGTGGAGGAGAACCGCCCAGACCGTCCGCCGGCTGGCGGAGAGGACGCCTGATGGTCCCGCCCCAGCACCCGTCAAAAGCAGCGATCCTCCAGGCCACGCGGGAAGAGGCTCTCCAGGGCGGCGGCCGGGAGCGCCTGGAACAGCAGCACGACCGCGGCAAGCTCACCGCCCGGGAACGGCTGGACCTTTTCCTGGACAAGGGTTCCTTCACCGAGCTGGACATGTTCGTACGCCATCGCACCAGGGACTTCGGGCTGGATGATAACCGCCCCCTGGGGGATGGCGTGGTCACCGGCTACGGCACCGTCAACGGCAGGCAGGTGTTTGTCTTTTCCCACGACTTCACCGTCTTCGGCGGCTCCCTGTCGGAGACCTTCGCCGAGAAGATCTGCAAGGTAATGGATCTGGCTCTGAAGGTTGGAGCACCGGTGGTCGGCTTCAACGACAGTGGCGGCGCCCGCATCCAGGAAGGGGTCTTTAGTCTTGGTGGTTACGCCGATATTTTCCTGCGAAACACCCTGGCCAGCGGGGTTGTCCCTCAGCTTAGTCTAATTATGGGGCCCTGTGCCGGTGGCGCTGTCTATTCTCCTGCCATCACCGATTTTATCATCATGGTCAAGGGCACCAGCCACATGTTTGTTACCGGACCCAACGTGGTGAAAACGGTCACCCACGAGGATGTCTCTTTTGAAGACCTGGGCGGTGCCGACTCCCACGCCACGAAAAGCGGCGTAGCTCACTTCGCCTGTGATAACGAGGTCGAGGCCATTCAGTGCTCGCGGCAGCTGCTCAGCTACCTGCCCCAGAATAACCTGGAAAGTCCGCCGCAGTTGACTACGGATGACCCCTCGGACCGTGAGGAAGAAGCCCTTGACAGCCTCGTGCCGGAGAATCCCAACAAGCCTTATGATATGCACCTGGTAATCAAGGCCGTGGTAGATGACGGGGCGTTTCTCGAGGTGCACAGCGGTTATGCCACCAACTTCATCGTGGGCTTCGCCCGGATAGGGGGACGATCTGTGGGGATTGTAGCCAACCAGCCTTCCCACCTGGCGGGCGTACTGGATATTGACTCATCGGTTAAAGGCGGCCGGTTTGTCCGCTTCTGTGATGCCTTCAATATTCCCCTGGTGACCTTCGTAGACGTTCCCGGCTTTCTGCCCGGCACCGATCAGGAATGGCGGGGCATCATCCGCCACGGTGCCAAGCTGCTGTATTCCTACTGCGAAGCGACGGTGCCCAAGGTGACGGTTATTACCCGGAAGGCCTACGGCGGCGCCTATGACATGATGAGCTCCAAACACATCCGTGGCGATGTTAACCTGGCCTGGCCCAGCGCCGAGATTGCCGTCATGGGCCCCAAGGGAGCAGTGGAGATCCTGTGGAAAAGGGATATCCAGAACGCCGAGGATCCGGAGATCCTCACCGACAAGCTGAGCCAGGAGTACCGTGAGAAGTTCGCCAATCCCTACATTGCCGCCGAGCGCGGCTTTATTGACGATATCATCCTGCCCAGGCATACCCGTCACCGCCTGATTGACGCCCTGATCATGCTGGAAACCAAAGTGGACACCAACCCCCGTAAGAAACACGGAAATATCCCCTTATGACTACCCCGATTACAACAGAACCTGAATCTTCCACTGACTGGGAGCGAAGGCACCGGCTGGAGCACCATTTTGCCCAGAACTTCGACTCCCTGGTATACCCTCTCCTGGCCGATATCTACCTGGCGGAAGGCGATCTGGCCTATGCCCGCAAGGTCTGCACCATCGGTCTGGAGCATCACCCCGGCCACGCCCCCGGCCTGTTCCTGTTAGCGACAATGGCCTTGCGTGAAGGCAACTTGGGGGACGCGGAAACCCTGCTTTTACAGACCCTGAGCCGCGACGAATACCACCTGGAGGCGGCTGAACTGCTGGTGGCCGTGCAGGAACGGCTCCGTCGTAAGAAGTCCACCCTGGAACAGGCATATCAACGGCTGCTCTACGCTAATCCCTTAAGCCGCGGCGCCCGGCTCCGCCTCAAGCGCCTCCAGGAGGAAAAGGAGCTGGTCAAGGGAGTAAAAGATGAATTGAGAGCAAAGTGGAGCCCACCAGCCGATTCCGAGGTGGAATCCGCCCAGGCTGATGAACCGAAACCTTTCGAACCGGCTGAACCGATTCGGGAAATGTGGACGGAGCTGGAAGCGAAAGCGGCGGAACCGGTTGAGGCGCCGGCTGCCGGAGAACATGCCGTTGATATGCCGGCAGTTGATGAGGCCGAACGGAGCTGGGAGGCCAATATCAAGAGACTGGCGACAATGATGGCGGCCACCGGCGGGCAACCGGCTGATTTTGAGCCTTTGGAGAAGCCCCTTATGCCGGAAACCGCCGCCGAAGAGGCTAAGCCCGTAGAGGCGGAAGCACCTCCTCTGCCCATCGAAGAAGAAGCAGCGCCGGCCGAACCCCTGGAAGCCGAAGTAGAGGCAGAAGGCGCTGCTCCCGCCATAGAGGAAGCGGAAGCCGCCGCCAAAGAGGCTAAGCCCGTAGAGGAGACTAAGCCCGTAGAGGCGGAAGCTGCTACTCTAGGCGTAGAAGAAGAAGCCCCGCCGATTGATGCGGACCTGGGTACGGACATATCCGAAGAACGGGAGGTAACGGAGGAGCAGGTCTGGCCGGGGACTGCGCCCGCCAGCGAGGAAATAACCGGGCCGGAGGCAGCCGGTCCGGATGAGGCGGCCGCGGAGAGGGAGCGGCTGGCGGAGGAGCTTTTCGAGCCGGGCCTGGAACCCGACCGGGAGGAAGTCAAGCCGGAACCTGATGTGACTGATACGGCGGCGTTTGAGGACCGTGAGCAACAGGAGCAACCCTACCGGCCCGACGTGGAGTCCCTTCAAAGAGAGACCGAGCGGGAGGGTGAGTTGACCGAGGCCGCGGTCCTTGAGGACCGGGACCTGGAAGACGAAGATGCCGGGCCTTTTGATGAGATGCCCGACAGTGAGCCCCTTCCGGAAGGTGAGCCCGAAGCCGTGGGCGGGGATGTTGAAGTCCCGCCGGCCGAAAGCAGGACGGAAGAGCAAGAGGCGTTCGAGCCTGGCGCATGGCGTCCAAAAGAAAGCGTGCCTCCGGCTGAGGATATTGACACGGCGGCGTTTGAGGGCCGTGAGCAACAGGAGCAACCCTACCGGCCCGATGAAGAGTCCCTTCACAAGGAAGTCGAGCGCGAAAATGAGCTGATTATTGAAGCAGTAGCCCTGGCGGGTGAAGACACGGTAGAGGATCGGCCGGGAGCTCCTATCCTTCAAAAAGAAGGGGACGAAGAAGACCTTTATCAAATAGAGGAAGCAGACAAGG
>CAZQOY010000150.1:0-6609 GCA_964595095.1 uncultured bacterium | reverse complement strand
GTCAAAGATCGAGGCAGTGATGGACAGAATACTATCTTCATTATTTAAGGGTAAAATAGGGACACAGCGCGCTGTGCCCCTACACATCAACGTTTTGATAAAATGGTTTCGGATTCGTTGCCAAGTGGACTGCACCTTTCAAGCTGGACAGATTTCCTGCTAAATTAATACATGCTCTTGATGCATACCATGTCTAGGTTTATTTATTTTTACCCAAATCAGATTCTATTTGGTATATTCGCCGCATACAATGGAGTTTAAATGCCTGAATGGATAGTACCGCCCGAGAAGTATCTATCGCCGGGAGACATTTCCAAGCTCCTAGAAACATGCCAGAAGGCTACAGATAATGCAAAACTAAAGGGAATTCAAGGCCCTTTTCGAGATAATTTGATTATTAGGCTTGCTTTGGGCACTGGGCTTAGAGTATATGAAATTGCCAATCTCAAGGTTGATGACCTCTACCTGGAGAATGGGGAAAACGTCTTAATCGTGGAAGATAAGGAAGGGAACTGGAAACGCGTAGTTCAATTCAGTTCGAGATTGGGTGCGATGATTCTTGAATATTTGAAATTTCGAGAAAAGGATAGCACGTATCTATTTCCCTCTCAGCACAGAGATAGATTTTCTATATTAGGCATTCAACAATTAGTGAATAAATGGATAACAAGATCTGGCATTAGCTCTCACCACAGCATCATGAGCTTGCGACATACTCATGCAATCCGTCTATACAAGGCCAGTGGGCATAATATCGAGCTTGTTCAAAAGCAACTCGGTCATAGAATTGTTCTCCAATCTAAAATAAATATTTCAACTGTAGATTTAGAGCTGTCTGCTGCATTAGAAAAGATGGGATTGTAAAGTATAGATCATGTTCACAAGATGTGGGATCCCTATAGTCGTTTTCTAGTTCACAGTTCAATAAGATTCAAGAATTCCGCAGACGCATATTTTCTTGTTGTCTAAGTGCATCGGTTCCCGCCTTTATTTCTTCCAGCTTTTGAAGGACGGACTCTTCGATTCCATAATACCGGCTTGCTGGAGTTAAATCGTCTATTCCTTTGTGCGGACGTTGGTTATTATAATAAACAACAAACTCAATAAGAAATTCCTCGACGTCAGCCAAACCTCTCAACTCAATTGATCTCATGGCAGTTTTCAATATATTGAAAATACTTTCGATCTTCGCCCGAGTTGCGGGCAAATAGCGAATCGAATGTTTCTTCTTAATATTTCTGTCTTTACAAAATTCGGCAAGCAATTCGGTATGATAGCATTTCGCGTTATCTACTAGCAGCGTGATCTTGTCCCTTTTAGGCAAGTATTCTCTTTGATACACCAAGGTACTATCAAGAAGCTTTATGACATCCTCTGATTTTTGTGTTTGGCTCAACCGCCAGGACAATATATATCGGGAATAGTCATCCATAATGGGTGACATATAGTATTTATTTTCACCATATGTATATATTTGTGTAAAATCAGATAACCAAAGATCATTAGCATACTTGCCATGGTAGATCACGTTGGCTATTGGGCTGGGCTTTTGATTTATTAATTCTTTCCTTATCGCTGCTTTTTTAGTATGTTTCGCACACTATCACCTGCGATAAATTGACCATGCTTTTCCAATATGATAGCTGCTATATGAGTTGCAGAGAGATATGGACACTGCTTTTTGTATTCTATCACTGTTTTCCGAATCGTGTCTGGAATTCGGTTGATTTGAGAGCCTCTTGACTGTTGTATTCTCAACGCACCCGCACCATCTTTTCGGTATCGATAAATCCAACCGAGATAAGTACTATAATTAGTCCCGAGGCAGGAGATGATATATTTATTTTGGAGTGACGATGAATCAACTAGATTTATTATTGCCAACCTTTCCTCAAGTGAATAGAATTTTGACTTTCTAAAATCAACTGATGAGTTAATAATATTAGAAATTAAACTTTTGGTTTGGAGCCTTTCTTGCTCCATCATACCACGCAAGTGATCCCGGCTTGCCCTAGCTTGCTTTAAGTGCATTATTAGTTTATTGTTTTCGGTCTTAACCTCATGATTCTTGGTACGCAATTTTAGTAACGTAGCCTTAAGATCTATCGGGAATTTATGCTGTGAAAGATTTATCTCTCCAACTTCCCTAAGTTTACGTTTCCAGCGTAGCCAAACTGATCTTGTCTAATTATGCTGGCGTAAATATGCTGCGATAGAAATAGAATGGGCCAAGGCCTGGAATACATGCTCCACCCTCTCTTCAGCGGAAATATTATGACTTCTTTTCATTTTCAATCCAACCTTACTAATAATTGATAAAGCACGAAAAACAGTATACAATTTTGCACAATATTCTGCATCAGATCAATGTCGCCCACTAGTGTGCTTTATCTATAATAGACACACTTGCTAATCTGAACGCTCAGTCATGGAATTGATGTAATGGCAGTAAAGATAGGGAGAAGGTTTGCGATATCAGCATTTATACCTTGGTCATCTGTAGCCTCCACAGGTCAAATACTTGCCCCGTTTTCCTACCTCATTTTGTATTTCACGACGGAAGGTACATGAACTGAAAATAAAATTGCACTCTCATTGCATTGTTGCCCAAATCCTCCTCGTGACGCTGTGTACTGTCAAGCCGGAGGTCGCCGGTTCGAGTCCGGTCGGTCCCGCTTAAGCCCCAGCATGCTGGGGCTTTTAACATCGTCATTTGCTAGAGTGCCAAAACAGGGCGACGCGGCGGGGGAACGTCGAGATTAAGACGCTATTTGAGGGAGAATCACCTCTTCCCCATCCCCGAACCCACCATATTACCGACGATTTCCGGCTGAAACTCACCAGATTTCGTGTCTTTTCTAGGGCGTGTTAACACTATCTGAGTGCCTCGACGATGAGCGCGAAGTGGATGAAGGCGATGAACATTACGTCGAGTTTATCGAAGCGGGAGAAAATCCGTCGAAATCCCTTGAGGCGACGGAACAATCGCTTGATTTCATTACGTCGGCGGTACATGGCTTGATCATATTCCCACGGCGAAATGCGATTCTGTTTGGGCGGCACCACAGGCGTGAAGCCAAGTTCCAAGGCCAATTGTCGTGTTTCTTTCCCTTCGTAAGCGCGATCCATGATCAGATAAACCTGTGAAGTAGGCGGCACCATCGTGTGGAGAAGACGACGCCCTTCCGGGTCATCATGGGCGTGGCCGGGTGACAGGCGAAAGGTTATGGCCGTCCGAGCATCCGCGGCAGCCATATGAATCTTGGTGGTCCATCCACCCCGGGATTTGCCGATGGCCTGGGGGCCGTTTTTTTTAACGCACCGGTCCCGTCAGGATGCACCTTGACCGTGGTGCTGTCCAGGGAAACCGCTTCGATCTTGATGCGGACGATTTGTTCTTCCTGCAATTTCGCGAAAAGTCGATCCAGCACGCCGGCTTTGGACCAGCGATTCATGCGGGTATAGATGGTGTGCCAATTCCCAAACCGTTTCGGCAGACCTCGCCACTTGCAGCCATGCTCGGCGACGAACAGGATCGCGTTGAGGACTTGTAAATTGGAGAGACTTACATTGCCCCGTTGCCGGGGAAGGCAAGCCTCTATACGGCGATATTGTGCTTCGGTAATTTCCATGCATGAATTTACATCCATACAACAAAAATATCAATTAGTGTTAACACGCCCTAGTAAGTTTCGCCCTATTTCAGCAGCACGGTCTTGATGCTGCGGGTGTACCCCGGCGTAAGCCCCCGACCCAAAGCGTCGGGGACAAGCATCCGGATAATATAGATGCCGGATGAAACCTCCCGTCCATACCTATTTCTTCCATCCCAGACGACCTGTTGGTATCCTGGCTCCAGGTAGCTATCCACCAGCCGCACTACCTCCTGGCCCAGCAGATCATAGATCACCAGCACAACATCTGTAGCCTCGGGCAGGTCAAACCGCAGTGTCGTCGTCGGGTTGAAGGGGTTGGGATGGTTCTGGTGCAGGGCGAACTCCGTGGGGACGCCTTGCAACTCATCCAGGGCCAGGACGTATGGCGTGGCGAGCACTTCATTTGAATACCCGCTCTCGTTGCCGCTGGTATCCACCGCCGTTACCCGGTACCAGTAGGCGGTGTCGTTGATCAGGTCCGTAAGAGTCAGGGTGGTATCGGTGATACTGACCGTGGAATCGATAACCGTAACCGGAATGGGTGGAGTCCCACCATAGACATAGTAGCGGGAAAAGTCCTCCTCGCTGTTGGATTGCCAGGTAAGGGTGACCTCCCCGTCTCCTCCTACTGCCACCAGGTTCTGGGGCGCTGACGGTGCCGTCAAATCCACCGGCGTAGATGATACCCCGTCGGAGTACCCGCTTACGTTGCCGGCCACATCCACCGCGGTAACTCGGAAATAATAAGCGGTGTAGTTGGTCAGGCCGGTGAGGGTTTTGGTCGTATCTGTGATACCTGTGATATCGCTGGTGGAGTCAACCAGGGTGGTGGGATTAGCAGCTGTGCCCCTGTAAACCCGGTAACGCAGAAAATCGGCCTCCGTATTCTGATCCCAGGTGAGGGTCACCTGCCCATCACCCGCCTCGGCCACCGGGTTCTGGGGCGCCGCCGGGGCAGCCGTATTGATGACCGTTACATGGATCGGTCGGCTGTAGATCCTCAATAGGTAGGCGCCCGTATTGGTAGTCATGCATATGTAGCTACCGCTGTCCGCTTCACGGACAGGGTCAATCGTCAGGGTGTCATCGTAGGCGCCTGAAATATTCTCACGATCATACATATAGGAGGTACCTTTTTTCCACCGATATGTGTTACCTGTCCCACCAACGGTCGCAGTGAGGGTGAGGCTGGTTCCCGCTTCCACGGAGGTGTCTTTTGCGACGCCCACGCTATCCTGCGGTCTAAAAGAACTCACAGGAGGGATATTTGGTACGAGATCCTCAAAAGTGAGTTTATTATTTTCTACACGTAGTGGGTATGCAGTAAGCGCGGTGAGATCAGGCAAGTCGACAAGTTGATTGTCATTAAGTCTCAATTCCTGTAATTGGGTCAGGTTGTTGATCTCAGCAGGGATGCTGGTCAGTCCGTTGTTATTGAGACGCAGCTCTGTCAAACTGATGAGGTTGCCAATGGATGAGGGAATTGTACCGGATATAAAATAACCGCTTAAGATCACCTTGGCAACCCGTCCATCCGTAACGGTGACGCCGGGCCAGGAGGAGACCGGCGTGGTCAGGTCCAAGCTGGCCCAATTGGTACTGACGGACAGGTCCACCAGTGCCAGGGAGTCGGTCTTAAGCGAATATTGCGCCGGTGTGATGCTCACTTCATTGGAGAACTCAAAACTTTCCCTCCCCCCCTCGTCCACCGCCTTGATCCGGAAATAGTAAGTGGTGTCGGGGGTCAGGCCCGTGATGGTGATGGAGGTGTCCCCGGGAGCGCCGGTGGAATCCACCAAGGTTGTGGGGACGGTTAAGGAATCCATGTAAATGCGATAGCGGAGAATATCCAAATCGGTATTCCGATTCCATACCAAGGGGGCGGCTCCGATATCGTAGTAGGTCCCCAGCGCCAGGTTCTGGGGCGTGGCCGGTGGAACGGCAATCTCAAAGGTTTGCTCCGCTGCAAAGGCCGAACCGGCGAAGGCGTGGTCGATGCTCTGGACGCTCCAGTAGAAGGTGCCATCAGGCAGATTATACAGCCACCAGCCGGTGTGAGTTTCCTGGGCGTTGCCCAAGCCGGGAATTCGGCGATAACCAGTAGCGAGATTGGCTGCAGTCGCCATTAGGTCTTCTGCCCCCGTGGTGGTGCCCACCCGAATGTTGTAGCTCAGGGCGAGATTATCAGTTTCTGTGTCTGTGCCTATTGTCCAGGCAAATCGCACAGAATCCGAGTAGACATCCGCCTGAAGACCAGTGGGAGCGGCAGGCGCATTGTTGGGCACGACGCTTTCATTCCGGTAGACCTTGGCGATATTGGCGCCGCGAAATCCGGTCAATAAAATATCCAGGTCTCCATCGTTGTCATAGTCGCCCCAGGCCACCGAACCGATGGCAACGCCCGCCAAGGTGTCGGTGATGGCAGGGACTTCGGTGAAACTGTCCTCCCCGATATTCTGGTAGACTTTTGCGATATAGGTAGAAATGTCGTTACCTGTCAGCAGAATATCCAGGTCCCCATCGTTGTCATAGTCCCCCCAGGCCACTGCACTATCGTCAACATCTGTCAACACAGCGTAGATGTCGGTAAAACTGCCCGCGTCATTCCGGTAGACTTTGGAGACTCGGTAGGGAGGCGAACTGGTCTCTCCCGATAACAGGATGTCCAGGTCCCCATCGTTGTCATAATCCCCCCAGGCCACTGAACCATTCATAACTCCTGTTAACCAGATGCTGGCAGTAAAACTGCCCCCATCATTTTCATAGATTTGAGAGCCGCCGCTTGACCTCGTCAGCAAAATATCCAGGTCCCCATCGTTATCATAGTCCCCCCAGGCCGCCGCAGTCTTATAATTCGTATCCAACCAGACTGAGATGTCGGTAAAACTGTCATCCCCGTCATTCCGGTAGAGCCTGGCTATACTACTACTAATGCCAAAAAATCCCGTCAATA
>CAZQOY010000149.1:0-6651 GCA_964595095.1 uncultured bacterium | reverse complement strand
GCCGTCCATGTAGTAGCTGCCGGTGGCGACGCCGATGGGATCAGCCTTCACGATTCTCTCCTCCTTGAATGACCTCGCTGGGGTCTGGATGTCTCGGTTCACCCTCGAGGCAGAAAATGGCGAACTCCGGACAGATCATCTCACACAGGTTGCAGTTAACGCAGGCACTTTGCTTCAGGATGTTGGGATAGTGGTATCCCTTGCGGTTGAAGTCGGTGGACATTTCCAGGACGTCCTTAGGGCAGTATTCCACACAGAAGCCGCAGCCTTTGCAGCGCTCCACGATGATGTGGAGTTCGCCGTGCGGGATCTCTATCTCCTGTATGTCAAGTGGTACGCGCCAGTAGCTCATAACGTATCTTGTGCCTCTGTAAGTGGATTATTTGGGCTGATTAACCGTCTGTGCCGCGAAGTTATAGTCCTCTTGGTTTTTTAATACACCCCGGCGGTGCGATGATGGATTTACCCCCTGTGGAACCGGTGCGGGATTCTGTGAGGGAGCGGTGTTCATAGGCTGGGGGGAGGGTGACGCGTGTCCTGTCTAATCCGTGGGTAGGGAAGACAGGTGGATAGAATGCAGCGGGTTGCAGGGAGCTGGTGGACCTGCCGTATCCCGAGCGGGAGGACGGCCCCAAAATGGATTATCATGGCTGTTCGAAGCCACTTTCATAGCGCTATTTGCGTCTCATTCCAAGGGTAAATTTAGACTTGTTCAAGAGAGAGTTGCAATAAGAAGAGTTATCAGGATAAACATATCCTGATCCAGCCGGCAAAGCCCTTAACGACGGGCGGTGAAGCAGCGGGCACGGGCGCTGTCAAGGGCATACTTGGGGCTAGGGGCTAGGGGCTTGGGATTTGGGGTGTGATTAATTGAAAATTGAAGATTGACAATTGAATATTGTCAATTGAAGAAATGGAAAACCGGATCGGGAGAGGACAAACTGCAGAGAGCGCGGAGGGCGCAAAGCGGGCTTGATGAATTGGTGCGTCAGCGGACGGATCGAAAATTGGCTTAATGGCTAGGGCTGGTTATCAGGACATAGTTAAATAAATTTCCTGTTAATCCCGCTAATCCCGTCTACTATCTACGTAATCTTGGACGAAGCACGCAACTGGTCCCGGCGAGTGACACAAGCGGCCGCCTGGCTGTTGCCGGCGCCGGAGGAGGGTTATGTGATCGGTATCACACTGGCACGGCGGGCGGGTAAAGAGTCTGGTCAGACAGCCGATAAAGACAATGAACGATCTACTGACATTTAATCCGGGAGAGATTAGCCATGACACCCGCCCTCGAGTTTGCCTACATCGGAATGAAAGCCAGCCTTGAACAGATGCAGTGCATCGGTGAGCAGTTCGCCCAACTGGCGTCCGGGAAAAATTTAGCAGCAGACGATGTGGTTGAGCTGCTATCCGGGCAGCGCACCTTCGAGGCCAATGCCACCATGGCCCGCGCCGCCGACGAGGTTGTGGGCTCGGTGATTGACCTGATCGTCTAGCTGCATCCCATACCCCGGCGCTTACCGACTCCTGGGAAAGCCTCGGGATTATTTCCCCGCTGTAAAATCTTCCCGGTATTTGGCAGAGAGAGCTGCCAACGGTTCGCTGTACAGGGTAAATTCTTTCCTCAGAATGAAAGCACTCCGTAATGAGCATACGAATCAGATCGGTTGAGCCCGGCGGCCTGGGGGCCTATCTGGGCCTCAAGCCGGGGGACCGCCTGCTCAAGATCAACGGGCGCAGGGTGCAGGATCACCTGGACTACCGGTTTCGTATAACCGAACCTTCGCCGGAGCTGGAGTTGGAAATCGTTCGAATGGATCCCTCCGGGAACGGCCGCCGGGAGGTGGTAGCGGTGGACAAAGACGAGGACACCGATCTGGGGATCGAGTTGGAGGACTTCGCCATCCGCCGCTGCGCCAACGACTGCGTCTTCTGCTTCGTGGACCAGAATCCCCCCGGACTGCGCGAGAGTCTGTACTTCCGCGACGGCGACTACCGTCTCAGCTTCCTGTATGGGAACTATATCACCATGACCAACATGGGCCGCCGGGACCTGGAGCGGATCGTTGAGCAGCGCCTGTCGCCCCTGTACGTCTCGGTGCACGCCACGGAGCCGGACCTGCGGCGCAAGCTGTTTCTATATGGCAAGGATGATCGTTTACTGGACAAAATGCGGTATCTGGTGGACAATGGCATCGTTCTGCACGGCCAGGCAGTGCTCTGCCCCGGCCTGAATGACGGCCCCCACCTGCGCCGGACCCTGGACGACCTGCTGCCCCTTAGTCCCGGCCTCCGATCAGTAGCAGTTGTACCGGTGGGTCTTACCGCTCACCGGGAGGGTCTGATGACAATTCCTCCCGTGACGCCCGAGCTGGCCCGGGTCTTCCTGGAAGAGTACGTCTCCCTGGACCGGACCTACCGCCACGCCGACGGCGGCCGGTTTGTGCTGCTGAGTGATGAATGGTACCTGCTGGCCGGGCAGGAGGTGCCGCCGGCTTCCTTCTATGAAGATTTGGCTATGGAGGAAAACGGTGTGGGGCAGATGCGGGCCTTTCTGGACCGTTTCCAGGCCGAACAGGAGCAGCTCCCCGAAGCCGTTGACCAGCCGACCCATTTCACCATTGCCACCGGGATTCTGGCTGCGGGTGTTTTTCGTGAGCAGGTCCTGCCGCGACTTAATGCCATCGGCAATCTCACGGTGCACCTGCAGGTGGTTGGCAATACTCTCTTCGGTGATTCCGTGACGGTGGCGGGGCTGCTGGCGGGAGGAGATTTTATCAGCCAATTGTCGGACAATCCGCCAGCTGGCGGACTGGGCCGTGCTGTCTGGACAACCAGCCGTATATTGAACAGCGATGGTAAGCTCACTCTGGATGATATGACCTTGGCGCAGATAGGCCGGCGGCTGGGAGTTCCCCTGAACGTGGCGGGGGACAGCGTGCTGGAGATTTTCCAGCGGTGTATTGTTGGCTAAGCCGACCATAGCCATCCTGGGCCGTCCCAACGTGGGCAAGTCCACCTTGTTCAACCGCCTGGTGGGCCGGCGCCAGGCCATCGTTGACGAAACCGCCGGGGTAACCCGGGACCGGATCTACGGCTCGTTGGAGTGGGCCGGTCGCGGTTTCCACCTGATCGACACCGGCGGCTACCTGGCTGACAGCGGCGACCTGCTGGAGTCGACCATCCGGAGACAGGCGGACATGGCCGGTAAGGAGGCCGACCTGATCCTGTTCATGGTGGATAGCCAGGTGGGGATTACACCCGACGACCGCGGTCTGGCCGAGCGGCTCAGGAAGCTGAATAAGCCCGTGATCCTGGTGGTCAACAAGGTGGACGATGTGGCCCATGAGCCACGGGTGATGGAGTTTTACGAGTTCGGCCTGAGCAATCCCCTGCCCATTGGCGCCAGCAGCGGCCGGGGGGTGGGGGACATGCTGGACGCCGCCCTGGAGAAATTGAGCGGCGCCTGGAAAGACGAAGAGGCCCTGACCGATGCTATCGGACTGGCTATTGTGGGGGTGCCCAATGCGGGGAAATCGTCCTTCCTTAATGCTGTCTTGAAGGAAGAGAAGGCTATCGTCACGCCGACTCCCGGCACCACCCGCGATTCAATCGATTCATATATCCGCTACATGGGGCACACGCTACGCCTGATAGACACGGCGGGTCTCAGGCGCAAGGCCAGGATCAGCGATGCCATCGAGTATTACAGCACCGTCCGTACCCTGCGCTCCATCGATGAGTGCCACGTGGCCATCGTCATTATTGATGCCGAAAGGGGATTTCATACCCAGGACTGCCAGATCATGAGCCAGGTAATGAAACAGGGCAAGGGACTGGTTGCGGCGGTGAATAAGTGGGACGCCATCGAGAAGGATACGGGTACCACGGGGCGCTGGATCGAATCCATGCGAGCCGCCTGCAAACCGCTGGAACATGTCCCGCTGGTATTTATCTCCGTGCATCATAACCAGCGCGTCTGGAAGACCCTGCAGGTGGCCCTGGGGGTTTACGATCAGACCACCCGTCAGATTTCCACCCCGGAGTTGAACAGGTTCCTGGAGGATGCGGTCAAATACCTGCCGCCCCCTGCGGTCCAGGGCAAGCGCATTCAGATCAAGTACGCCGCCCAGGTGCATCGCCAGCCGCCCCTGTTTGCTTTCTTCTGCAATCATCCCCGGCTGATCCCCGTCTCCTATCGCCGGTACCTGGAGAACCGACTGCGGGAGCGGTTTGGTTTCGAAGGCGTTCCGGTCAAGCTATCTTTCCGGCAGAAGTAGGTGCGTATCCTGCAAACCATCGCGCTGATGAGCGTCCTGTTGGCCGGGCAAACGCCGGGGGACCGCCCCATCAAGTGCGGCTGGGGTGCCCACCCGGAGCTGCTGCGGACCAGGATCGCGGCTCTCCAGGAACGGCCGGATCGTCAAGTAATGTATATCTCTACTAGTGGCGCATTCGCCGTCCACTATGATACCACCCCCAGGGGTGACGAGGATCACAGCCCACCCCTTACGCCAGCTCAACCGGATGGCACACCCGATTGGGTCGTAGGTGTGGCGGCGGCCCTGGACTCGGCCCGGAACCTGCTGCTGGCGCTGGGTTTTGATCCCGCCCCCCCGGACGATAATAATGGTGTGTATGATGTCTACTTGATCAATTATAATAAATCCAGACAATTATACGGGGAGACGGTACCTGAAACCGATCAGGGTGGGGGCCGCTACACGTCTTACATCAAAATGGACAACGACTTCAGCCCGGAGGAGGGCTACCATGCCACCGGGTTAGATGCGGCCCGGGTCACCGCCGCCCACGAGTATTTTCACGCGGTGCAGCTGGGGTATATCTGGCGCGAATCAGACAGATATTTCTATGAACTCTCCTCCGTCTGGTTTGAGGACATAGCCTATCCGGAGGTGAATGACTGGGTGTATTATTTTAATGATTTCGGGAACAATCCCACCCAGAACATGGCTCAAACCGACGGCTACTCCATCGCGATTTTCGGCCACTACCTCACGTGGTGGTCCGAGGAGATGGATATCATGCGCCAGGCGTGGGAGCGCTTAAAGTCAACCGGCGCCACTGCCGCCATTGAGTATGGTTTGAGCCTCTACAGTAGCAATCTCACAACCGCCTGGACCGATTTTGTGGCCAGGCTGTTTTTTAATGGCCGTGCGCCAGAACTATATTTTTATACTGACCAGGATTTGCTCGACGCGCCCAATCCTGGCGCGGCAAAGATCGTGGTTGACGATATCAGCCTGCCTTTTTACAACCTGCGCCCCGGTACGGCCGGCGTCCAGGCCCTGGAGCTGGCGGGACCGGCAAACCTCCGCCTGCAAATCGTTTCCGAGCCCACGGCATACTGTGGGCGGGTAGTGGTCGACAGGGATGGGAACTACCTCACACTTAACAATCTCACCTCCAATGCCTGGCACATAGCAGGTCTCAGCAGCCTTTCCAGGGTCGTCGTGGTTGTGGGTAGGGAACGGGATAGCGTGGTCGTGACCGTCACCGCCACGGATACTCTCACCCACCTGGCCTTCAGTCTGGATTATCTAGCGCCTAACCCGCTGTTACCCAACAGGCCCATGCACGGGGAGATTACCCTGGGGTCTACGGTGGGAAAGGCACTCCCCGATGGGGACCATCGCATTGTCATCTATAACCTCCTGGGGCAGGAACTCTATCGCCAGCGAATCACGCGGAGCGTGGGGGAGGGGTCGCATACACTGTATCTGTCCACGCTGCCGTTTCTCACCTGGCCGAGCGGCGTCTACATCCTGAGCCTTACCGTGGATCAGCGCCACGCCTTTACCCGCACTTTTACCCTTTTGCGCTAGTGGGACGACTGTACACGCTCTCCGAGCCTACCCCCCAGGTAGAATGCCGCGTGCGGGGATCGCGTTTCATTGCCCGCTCCCTGCCTGCCACCAGCCAGGAAGAGGTGCGGGAAATCCTTCGACAGGTACGGGAAATGATCCCGGACGCCACCCACATCTGCTACGCCTATCGCCTGATGCTGCACGGTGACAAGCCCGACTACACTAGCGTTACGCCGGACAAGCCCGAGGAATTTGCCACCGATGGCGGGGAGCCGGGCGGCTCGGCGGGAGTGCCCATGCTCAACGCTCTCCGGCCGGCCGGCCTGGTGGACGTGGTTGCCTGGGTGGGGCGCTACTTCGGCGGCACCAAGCTGGGAATCCCGGGACTGATGGCGGCCTATGCCGGGGCGGTGCGAATGAGCCTTGAGGGGATAACTCCGGTGCCTTGGGTGGCGATGGTGGATGTACGTGTCGTTCTGCCGTATACCCTGGTAGACCGGGTCAAGGGCGAGCTGCAAAAGGTGGAGGGTGTTATCCTTGACGAAGAATATTCCCAGCAGGTAGCGTTGAATCTGAAGGTGCCTCGGCATGCAGCCCGGGACTTTGTGAGCCGACTGAGGGAGTGGGGGAGCGGGAACATTCAAGCCTCATCCAGTGCGATTGATTTTGGCACCGAACATGCTTAATTTCAGCCGCTTCAGATGCGGGGTGGAGCAGTCCGGTAGCTCGTTGGGCTCATAACCCAAAGGTCGTAGGTTCGAATCCTACCCCCGCTACTTACCCTATGCCGGGCCGGCTCCAATACCCGGCTACCGATATATCC
>CAZQOY010000148.1:0-6652 GCA_964595095.1 uncultured bacterium | reverse complement strand
TTGGGGCGATCACCGGCTGATTCTCGAAGCCCGGAAAGGCAGCTGGTGGGACGCCAACAAGATCGGCCTGTCACCCCCACCCATTGAGACCGAGCGAGGTTGGCTTATGCTCTACCACGGCGTGCGGAAAACGGCGGCCGGCTCCATTTACCGCCTGGGTCTGGCCCTCTTTGACCTTGATGATCCTGACCACTGCCTGCTGCGCGGTGATGAGTGGATATTCAGTCCCGAAGAGGCCTACGAACTATCCGGCGACGTGGACGACGTGGTATTTCCCTGCGGCTACACTATCCAGCCGGACGGTGACACCCTCTATCTATACTATGGCGCCGCCGATACCACCCTGGCCCTGGCTACGGGCAGTATCCGGGAAATTCTCAACTGGCTGGAAGAGCACGGCCGCCCGTTCGTCCCCTACGTGGAATAAGGCCGATAAATATACACGGCGGGGGCATTACGCGCCTGCCTGAGCTGAAGCCGTAGCCTCCAGGGCCAGTTCCAGGCTCGCCAGCCCTTCCTCCAGACCAACCCGCAGTGAATGCTTCGGGTTTTCTACTTTGCGGATAACATCTGACAGTAACCCCCGCAGACTAGCGGCGTAAATTTCCCCCTTGGTACCAGCGGCGGCGAACGTCCCGGTGATGTAAGTATCCACCGGGTAGCCATGGCCGCCGGATATGACCCCAGGCTCTCCGCTATCACTCAGGACAGGCGGTCTTTCGCCCCACCCTTCCGGTCGTGAGTGGTCCGGAACATCTTTAATGGCTATTCGCTCCCTTTCCTGGAAGCCCGGCAGGTCATAGAGGACCTTCGCCGTCGTTTCGTTTACCAGCGCCGTGATCTGCCCCGCCAGCGGAATCCAGCCCTGAAGATCAACCTGGGCCAGATCATACACCAGCCGGATGGAGGTATGCTCGAAAAAGCCGGGCCGGGAAAAGGCATGGTAATGCGTGGCCATCAGCCCGTTGTCATAGACTACCGTTGCCAGCGCCTGGTCTTCCTGAGAGTCGTTACGGCCATGAGTCATACCACTCACACGCTTAGGCGTGGCCGGGGTGAGACCGTTGACCAGGTCAAAGAAGTGAACCCCGTGCTCCACCAGAATACCTCCCGACAGCTCGCGGTCCCAGAACCAATGGCCAGGCGGCAGGATTTCATCCTGGGCGTAATTTTCCACTACCGCCCGGCGCAGTTCACCGAGCACACCGCCGTGAGTAATCGCCGCCAGCGCCTCTACCAGTGGATTAAACCGCAGCATGTAGTCAATACCGGCCACCAGTCCGGTTTTATCCCGCAAGTCCATGATACGCCGGGCATCCTCAAGAGAGACAGCCATCGGCTTCTCGATCAGCACATGCTTGCCTTGCCTCAGGGCTTCACAGGCCATATCGGCGTGAGTGGAGGGTGGCGTAGCGATGATTATGATCTCGACGTCCGGGTCCGCTGCCAGTTCTTCCCACTGACGGTAGAAACGCACCGGCGATCCAGGATTCCGCGCGGGGTCCGTGTCGGCCACAGCGGCCACCTGCACCCGGTCCAGGGCACCCCACACATGATGCAGAAACTGGCCAAAGCCCCCATAGCCGATAATCCCTATTCGATGCGGTGTCATAGTCCCTCCATTGATAATCTATCCAGACTTACAGCGGTTAAGCTACATCGCCAGGGTAGGGGTATCAAGGCTTGGCATAACGGGAGTTTCCCCGAAATATCAGGTGAGTAGTCGTCCGTCGTCAGTTGTCAGTTGCAGTTGCAGTGGCAGTGGCAGAGAAGAGTAAAGAAAGAACCGCAAAGCCCGCCTTCGGACGGGCCTCTGGGGCGCAAAGGACGCAAAGATCAAAGAAAGAAGAGCGGGAGATAAATAGGGAACCGCCGGGAGCAAAAGGGGGCGCAGAACCCAGTGCAAAATTAGACAAAACACATACAGAATTCGTTTTTTTCAAGGCTTCCCCCGACGAGAGCACTGTTGAGGTGGTGTAGTGTTTACTGGCGGGCACGATGGGCGAAGGTGCAGAATGCAAAATGCAAAATGCAAATTGCAAAATGAGAAGTGCTCTGGATCAGGCGAGCAACTTCAGGGGCCGCAGCATTAATAAATTCGCATCATAGCGACTGATACGGGCTACGAAAGCAGGTAGGAGCTTGCACTACTTGTGATGCTAAGGCATATTTTCATTGCTTTTGAGACTGCGTCTCATTTAAATTAATAGGGGCGCACAAAAGGTCGCTCGACATAATTCCTGGTTACACAACTAACGTGGAGGAAATCGTTGTGAATGCAAAATGGCTGATTGGCTTACTGGTAGTTTCAGCGTTTAACATCTTGTCCGCTGATAAACGCCTCTATGTCTGGACCTACGAATACAAAACTATGGCTCCCGGTGAGGGCGAAATAGAAACCTACTATACCTCATCGATCCCGGATTGGCAGAACAGGGAAGGTAAGGTAACTATCGACATTCAGCTTGAACTCGAAGTCGGCATGACCAAAAACTTCGACTTTGCCATCTATAGCTCCCTTATCCAGGAGCCTGGTTCCAGTTTGAAGTTCAAAGGATATAAACTGCGGAGTCGTTATAAGTTCGGCAGGAAAAACCAGTTTCTGATGGACCCCCTGCTTTATCTGGAGTATAAGGGCAAACCTGGTTTCTCTGAGCATGGAATCGAAACCAAGCTCGTGCTCTCAAAGGATCTTGGGAAACTGAATATTTCTCTGAACCCCGTCCTGGAATTTGAAAAAGAACATAGGGATTGGGAAGCTGAATTCGAGTATGCCATGGGAGTCAGTTACAAGATAATAGATATTCTCAGTATCGGACTTGAGGCAAAAGGTAGTGAGCACGGGCACTATATTGGTCCGGTGATTGCCCACGGCTCCGAGCATTTGTGGGTTGCCTTGGGCTCCGCGCTGGCCGTATCCCCAACGCCGGCCTCAAAACCCCGGTTCCAGATTCGACTGTTGTTAGGCATCGGACTTTGATTCATTAGTCAACCATGCTTTAGGGTCAGCGGCAAGGTTCCTTTATTTCTCTCAGCACCTTCGTCACCGAATCCCGCCAACGGCGGGGCACACCCGGATGATGTCTGACTGCCTGCCTAACTCTGCCTGCGTCCAGCCATTCTCATCCATCAGCCTCCGGTGCCTCCTCTGTCATCGCGATCCCGCCTTTGGCGGGATTTAAGACGGCAGTGGCAGCGGGGCGATATGGCGGCGGCATTATCATAGCGCCGGAATATAGGCTAGCGGCGAGGGCTTATCGTTCGCGGGGTGCGCGAAAATGAATGATGATTGATGAATGTCGAATGTCGATTGAAGAAGATTATGGAAAACGCATGGGAAGAAGAGAACCGCAAAGGCGCAAAGGCCGCAAAGACAAAGAGGGAAAAACCGCAGCGCACGCTGAGAGCGCAGAGAAGAGCGAAGAACTAACCGCCAAGCCCCGCATTCTGCGGGACAAAAGGGGCGCGAAGGGTGGAGGGGCCCGATCTTAAAACGGGCGGAATGGGTTGTTTCTATCTATCGAAATATAGGACGAGTTTATTGCTGACAACTGAATGTTCTATCTAGCGAAGCGCATTATATCGGGGCTTTCGCGTAAAATCCTTTATCGGAAATTTGGACTACTGTATTGCTTCTAGAGCCGCTCGTTCAAGATTTATCAAATCATCAAAGATCATTAAAGAATAAGTTCGTGCTACCGCTTGCTGGTCTCCGCCATGCTGGGCAATGATCTTCTGAGAGATATCGATAGCATCAGGGTCATATGGTGGTTGAACCGCACTTAATTTTCCATCTTTCATCTTTGCTTTATGCCAAATATAATCCAGTGATATATGCACATGAGAATGTCTCATATACCTAATAAAGGAAATATCCTCTTCAGATAGTTTAGTACGCATCGCATCCACACTTTGAATAATCGGTGTTAGAAATCTTACTTTTTCATAAAAGTAGCGATGCTCATCCAAATAATCATAAAACTCTATCACAACGCCATAAAGGTAAATCCAGAATAGGGGATATTCAGCGGAATGCGCATTGGACGCGATAATACTATTCGATATGGATTTCAGCCTGGTAATCCACTCAACCCGAGTTTGAACGTTTAATGTAGATTTGACGGCTATGTCGACTAGAAGGTGCTGTATGGGTTCGGGTAATGGAGTTCCGTGCTTCGCTTCAGCCGCTCGAATCGAATCCTTGAACTTTGGATCGCTCTGTAAATCAGCGAATGTAGGTCTCAACGTTACCATATTCTTGCGACACCTCAAAAAACGTTTCAGATTCAAATGTGGGGATCCAATACTAGTCCTGATTAAAAACTGTGTTCAATTTCGCACAAAATCCTTTATCAGAAAGTAATCAACGGAAAATTTCATTTATGCTTATTTGGCTAAATATTTTGGTCCGATTTTTCTCACGGTATATCGACGAAGTCTGTCCGGTAAATATTTTAAGAGCATATTGATTTTCTCAATCCTGTTAGCCGGAAGAACCAAATCACCCCGTTCAATCAACTTATTTTCATATGGTAGGAATTTGCCAATTCTGAATTGAGGATAATTCTTGGGCACTATACCACCCGGGAAATGACTTGCAAGCGCCACTACACCATGATTTTTTCTTATTATTATAATGGACTTTTCATTTGGGTTAGTTGTGAAGCCCGGGGATGGTTCAATAACAATCGGGGCAGAATAGAGATTTCGATGCAAATCGAGTACCTTGAAGAATGATTCAATGTAGGCTAGGGCTTTATTAATTATTGTCATCCATTCATCAAACGGCATAATTCGCGGTGGATCATGAAGCCTAATCTCTGGCCAATAGATCGAATACTTTGAATGGAAAATTGCATTTCGGAATTCGTTGTCAATCAGTTCATCATATATCGAGAAATCGATACCAATTTTTTGCGCCCATTTTTTCAGTTGGTTTGCCTTGTCTAATGGGTGCTGAAAGCGAACTCTGCCGTTGTTATCCGTAGAAGGAGGGAAATTCACTGTCCTATACCCGTCGCCAGCAATAGTGTTCAGCATATTCGCCGTGATATTATATATTTCTTCCGCCTCAATAATTATGCCATAGAAGAATAATGAAAAATGTGTGTCCGCTCGAGTTTTAGCAATTTTTTTCTTTGCCTGGTAATAGGATTTATATACATCTCGCAGATTCTCAAAGCCATCCCACCCGGCATCTTTCTCCCCCCGAACATTGAGAATAGATAAAATGAACTCGAATTCATTCTCATTCTTAGCTCGTGTAAAAATATGATCAAATTTGTTGAGGTATGTTTCTAGGCCCTTTTCATATTCAGGATGAACATTGCGGAGTTGGCGGGTTTGCACCCAATCTCCTTCATTTAATCTAGTAAATGACAATTACTACTACCTCCACCTAATCCCGGTTTGAATGTATCTTCGGATAAAATCCATTATCTGAAAAACGACAACTCATTTAGTTCTGATAAGCAGCCGGCTAAACTGGTAGAGTGTAAAAATGACGTACACTTTTGATGTTACTACGACAACAGAATAATAAACAAGCTGTTCCCCGTCCCTTCACTTTCCCCCGTCTTTGGCCGTAACGTAGCGGCATGGTACGCCAATCCTTTAGATTTAATCTTCGAGGGGAGAAGTTCAAGGGGGGAAAGGATGCTTTTTATTACAAGTTGGCATCTGCCCCGATTGCGGATGGTGGAAGGCATTATAGGATTGAATTGCTTGCCAGATATTTAGCAAGGGATGCTGGAGGGATTATTACAACTTTGAAATCACGGTCTGGCAGAACTCCCAATGGATATGAAGATTCCCAGTGGACCCAAACGCCACCGACAGTATAAATATAAGTAAGCTCTTCTGAATAGTCTAAGGCCATATCGTCATCTACATCCCAACTAAGAGTTGCAGGTAGTGCCCACCATTCATCAGGCGTTACGTCAGGGTATTTCACATATACCAATACTGCACCTGAGCTAGAGACACTGGACGTAATAGCAGTAATTGATTTATAAAAGTAATATTTCTCACTGTCGATAGAAATCCATTGGGTAGAACTAACCGAGAAATTGACAACAGATATGTTGGCGACACCTGGCTCCCCTTGTTCACCTGGTAGCCCCTGCTCCCCTTGTTGACCAGTAAGCCCTTGTTCTCCCTGCGGCCCCATTGGGCCTTCGCAAGCAAGTATTAAAACCAACAGCCAGAGTATCTTTTTCATGGGATTTAACCTCTTTCGTATTCTCCGTTAGTTCCGCTATGGGAGAAGAAATATATTAAAACGGATGCGATTACTTTAGCCATTTCCCCTACCCGGCCTTCCTTTATGGCTTTCTCCATGAAATACGCCCAGGGTGCATACGCTCCTGACCAAAGCGCCCTATCTCGAATGACAGGCCCCTGGGCATATTCTTTTGGGAAATAATAAAGCCGAAAGTAACGCTGTTGGTATTGCTGTTCAGGATTCATGCCTTCCGTACATTACGCTACGGGTGGGGACAGTTCAAGGAAAAGAATGCCCCGCTGGTGTCTTTAGAGCCGGGCGGGTCGACGGTGAAACCCCATGCCCAGAAGCGCGAAGCGATAAATCGCCTCGCGTAATCAAAAAAACCACCCTAAAGATTCTGCGTTATGAAGCAAGTGGTAATTATTC
>CAZQOY010000147.1:5921-6782 GCA_964595095.1 uncultured bacterium | reverse complement strand
ATCCTGGTGACCCTCCTCAGTGCTATGCAGCAGCGGGACGCCCGACGGGGCCTGGCAGCCCTGTGTATAGGTGGCGGAGAAGCGGCAGCGGTCATTGTTGAGCGGGACTGAACGATTCATTACGAGAGGGGTTACATTGACTACATACAAAGAAGTTATTATGAAGGAAATTGAGCACATTCCAGACCCGGTTCTGGAAGAGGTGGTTGATTTTATCCAGTTCCTGAAAGCGAAAGTAACACAGGATCGGTTTGAAATAACCCTTGCCAGTGAATCAGCACTGGAGAAAGATTGGTTGCGGCCAGAAGAAGACAAAGCATGGCAGAGTTTGTAAGCGGGGACGTGGTTGTCGTTCCATTCCCTTTTTCAGATTTAACCCAGGCGAAACGCAGGCCTGCCCCTGTCCTGAGTGCACTTAAAGGCGATGATATTATTCTCTGTCAAATCACCAGCCAGCAGGTGAGTGATGATTATGCCATCAAGATCGGTGAGACCGATTTTAAATCGGGTTCCCTTAAGCAAATAAGCAACGTCAGGCCAAATCGCATATTCACGGCGGATCGACACATTATTCTATATTGCGCAGGAAATCTAAAACAGAAAGTAACGGATAGAGTCATTGAGAAACTGATCAGTATTCTAAAAGGGTGAAGGTGGAGTACTGATTTCCAGGAGTAGTTAATGGCCTGGCCGCCCTCTGCATCGGCGGCGGGGAAGCGGCGGCGGTTATTATTGAGGCTTGAGGCTTGAGGCTTGAGGCTTGAGGCTTGGGACTTGAGGCTTGAGGCTTGGGACTTGAGGCTTGGGGCTTGGGACTTGAGGCTTGAGGCTTGTGACCAGGAACTTGAAACTCGTAGCCCT
>CAZQOY010000147.1:0-5911 GCA_964595095.1 uncultured bacterium | reverse complement strand
ATCGGTATCGCCGCGCAGGCAGTGGGGATCGCCCAGGCGGCCCGGACCACGCCCTGGCCTACGCCCAGGAGCGGGAGCAGTTCGGCCGCAAGATCGTCGACTTCCAGGCCATCCAGTTCATGCTGGCCGACATGTCCATGGAGATCGAGGCGGCCCGGCTGCTGGTGCGGCGGGCGGCCTTCGCCAAGGATCAGGGGAAGCCTTTCAGCTACCTGGCCGCCATGGCCAAGACATTCGCCTCAGAGGTCGCCATGAAAGCCGCTACCAAGTGCGTACAGATTCACGGCGGTTACGGCTATATCCGGGAGACCGGCGTAGAACGGCTCATGCGCGATGCCAAAATCACCCAGATTTATGAAGGCACCTCGGAAATTCAGCGGGTGGTCATCGCCCGCGAGCTGCAAAAGAAAGGATGATTGCCCGATGGACGTTTTCAAAATGATGAGCCGCCACGACCATGAGCAGGTGGTGTTCTGCAACGAACCCGATATAGGGCTCAAAGCCATTATCGCCATCCACAACACTACACTGGGGCCCAGCCTGGGGGGCTGCCGCTTCTACCCCTACAAGACTGACGAGGAGGGCCTCAACGATGTTCTGCGTCTGTCCCGGGGCATGACGTATAAGGCCTCCATCGCCGGTCTGAACCTGGGCGGCGGTAAGTCGGTGATCATCGGCAACCTGGAGACCGACAAGAACGAATATCTCTTCCGGGCCTTTGGGCGGTTCGTTGATGGCCTTGGTGGGCGCTACATCGCCGCCGAGGACGTCAACACCACCGTCCGGGACATGGAGTGGGTCCGCATGGAGACCCAGTATGTGACGGGCATATCCCGAGCCCTGGGCGGCAGCGGGGATCCCTCAGTGGTAACCGCTTTCGGCGTCTTTTTAGGGATCAAGGCGGCCCTGAAGACCAATCTGGGCACCGAAGACCTGAGCGGGATCAAGGTCGCCATCCAGGGGGTGGGGCATGTCGGCTATAACCTGTGCCAGTATCTCCATGACGCCGGGGCCGAAATCTTTATCTCCGATATTAACCAGGAGGCGGTGGATCGGGCGGTGGCCGAGTTTGATGCCAATGCTATTGACGACGACAAGATCCATGCCCTGGACGTGGACGTCTTTGCGCCCTGTGCCCTGGGCGCCGTGCTGGATGACAAGACTATTCCCGATATCAAGGCGTCCATCATCGGGGGGGCGGCCAATAACCAGCTGGCCTCTTCCAATGAGCACGGTGCGGCCCTGCTTAAGCGGGGCATCCTTTACGCCCCGGACTATGCCATTAATTCCGGCGGACTCATCAATGTCGCCAACGAGCTGGAGGGCTACAATCGGGAGCGGGCCTTCAAACAGGCCGAAGGGATTTATGATACCCTGATGGAGATTTTCAAAATGTCGGCGGATGAAGGAATCCCCACCAACGAAGCCTCTGATCGCCTGGCCGAGAATCGGATTCGCAGCGTCGCCAATCTGAAGACGTTTTACACCAGCACTCCCCGGCTGGTATTCAAGAGGGGGTGATCTATTTCCAGGAAGGTCAGACGGTGTGCCCGCGAGATGGCCCTGCAGTGCCTCTACGCCGCCAGTCTCGGGGGTGGCAGCCCGAATGAAGTCATGGACTTTGTCGCCGGAGAACGGGAAGACCCGGCCACGGATGACGCCCGGGATTACTGCCTGGAACTGGTGACCCAGACTATCGAGCAGCAGGAATGGGCTGATCAGATCATAACCTCCAAGCTGGAGCATTGGGATCTGGTACGCGTAACGCTTATCGATAGACTTATTCTGGAACTAGCAATCGTTGAAATGGTTAACTTTGACGATGTGCCTTTGAAAGTGAGCATCAGTGAGGCCATTGAGATCGCTAAAAGGTACAGCACCGATGACAGTCCCGGATTTGTCAACGGTATCCTGGATGCTGTTTATCACGATATTCTGGAAGGGAAGATGGGGACTGGTGATTAGTGGTCCGTTGTCCATCGTCCGTTGTCCGTTGTAGGGAACTTGGAACTTGAGACTTGGAACCGGAAACCAGGAACTTGAAACTTGAAACTCGTAACCATGGGCTGATGGCTGATTATCTATTAACGGTTAAGAGTTACAGAGCTAACTGAGCATGAGCTTCATTCGGAAAATACTGGGTGGCACCAAGTCGGAGCGGGACATCCGCAGCTTCAGGCCGCTGGTTGACGAGATAAACGCTACATACGCCACGCTGGAAGAAAAGCCGCCGGAGTACCTGGTGGGTCGACTGAAGGAAATCCAGCAGGAAGTGGCTGACGCCCGGGAAGCGGTAAAACAGGCGGTCCCGGAAAGCCCTGAACGCGACGAGGAAATCTACCAGGCTGAACAGGACCTACTCGACCAGCGCCTCACCGAGGTATTCGCCATTGTCAAGGATGCCTGCCGGCGGCTGATGGGGAAGGAGTTCAAGATACTGGGCCAGGCTATGGTCTGGGACATGATCCCCTTCGACGTTCAGCTGCTGGGCGCTATCATCCTCCACAAGGGACGCATTGCCGAGATGAAAACCGGCGAGGGCAAAACGCTGGCAGCCACCATGCCGGTAGTGCTTAACGCCCTCACCGGGCGGGGCGTGCATATCATCACCGTAAACGACTACCTGGCCGAGCGGGACAGCCAGTGGATGGGCGAGGTTTATGAGCTGCTGGGTCTCTCAGTGGGGTGTATCCTAAACCAGATGACTCCCGACGAGCGCCGCCTGGTCTACGGCTGCGATATCACCTACGGCACCAACAATGAGTTCGGCTTCGACTATCTGCGGGATAACATGTCGGTGAGTCCCGAAGACCAGGTACAGCGGGGGTACGTATATGGCATTGTGGACGAGGTGGACTCGGTGCTCATCGACGAGGCCCGGACACCTCTCATCATCTCCGGCCAGGTAGACAGTCCCATCGATGCCCGCTACACGGAAGTCAAACCTAAGGTGCAACAGCTTATCCGCACCCAGACCAACCTGGTCAACTCGCTGGTGGCGGAGGCTGAAAAGGAATGGGAAAAGGAGGAATATGCCGCGGCCACCAAGCTGCTGATCGCCAGCCGGGGCATGCCCAAGAACAGCAAACTGATGAAGATGTTCCAGGAGACCGGCGTCAAGACCGCCATGCGCTCGGTGGAGAACAATTACATGCGGGATAAGAAGCTCCACGAGCTGGATGAGGAGCTCTACTTCTTCATCGATGAAAAGAGCCACATCATTGACCTCACCGAGAAGGGCCACGTGCACATTTCTCCCGACAATCCCGATGCCTTTATAATCCCTGACCTGGGGGAGGCCTTTCACGCCATTGAGAACGACAGCAGCCTGAGCCCGGAACAGAGATTACAGAAGAAGGGAGAGATCCAGGAGATCCACAGCGAGCGCAGCAACACCATCCACCACATCAGCCAGCTCCTGCGGGCTTACACCTTGTATGAGAAAGATGTGGAATACGTGGTACAGGACGGCAAGGTGTTGATCGTTGATGAGTTCACCGGCCGCGTCCTGCCGGGACGCCGCTACAGTGACGGCCTGCACCAGGCCCTGGAGGCAAAAGAAGGGGTGGTGATCGAGAAAGAGACCCAGACCATCGCCACCATCACTATCCAGAATTATTTCCGCATGTACGAGAAACTGGCCGGCATGACCGGTACCGCCGCCACCGAGGCCCAGGAGTTCGCGCAGATATACAAGCTCGAAGTAACGGCGATCCCCACTCACGAGCCGGTGATCCGTGCCGATAACGAAGACCTGGTCTACAAGACCAAGCGCGAGAAATACAACGCCATCCTGGACTGGATCGAGGAGCTTCACCACAAGGGACAGCCCATATTGGTGGGTACAACTTCCGTGGAGGTCTCGGAGACCCTTGCCCGGATGCTCAAGCGCCGGGGTATCCCCCACAATGTGCTGAACGCCAAGCAGCACCAGCGGGAGGCGGAGATCGTCCTCCGGGCGGGTCAGCGCGGCGCGGTGACCATTGCCACTAACATGGCCGGGCGCGGCACGGATATCAAGCTGGGGGAAGATGTAACCGAAGTGGGCGGTCTGCACATCCTGGGTACCGAGCGCCACGAGAGCCGCCGCATCGACCTGCAGCTGCGAGGGCGCTCCGGCCGGCAGGGTGATCCCGGCAGCTCCGTCTTCTTCCTCAGCCTGGAAGACGACCTCATGCGCCTGTTCAGCTCCGATCGGATCGCCCGCCTCATGGACCGCATGGGTCTCCCGGAAGGGGAGGTGATCACCCACCGCTTCGTTACAAAGTCCATCGAACGGGCTCAGAAACGGGTGGAGTCCCGCAACTACGGCATCCGCAAACACCTGCTGGAATATGATGACGTAATGAACCGGCAACGGGAGATTATCTACGACCGCCGGAATTACGCCCTACACGGCCAGGACCTGCTGCCCGAAGTGGAGGAGATGATCCCCGAGCTGACTGACAGCCTGCTGCTGTCCGAGGCAACCGTAACGGACGGGATGATCGATTTCGAGTCCCTCCGCCACGAGTTGGGGAACATCCTGCTGCTGGACTTCCAGGTTGGGGAAAGTACTGATGGTGACCTGGAGACTGTGAAAAAATCCATCCTGGAACAGGCGATGGCCCAATATACTTTCAAGCGTTCCCTGGCGGAGCCGGAGGCCTTTACCCACTTTGAGCGCTACGTTATTCTCCGCACAGTTGATGAAAAATGGCAGCAGCACCTCTACAGCATGGACCAGTTACGGGAGGGCATTAACCTGCGGGCCTACGGGCAGAAGGACCCCCTGTTGGAGTACAAGCGCGAGGCAAGCGACATATTCATGGAAATGCTGGATGACATCAACCGGACCACTCTTAGGCGGCTGTTCGGGGTGCGGATAGCAGGGCTGGAAGAACAGCGGCCACAGCTCCGGCGGGTGGGCCGGCAGCTCCAGACTTCCCACGCAGAAGCTATTAATATGGGTTTTATGGCCGGTGGCGGTCCGGCCCCGCAGCAGCCCCAGGGGCAGCCAGCCATGGCGGGCATGGGCGGTGCCCGGGTACCCCCGGCCCAGCAGAAACCCATCAAGGTAGCCGAAAAGGTCGGCCGCAACGACCCCTGCCCCTGCGGCAGTGGGAAGAAGTATAAGAAGTGTCACGGAAGCTAGATCAGGGTTTCGCCACCCGGGCCATCCACGTAGGGCAGGAACCCGACCCCGGCACCGGGGCCGTAGTAACTCCCCTCCACCAGACCACCACCTACTCCCAGGCCAACCTGGCGGCTGGCCTGGGGACTTGAAGCTTGAGGCTTGAGACTTGAGGCTGGTGTCTCATAATAAGAAAAATGCCGCCCTGAAGGGCTGTTTCGCTACGGTGGAAACAAGTCATGGGCCATCTGGCCTAAGGCCAGTTGCGGTTCTCAAACCAATTGTAGTTAGCGGGACACCTATCGTATATTTCATATGCTTCACTCTGCCATAGATGTATTTGCTGGGAAAATTGACTGATGCTAACAATTCCCAAGAAGGTGCCGGATTGTTTCATTGAACAAGAGTCAAAGATTCGGTGGATTGAAAAAATGAAAACTTTGCTTATTCCTTTAGGATTCGCATTTATCTGTTGCGCATCTAGCACAGAGTATGTGAAGCCAGATGTGGATTTCAATAAATACAATCGGATCGCAGTTTTACCACTTACAGATTTTTCAACCCATCCTGGTTCAGGTAATCAAGTATCAGATATTTTGGCATTTTCTCTACTTAAGTATGGCATCGACGTAATCGATAGGTCGCAGACAACCAACATCTTGAATGAACAAAACCTAGGTTTATATGGCATCGTAGACGCATCAACTGCTCCAAATGTAGGCAAACTTCTTGGTGTGAAATGCATCATAACAGGCTCAATAAATGAATGGTCCTCTACTATTGTCAATATCCAGATGG
>CAZQOY010000146.1:0-6783 GCA_964595095.1 uncultured bacterium | reverse complement strand
GGCTTTCCGCCCTTCCATCAGGTTCCCACCACTGGCGACTATTTCCCCTTTGGAGGCAACCTTGAGCAGGTGATTGAAAATAGTCTTGTCGTCTACATCCATGTCAGGAGAGTCATATTTTGCCTTCACTTTGGCAATGGCTTTTTCAGCCACGTCCGGATATTCATGGAGAACGGCAATAAAATCTCCATCCCGGACAACCTGAGCATCCTTTATTTCCTTCACAGCCGACGTGTCCACACTTGTCAATGTTGCGCCATGCGCTGGTGGTCGTAGAATTCTCGCATATAACATGCCGGGCAGGCGGATGTCTCCGGCATACTTCGCCTGGCCAGTGACCTTCTCGGGTGCGTCCCGACGCAGGACCGGCTTGTTTACCAGTCTGAATTCCGAGAAATTCTTCACCGGAGGCTGCTGCTTGAGGTGTTTTTCAATTCTCTTGCCCTTCGCCAGCTGAGCATAGGTCACCTGCTTTTTCCTGTTCTTCTTATCGAATACCACTCCGGCGTCTACAGCCAGCCGATCGATCGGTAGTTTGAGGTATTCGGCCGCTAGTTCCATCAGTACCGCCTTTGCCTCCGCAGCGGCAGCCCTGAAGGGAGGGCCAAAGAAGCGAGTTGTCATGGACCCCCAGGTACCCATGTCCCAGGGACAGAGATCCGTGTCCCCCATAATCAGCTCCACGGATTCCAGAGGGACATCCAGTTCATCGGCCAGCATCTGGGGCAGAGAAGTAATGACACCCTGTCCCATCTCGATCTTCCCTGTGAAGCCGGTAATTGTCCCATCCTCACCGATCCGGAGGAAAGCATTGAAATCGGTGGGCAGCCTGTTTCCGCCGCGTCCCTGACCACGGAGCGCGAAAGGACTGCTGATAGTGAAGAGGACAAATATGCCTCCGCCGAAGAGCTTGAGGAATTCCCGCCGGTCAATAGCGGAATGGGTTGTTGTATCGCTAAGATCAAGGTCCTGGTATTCGTCTTCTATCATATCTACTTCACTCCTTTCATCTCTCCGGCTGCGGTTTGGATCGCCGGGATTATTCTGCCATAAGAGCCGCATCGGCATAAATTGGCATCCATGCTTTGGATGATTTCTTGCCGGGTAGGTTGAGGGTTTTTACGCAATAAGCCGTAGGCATTGAGGATCATCCCCGGAGTACAGAACCCGCACTGGAGCGCGTCATGTTCGATGAATGCCTGCTGCAGTGGATGGAGCTGTCCATTCTTCGCCAGGCCTTCGATGGTAGTGACCTTTTTCCCCTGGACGCGGGGTATCGGATAGATGCACGACCGGACCGGCTCCTCGTCCACCAGAACGGTACAGGACCCGCAGAGGCCCCTCCCGCAGCCAAACTTCGTTCCCGTCAGGCCGATATCGGTGCGTAAAACCCATATAAGTCTTCGCTCACTGTCCAACGTCAGCTCTCTGGGTTTATCGTTGAGTGTAAAACGGATGGTCTGTTCCATATTTATGTCCCCGGCTTGATTTCTATGTGATGTGCGTCGTCAAAGGAATGTAGGTTAATTATTCTGAAAATTAAGAGCCGCAGCTTGCGATTCCAAGTTTCTACGCGGACGTACACGTTCCATCCGTGACCCGTATCCCATTAACGGCCGAAACCTCATACTTCGGAGCCTGTTGTCGAGTTAGGTGGTAATTGATCAACGGTAAATTACGACCTGCAGAAAGTCTTATCGACGAGAAAAGATGGACGCTGTTTCCACAACCCGAGGACGCTGGTGTACGTTGCCCTTAATTATGCACCGGTATCATGTCTCGTACTGACTGCATGCCGCGCGAATCCGATAGCACCGTATCAATTTCTGCCATAGGGACAAATCCTATTCAATCCCATCAGTTTGCAGATACCCGCCCCGGTCACGCCATAAACAAGGTAGTTCTTCCCGTATTTCTGGATGCAACTCAATATGTAATCAAAAGTGTTGTTTACAAAGGTAGTCCCGGTGATGAGAATTACATCCGACTGCTCGATCAAATCACCGGTCATCGCATTCCCATCCCAGATTGGCACCCCATATTTCGAGCACTTGATGTTCTCCTTGTCGAGATCGGTGATCAAAACGGCCTGCTTTCCGAAAGTATCGACCAGGGTTGTAGCAATGGCTGGATTCAGACCGATGAGACCTACGTTTACTTTCCCCCACATTTCTTGAATATGAGCGGATATTGCTTTGGCGCAGTTCTCGGGCTCTTCATCTCTGCAATGGATTGTCTTTTCGATAAGGTCTAAGTATCTGAGTGCGGCGTTCAGTGGTTGCCTATGAACTCACAGCCCAAGAGGTACAGGGGATCGTCAGCAGGAGCGATGACTTTAGAGCCGATCCAGAAATCATAACGGGTTCGGCTGCCCTGGTGGATTATCGAGGTTCGGGATATGACCGTGGACACCTAGCCCCGGCTGCTGATATGAAATGGTCTGAAGAGGCAATGAGTGAGTCCTTTTACATGAGCAATATGAGTCCACAAGCACCGGGATTCAACCGGGGGATATGGAAAAGCCTTGAAAGCCGCGTACGTAGTTGGGCTGTTGAGAATGGAACCGTTTATGTGGTAACGGGGGGAATCCTTTCTCCTGGATTACCTACTTGGCCCAGATAGTATCTCAGTGCCAGAGTATTTCTATAAAGTCATCCTGGACTATCAAGAGCCTGAGTTAAAGGGGATTGGATTCATTACTAAATCAAGCCTCAAAATCCAGCCTGAAGACTTACGCCGTGAGCATTGATAGTGTAGAGCAAAGAACCGGCATTGACTTTTTTCCATCGCTGCCTGATGACATAGAAGATAAGCTGGAAGCATCCGTGGACCTGAGTCTGTGGGGGACAGAATGACCCGCTAACGGTGGGTGTTGAATGGAAGGTGGAAGATTCAAGGGAAAAAATCCCCAGGATTACTGCCCACTACTCCTAAAAAAACTGCTGTTTAAGATCACATCACCGTTTAGGCATATCTAGGTATGGCTTAGGCTCTGTTTTGTCTGTGTAGTACAGTATGGGACTATATGAGCATGAAAAATGGGATTCTAGTACATAGTCTCTGGTCTCCTGGGTGAATGCACATTGTCCTTGACTTTCTTCCGCTACCGTTGTACCCTTCTTTGTTGCCCAGGGTCTCACTCTGTGCTTCATACCGGTATACACGACCTGGTAAACTTGGGGTGTAGGACCCTGGGCTTTCTTTATCCTTTGACATCTGCTGATTTAGCTGCATCATTGGCCGCCCAAGGCCCTAAACCTAAAATCCTACCTTTTGAGGAAGGCTACCATCTTTAGGCTGTGGGGTCTTGGGCATACTTGCCCAGGGTTCCGGGTGATCGCTTTAGGGTACACTCATTTAGCGTGGTAACTGGCCTTTCCCTCCTGGAACCTTGGGCACCCCTTTTGCATGGATTGAGAACATTCTCGAAATATCCCTCATGCCTTGACACATCCTGTTTTTATCCTTAGACTGTCAGACAAGGAGGAACCTATGCCAGAACCCCCTGAAAGAGAACCCGTTTCCCTGGAAGACCTGGTTTATTCCAATATGGTATAGGTCGAGGCGATTACTAGACTACTGGTAGAAAAGGATGTTATCACGCCGGAAGAACTAATAGATGAAGTGAAGGCTGTACACGCTGAACAGCATCGTAAGGCGGGAGGAGTGGGGATAAGTTGACGGATCAAAACAAAGGAATCGGCTCCCGGCTCCGCCATATCCGGGAACACCTGGGGGAGACTCAGGCGGTGTTTGCTGTACGGTTCGACCTATCCAGGCACGATATAGCCAACTACGAGCGGGGCCGGTGTGATATTCCTACCAGGGTGTTGGCAGAACTGGATAGGATGGGAATTAATCTGAGTTGGCTGCTGAATGGGCTGGGTGAGATGTTTGCAGGGTGCTGAAGAAAAGGCCCTGGATCCTGGATCAGCGGGAACGGATCAAGCGAAGGATGCATCAGATGAGGGGTGGAACTAAACCTTGGAACTGCAGAATGTATCTCTTAGTTCTTAGCCAGAAGCGTCCAAAAGGCTCTGAAGATCTATGCTAAATTCGCCTGGTAGACTGGCGCAACGCGAGCCCGGAAATCATATCGAACAGGTTATTTTTCTGAAAACACGGATATTGCTGAAGAGTCGTCATCAGCGTGATAAGAAGTAAATGAAACCGATCACAAGAAAGGATTTTATCATCCGATCGGTGACCGGCGGGCTGGGTATGGCCATCATCGGTCCGCAAGTAATTACCGATCCTTTCACCGATCTGGCGGTGGTGCGGGGCGATGACCCCTCCCAAGCTACTCGCGCCGCTGTAAATGCCATCGGAGGCATGGAACGGTTCGTCAGGCCGGGAGCCACCGTGCTGGTCAAGCCCAACGCCAGCTTCGAGCGTACTCCCGAGCAGGCTGCGAATACCAATCCCGCGGTCGTGGGAACGGTCATCGCCATGTGTCGCGAGGCCGGTGCTGCCCGGGTAATGGTCGCCGACCATACACTGCATGATTACGAGAAATCATTCCGGCTCAGTGGGATCGCCGCCGCCACCCGGTCTGCAGGCGGTGAGCTTTTGCTAAACAGCAAAGACGAATTTATCAGGGTCGATTTAGGGGGCCAGGCACTGGGAAAATGGCCGGTGTTCAAAGGTGCCCTAGATGCGGACGTGATCATCAACGTGCCGGTAGTAAAGCACCACTCTCTGACCCGCGTCACGGCCGGCACGAAGAACCTGCTGGGGCTGTGCGGAGGCACCCGCAAACTGCTCCACCTGCGGCTTAATCAAACCATCTCCGATTTGGCCGCCTTTTTCAAACCCGGGCTCACTATCGCCGATGGATATCGCATACTGGCACGCAAAGGACCGTCCGGAGGCAACATCGGCGATACGATCCTCACCAGAACCATCATCGCGGGCAGTGATATGATCGCTGTGGATGCACGCGCTGCCATGCTACTCGATTGTCGCGGTGTCGATATCGCGCACTTGAGAACCGCCCATCAGAGAGGCCTGGGCACATATAACTTATCAGATCTTCATATAAGAGAATTCACCATCTGATGGAATGTGACGACTATAGCTCACCCGTAGTTCTTGACATCAGGTTGGCTCTCATTTGATTTAAAAGAAACGGGTATCAGGACCATTGACGCCTAAGGGGAATGCCTGTGGAAGTTTCCAAGCCTCTCAGGACGGAACTTATTCATGTTCCAGACCCCACCATTCGCAGTAAATAAGGAAACAGACGTGGGACATATCGAAAACGCTAAAGATAACCTGGTTCCACTCATCGACCGCCTGAACAAGTATCCCATCGGGTTGGTGGACAATGAAAAACTGCGGGAAATCCTGGCGATCCTGTTCAGCCGGGAGGAAGCTTATGTGGCATCCCAGTTCCCGCTGGAAGAGGCCACGTTGAAAGAGCTGGCAGGGGCCACCGGTATTCCCGGCGATCGCCTGCTGCCCATACTGGATAGTATGGCGGATAAGGGAATCGTCATGGACCTGCCGTACGGCGATGAGATTTACTACCTGCTGATGCCGGGACTCATCGGCTTCTTCGAGTTCACCTTCATGAAACATCGTACTGACCTGCCTATGGAGAAACTGGCGCGACTGATGCGGGAATACCTGTACGAGGATCCCGAACACGGCCAGGCCAGCGAGTTTTTCGGCAGTGCCACGCCCCTTACCAGGTCGCTGGTGCATGATCAGCACATTCCCGTTTCCAGCGTAGCGACCACCAGCGAGACGGCGAAGGACATTATTCGCAGCGCCGACTTCGGCGCGGTCAGCATGTGCTATTGCCGTCATAAGCGGCAGCATGAGGGCAGGAGCTGCAAAAAGGGAGCGCCGGTGGAGGGCATCTGCATTTCCCTGGGCCGGGGCAGCAGTTTCCTCGCCCGCCGCGGCTTCGCGGAAGAGAAGACTACGGACGAGCTGCTGGCGATCATCGACCTGGCCGATGCATTGAATCTCACCCACATCACCGATAATATCAGAAACCGGCCCTCATTCATCTGCAACTGCTGCGGCTGCTGCTGTGAACTGGTGCACGGCGTCCAGTTCGGCTACCATGACGGTATCGGCAAGACCCCTTTCCTGGCATGGATTGATCCCGACAGCTGCGATTACTGCGGTAAGTGCTTCAAGGCCTGCAACGTTCACGCCATCGGCCTGGCCCGCAATGGGGGCTACCCTGCTCGCGAAGACCGGTACAGTGCGGTCAAGGAACATATCTGCCTGGGCTGTGGGGCGTGCATCTCAGCCTGCGAGCAAGGGGCCATTAGCCTGATCCCCAGGGAATCCAGACCCGAAATCCCGAGAACGAAACGGGAGTTGTTCAAGGAAATCCTGCGTGAAAAAAAACGCCTGACGCCGTTCGTAATCAGCCGCGTGCGCAAGAAAGCCCGGCGGTTTCTTATGGCCCGGTAACATCCGGTACCGGTTAACGGCTTCCCCCCCCCTAACCCTGGGCAGAGCCGCCACGGGGAGCGCGGGGCCTGTCTCTAAAGCTGTTGAAGACCATTTTATTTCAGGGTAAAATCGGTCTAAGAGGCGATCGATCTTGCCGTCTGGGCTCATATTCGGCATGAGTATACAGAATTATGATATGATGCTAGCTGATGATTGGTCCAGAGAGAATGCAAGGAATGCTGTCGCGGCAGAGGTTGAAAGTATAATTGTACGCTGGAGCTTGTGAGTCTGCCGCCGAGTGACTCTCTTGCCTTAATTGCGTATGCTACAATCCGTATGCTAAAACGGGAGTTATTTGGGGTTGTCTGG
>CAZQOY010000145.1:0-6820 GCA_964595095.1 uncultured bacterium | reverse complement strand
AGCGTGGCAGCCCTGAAACGCAGACGCTCCGGGGGCAGGAAAGTAATGATCAGAAAGATAATGCCCCCGATAAGGAGAGTAAGATACCCTAACACCGATCGGTAGAACGTGATAATTGCCAGTTTCATGCTGCACTACCAGGGGACATATCGTAAAAGGACCCGGAGCCGGCAGGTCCGAACCCGCAGAGCCTTGGCGACGTTCACAGCTCTAGGTTACAAACTGTCAGGAGGATTCGCAAGAGGAGAGATGCTGCGGCGCAGAAGTGTAATAGTATGGGGTGTGGTGCCGCAGCAGCCGCCAATCATGCGGGCGCCGAGGTCAAGCCACCGCCGGGCGGCGGTCACATATTCTTCATCGGTAACGTACTCCTCAATGACTCCCTCAGTAGATGGCTGACTGTGGCCGGCGTTGGCATATACCCCGTACGGCAGTGCCGTCAGGTTCGACAGCGCCTCGACTCCCTTTTGGGCCACAGGCAGAGTAACGCAGTTGACCATTATACCCCGGGCACCCTCCCCCTCAGCAGCCCTGACCGCCTCAGAAAGGGACGCGCCGCCCCACAGCTTCAAATCCTCGTTGATCAGGTAGGATACCAGCGTTGGCAGGCCAGTGTCAGTGGCAGCCCCCAGTGCGATCAGCGCTTCTTCCAATGTTATGTGGGTTTCCAGCAACAGCAGGTCTGCTCCGGCAGCAGCCAGCCATACAGCCAGTTCACGGTAAGTCTTTTGGGCAATATCTGCGCCGGGATAGTCTCCCGGTGTGTAACAGTCACCTGCCGGCGCCACTGACCCTGCCACAAGTATACGGGATTGGGGATAATCCCTGGCGGCTTCCCTGGCCAGAGAGACCGCCCGTTGGGTAGCTCGCCGGGCGGCTTTCCTGGCGGTCTTCTTGTCAAGTCCGGCCCGCTGATAGGTAAAGGTGGTAGTGCGAAAAGTGTTGGCCGTGAGCAGCTGGGCACCGGCGGACAGATAGTCCCGGTGAATAGCCTGGACTACCTCCGGGGCGGTTTCCAGGGCCCTGGTGGACCACAAGGGGAGGGAAATATCTACCCCCCGGCGGCGCAGCTCGGTGCCCATGGCACCGTCAAGGAGGATAACAGGCTTCTTTTTCAGGAAGTCGTTATTCAGAGGAAATATGTCCCAGGCGGTTTATGAATAATGATTCAACGGGCAAGGATGAGGTATCTGTGATCGAGCTGGTTCTAAGTACGATGATTATATGCCTCTGCCCGTTTCGCAACGCGTAGAACAAGTATGATTAACTCACTCTTTTTCAGGCAATATATCACACGATAATCACCGACACGCAACCGCCGGAAGCGCTTGAATCGTCCCTGCAATCGTTTGCCAATCTCGGGATTGTCCCGCAACCGGGTAACTGCCTTAAGTATTCGCTGCGCCTGGACACGGTCAATAGAACGCAGTTCTTTGACAGCACGCGCCTCCCATTGTATGCTATAGGAGACCATGCTCCCGGAGGAGGTCTTCGTGTGCCGTCAGGGGCGCTACCGGGTGTTTCAGTCGCTCTTCCGCAATGACACCGTCAATATTGTCAATGTAGAACTCAAGGGCCTTTTTTATGACAGCGCTTTTACTTTGATGCGTCTCCCTGGCGACGGCTTCCAATTCGGATTTCAGTTCGTCGTCCATCCTGACGCTGACGGTGTTCATATCCACATTACTCCACGTATATTGTTAAAGACAATTCGAAGCTCCTATAATATAGCACGTGTATTATACATAATACAAGTATTACAGTAATACCATTTTCTGTATATGTCTGAAAGCTACCCGAAATATTTATTTGAAGTTATCTTTACGGATCCAAGCGGGTTCATATCACCGAACAGCGTTAAATTCCTCGCATGGCCCTGACACACTGGCAGCTCGATGACCGCCGGGTGGTAGTGAGCCACAAGGAAGAGGCTATCACCGTCTCCCTCACCGAAGAGGAACTGGTCTCGTACGACCTGGCGGGCCGCTTCCTGGGCTCCTATGACCACGGCACCAATATCCGCCGGGGTCTGGATAATACCTTCCAGCAGCGGTGGCGGCTGAAAAGAGATAATGGTGACCACCTGCGTCATCGTATTCTCCCGGACAGGGAAGCCCGGGCCCATCTGAAAGGTCTCCGCAGCCAGGTCTCCCGGCTGCTGGATGATAAGGACGCCGCCAGGGCACACTCCGCCACCGCTGAAGCGCTGTGGCGGGCTGCCGCTTATACTTATGACCGGCTGGTCGAAAGCGCCCGGACCTTCACCAGCTTGTATGGCCATATTCCCATTCTACCTCCCGACCAGTATCGGGCCCTGGTGGTACAGGCCACCGACGGCTGTGCCTACAACCGGTGTACCTTCTGTACACTCTACCGGGATAAATCCTTCCACGTTCGCAGTCCCGAGGACTTTCGCCGCCATATCCGGCAGGTTCTGGACTTCATAGGAGCGGGCCTATCCTACCGCACCTCACTGTTCCTGGGGGATGCCAACGCCGTCGCCAACCCCGGATTGGTGGAGCTCATGGATGTTCTGCAAGCTACGGCGGCCCTGGAACCTATCATCAACCGGTGTGGTGTGCATACTTTCCTGGACATCTATACCGGCAGCGGCAAGTCCGGCCAGGACTACCGCACGCTCAAGGATAAGGGGCTGCGGCGGGTCTCCCTGGGGGTGGAGAGCGGCAGTGAGGCACTGCTGGCATTTGTTCGGAAGCCGGGAACCCGCCAGGATATACAGGACGTTGTGAGTACACTGAAAGGGGCCGGTGTGGCAGTGATAATAATCTTTATGGTAGGCCTGGGCGGTCATCGTTACCGGGAGGAGCACCTGGCCGAGTCGGCCTCACTGGTTCAAATGCTGCCGCTGTCCAGGGGAGATATTATTTACCTGTCCCAATTCACTCCCGATCCACAGGCCCCGTACCTTTCCATCGCCGAGCAGGCTGGCGTCAGGCCGATGACCGTCGAAGAGATCGATGACGAGACACGCCAGTGGAAAACCGTCTTGGGAAAGGCCGTTGGTCAGACCGGAACCAAGGTGGCACCGTACAGTTTTCATCGATTCATTTACTAGTCAGGTCGTGTCTAAATGATGTAATTTTGTTTGCTTTTTTCCCTGAAACCGGCACAAGTTAATTTTGTGCGGAAAGTAGTTTAGCTAAGGAAGTAATTAATAATGATAGAATGTAGCAATGTGTGCCTATTATCAACGGGTATTTCTGCTGACAGCGTGATAAGTGCGAACTGTAAACGGATGTGCTGATGGATTCTCTGCGCAATCATTTCCTTATCTCCATGCCTCACCTGACGGACGGCTTTTTCGAGAAGACGGTGATCTACATCTGCGATCACGACCCCCAGGGTTCCATGGGCCTGGTGATCAACCGGCCACTGCCGTCGGCCAAAGCGGCGATTATACTCCAGGCCCTGGGGTTAGGCTCCAGCGAAGATCCCGATATCATAAAGGATATCTATTACGGCGGGCCGGTACAACCGAGCGTGGGGTTCGTCCTGCATACGCCCGATTATGAGGTCGAGGGGACCCTGCCAATCTCCAACGATATTTCCCTGACCACTAATACAGAGATTATGCAGGATATCGAGGCCGGGAAAGGTCCGGAGCAGTATCGCTTCACCATGGGCTATGCCGGCTGGGGACCCGAGCAGCTGGAGCGGGAGATAGCCAATGGAGACTGGCTGATCGTTCCGGCCAGCGGTGAGTTTATCTTCGAGAAGGCCGATCACGCCAAATGGTCCGAAGCGGCCCGGAAGTTCGGCATAGAGATATCCCAGTTCTACGGCTTCGGGGGGGAGGCGTAGGGGCTTGGGACTTGGGACTTGGGTCTGGTTACCAGTCGCCAGCGGTCAGCAATCAGCGGTCAGCCGTTAGCCATTAGCTGTCTGTGGCCCGTGGTGGAAAGGTGGGGCGCTGGGGTGGTGTGGATAAGGAAGCTACTGCCGTCCCGTCGAGAAAGAAGGGAAAGTGACATGGAACGCTTCAAGGAGGGAACCAACCGAATGGAAAGAATCTGGGCAGATCACTGGGCACAGCTAGCAAAAGCCCTTACAATTATCCGTTGATATTCTTTTAAATTATGGCTATACTTTACTTTGTTTTAGTAAAGTAATTTTGTAAATCAATGGAAACTGAACAAAGAGGAAGAAGGGTTCATACACGTATGAATCCGCGCCCAGGTAGGGGAATCTTGGTACAGACCTATAGTGGGGCTGATACTGTACCCAATTGTATAGACCCTGAACTTGAGGCACAGGCAGTTGAATTCAATAAGAGGGAAATTAAGAAGAAGGGTCTCATTGGGGTCAAGCATCTTGAGCCCCCAACTGGAAGGTTTAACTGCCACGGTCTCGTCTTTGCGAGTCGGAGAACCTGTATTCCACCATCAAACATGCTAGATAGCGTCAACATTGACGATTTGCTTCAGGAAGACCTCTATGAGAGAGTAAATTCACAGCCACAGGTGGGTGATGTTGTCGTATACCGCGGCAACAGAGAGATTGAACACACGGGGTATGTCGTCAATGTTGATAGTCTTGGAGGCTTAGAAACTGTGTGGGTATGGAACAAATGGGGTGCACTTGAAGAATGTGTGCACCCAGCAAATACTTCCCCCTATGAAGATTGCACAATCGAATATTGGAGACTTGTCCAGTGAATATTGAAGATTCTGTATTGAACGAAGAACACCTGAGCGAAGGAGCTTTCAAATTGTTTACATGTAGCTCCCTCGCAAGGTATATGAGAATGGCGAAATTATTGGCCCATACTTCAGGTTTGCGGGAACGGATTGAATCGGGAGAAGTGAGCACACAAGACGTCTTAGACCGGGCGTTGAGTCTCTGGCATGATATGCAGAGCAAAGATGGAAGAGGACTCGAGGAGATAGAGCTTGCTACGGTTTTAGCTGCTGTTGCTGAGAATGCTGCTGATGAAGTATCGGCGATTCTTGTGGAGATATCACTAGCTGACCGCCAACCTGTGACCTGGGTCAGTGCGCTAGCACGGAGGCTAAACCAAGATCGCCCCGATCATAAGGAAATCCCGCATGAAATTCATGGCGCGGTGGAAGTGAATGAGAGATCCGTTGACATAGGTTCTAAGGGACAATCCAGAACAAATACCCTTGGAATTAGAAACCGGACGATTACTGAACAGGGGCGTTTTGTTTTAAATAATCGCGATTTTAAAAACAGTCCATTGATCGCATTAACTGGGAATTGTGATGCCAGATTGCTATTTACTTGCGGTGGCTAAGAGTTCTACGATTGATAGCTCTTCGAACAACTTTTCTCTATACGAACTGATCGAGTCGGTTCAAATTGAGACTGACCAAACGCTTGAGGAAAAGACTATTGTTCAAGCTCCATTTGAGGTTCATGCGTACTAGTATCTAACTCCGGAAGAGCGTGGAATAGAAATATGAGTGGAGGTTAGTGCTCATAACACCAGATGGTGAATTTCCAGGAGAGAAACATTTTACGATGAAGACCAATAAAGCACGTCATCGATTTCGTTTACGTGGATTGCCTGTTTTTTTGAATAAACAATTGAGTCTAAAGGTTGAATGGCGAAAAAAGGGCAACAGGAAATGGGCAAGGTGTAACGCGTATTGGCCATTGGATGTCGAGTTCAGACTTAGCACCAAATCATAGCCGAACTCAGATCGCTACCAACTGATTGTGGCAATTTCTCAGGTTAACTTTCTATAGACAATCCCGGAAATAGAAAATAGTTTGTTTCTGAGGGGTAGAGCTTTGATTAAGTATCCCCTCCTAGCCTCACTCTGAACTTACTGCTCAACATGGGCCAATAGCCCCTAGCCTCCCTGCACTAGGGGTACGAAGCGCACTGCCAAGTCCTCCTTAGCGGTCATCTGATCCTTCTTTCGGGTATAGACCACAATCTGCTGGTCGTAGAGGGTCTGCCCGATGGGGATAACCAGGCGTCCGCCGTCTGAGATCTGTTCCAGCAGGGTTTTGGGTGTCTGGCCTTTGGCGGCGGCCGTCACTACGATGCCGTTAAAAGGCGCCTCCTCGGGCCATCCTTCGCAGCCGTCGCCCAACCTCAGGTGGACGTTGGTGTAATGCAGACGGTCCAGGATTTTGCGGGCCCGGATATGATGGGAAGCGATAATCTCGATGGAAAAGACATCGGCGCACAGGAAGCTCAGCAGGGCCGCCTGGTAGCCGGAACCGGTGCCGATTTCGAGGACCCGGTCGGAGGGTTTCACCTGTAGCAGCTTGGTCATATAGGCGGTGATATAGGGCTGGGAGATGGTCTGCCCCTGTCCGATGGGCAGCGGTCCGTCGCAGTAGGTGGCCCGTGGCTTGGTGTAGGGAACGAAAACGTGCCGGGGGATTTCCTCCATAGCCTGGAGGATACGCGGGTCCCTGATCCCCCGTCCGCGAATTTGCTCCTCGACCATACGACGCCGAAGAGCAGCCAGATCAGATTTCCGTCGCATCAGTGCCAACTTACGCAGTTATGTCCACTTTCGCAATTGTCTGCTTGCAATTACTGACATCTGGCGGGACTTTGCTGCTGAATTCGTGCTGGTACGGGTGGAATTGTTCCCCGGCGAGTGTTAAACTTGTATGGAAGTTGGCTGGCGGCAGCGAGAATGTCTGTTGGGCTCATTAATATTCCAGGGAGGAGCATCCATGCAGAAGCTATACCGGTCTCGAACCGATCAGAAAATCGCCGGTATCTGCGGCGGTCTGGGCGAAATCTATAACTTCGACACGAACCTGATTCGCCTCGGGCTGGTGTTTATCGGCCTGGTGACCCAGATCGTGCCGG
>CAZQOY010000144.1:0-6866 GCA_964595095.1 uncultured bacterium | reverse complement strand
TCACCGCCGTGGACTACCCGGTAGTGGAGGTGCACCTTTCAGACATCCACAAACGGGAGGAGTTCCGTAAGGTCTCCCTGATCGCTGATGTGTGCCTGAAGCAGATCGTAGGGAAGGGTAAAAGGGGCTATCTGCAGGGGTTGAAAGTTCTGAAAAAGAAGGGCTATATGTTCAAAGGTTCTCGCAAGTAACGGCGAAAAACCGCTACGCCCGAATTGACCCTGACAGGTTAGGGCGGTCCAAGAGGAAGGTATGGGCTGATGCGTCGGGTATCAGCGCTGCAGTCTCTTGGCCAGCTCGGCTACCCTCTTTCCCAGGGCCTCACCTTTGGCGAGGAATTGGGGCTGAACCCGGACTTCTCCCCCCTTATCATGGAAAGGCTCTTCACCCGTTATCCCGGAGGCGCCGAATGCCTGGTTCCAGGAAGGCCCGCCCACGACGATCATGTTGTATATCAGCATTGAGTGCAGGATATTCAGCTGTGTCAGTTCCTCCCCGGCTGAGATTCCCCCGGCGGTCACAAAGGCGGCGCCGAGCTTGTCCCGCAATGGTCCACCATCTAACGGCCAGTTGTTGATGTATCGCTGGACGGGCGGCGCCACGTTGGCGTTGTACACCGGGCTGCCGACAATGACCGCATCTGCCGCCAGGACGTCCTCGTTGGTCGCCTGATCCACCGGCAGCAGCTTGACTGATGCACCGGACACCGAACGGGCACCCCTGGCCACTGCCTCCGCCATGGCCGCCGTGTGTCCCTTGGCACTGTAGTAGACAATCAGCACTTCCTGGCCGCATAGAGACGACAGCAGCGAGACAAGCAGGGCGTTGACGATCAAGATGCGTTTGGTCAAGGAAAACACCCTTACTTTAAATACGTCGCCAGCCAATCCCAGACAGTCTCATACCACAGCTCGCTGTTCTGCGGCTTGGTGATCCAGTGCCCCTCGTCAGGGAAATATAGCAGTTTGGACGGCACCCCCATCTTCTGCAGGGCGGTGAAGGTTTGCATTCCCTCGCTGATGGGCACCCTATAGTCCTGCTCCCCGTGGATCACCAGCATGGGCGTTTTGAACTTGCCGATGAACTGGTGCGGCGACCACTTGCGATATGATCGGGGATTGGTCCAAGGAGTACCCTTCAGGTCCCACTCGGGGAACCACAATTCCTCGGTGTGGAGGTACATGCTGGTGAGGTTGAAGACCCCGGCGTGGCTGATGAGGGCCTTGAAGCGGTCGGTGTGCCCTTCAAACCAGTTCATCATGTAGCCGCCATAGGAGCCGCCCGCGGCCGCCAGCCGGTCAGGGTCAATGAAATCGCAGGTTGCCAGGACATAGTCCAGCCCCTTCATGAGGTCCTTGTAGACCTTGCCGCTCCAGTCGCCTGAGATCTGGTCGGTGAACTTCTGCCCGTAGCCGGTGCTGCCGCGGGGATTGATCATCACCACCACGTACCCCGGGGAGGCGAACAGCTGGGCGTTCCACCGGAAGTGAAAGCTGTTGCTCCAGGCACCCTGGGGGCCACCGTGCACCAGGAACAGCAGGGGGTACTTGCGAGCCGGATCGAAATGGGGCGGCTTGAGCAGGAAGCCGTGCACCCGTGCGCCGCCGGCTCCCTTGAACCAGAACTCCTCCGCCGGGTTCATCTCCAACTGAGCCAGCAGGCTATCGTTGGAATGGGTCAACTGCGTCTCCTCCCCGGTTGCCAGGTCGAGCTTATAGATCTCCGCCGGGGCATTCATGCTCTGGCGCAGAAAGACCAGGGTTTGCCCGTAGGGGGTGATCTGGAGGGAGGTGTTGCAGGTCCCCTCGGTAAGGCGTTTCACCTCCTTTGAGGCCAGGTCTATGTGGAAGATGGCTCTGTGACCCACGTCGTCGGCGTTGAAGTAGATGCCTTCGCCCCCCGGCGCCCACAGGAATTCTCTCACCGACCGGTCGTAGTGGCCGGTGAGATCGGTAACCGTACCGGTAGCGACATCCCGTAGGATCAGGCGGTGTTTGTCTGCTTCGAACCCAGCCCTTTCCATGGCCCGGTAGGCTAAGTAACGGCCATCGGGGGGAGTACTGCGGGTAGTTGTCATTGGCCGGGTTGTCGGTCAGCTGGGTCGTCGCGCCGGTGGCCAGATCCACCAGGAACAGATCGTTGTTGGTGCTCACCGCCACCACCGGGTCTGTGTTTTTCACATAGCAGAGCCCACCGCCGTCAGGGGAGAAAGTGTAGTCCTGAGCGCCCCCCAGGCTGATGGGCGGTGTGTCAAAGTCACCGGGGGTCACGTCCCTGGCAGCCATTCCGGAGACTGGCTGCACGAACACGTGACTCCGAGTCCGGTCGGTCCACCGGTTCCAGTGGCGGTACAGGAGACGTTCGGTGATCCTGGCCTTGACCTTACTCTCCTCCAGTTCTTTCAGCCTCTCCGCATTGGCCTTATCGCCGTCCAGCTCCGGGAACACGTCCGAAGTGAAGGCAAGGTATTGTCCATCAGGGGACCAGATCGCGTCTCCGGCCCCCGTAGACAGTGTCGTTACCTGACGGACTTCCCCTGTAGCTACGGTGAGCAGATACACCTGGGGGGCACCGTCCCGGGACGAGGTGAAGGCCAGGGTCTTGCCATTCGGTGACCACCGGGGATGCCGGTCAGATTCGGAGTCATCGGTGAGACGCCGGGGCTGGCCGCCTTCAGTGGAAACAAGCCAGACGTCGCTGTTGCTCGTATTAGCCTGCTTATCATACTCCGTAATGACGTAGGCGATCCACTGCCCATCAGGGGAGAACTGGGGATCGCTCACACGCTTGATGTTGAAGAAGTCATCGTGGGTGATGGCCCGCTTTTCCCGTATGGATCCATCTGGATGTTCCCCTGCCGCAGGGGCTAGGAGAACCAGCAGGACCGCAAACAGTAACCATCGTTTCATAACCAAACTCCTATCGATATTGGGGAAATAGCCGCCTGAAGTTAGATGCACTCCTTGACCTTCCACAAACAATGCCGGGTACAATTTTTAAGGGCAAAGTCCCAGTTAATTTTCTGAGATGCTTGAGAACCGCCGTTCCAGAGCTGCGGCCCATATTAATTCCTGTCAGCCCACAGAATCAGCGGTGCCCCAGAGGCAGGCTGAGAACCACCGTCGGCAGGATCATGGGATAGCCGGCCCGGTCTGCCCCGCCGCTACCCCCGGCCCGGCTGAGCACCCACTTCCCGATCACCACACCCGCGACCGCCCCGGCGAGGACATCACCCAGGTAGTGGTTGCCCACGTAAACCTGGCTCCAGGCCGAGGCCAGGACATATACGGCGGCGGCAGGGGTGCTGCGGGGATACCGCCCGGCGGCTATGGTGGCCAGAGCGGCGGAGGAAGCAGTGTGGCCTGAAGGAAAGGAAGGGGTGATGCGGGTGTTCCAGAGCTGCGGCTGGTAGTCTCTCGCGGGTCTCTCCCGCTTGACGGCATATTTCAACGCGGTAACGACCGCCTGGGTGATAAGCAGGGACCCGGCCGCCAGCTGGAAGGTCTCAGCGGCCCGGGGATTGTAACCGGCCCGTCCGAGCCAGCCCTGGCGCAGGGTCCAGCCGATCTCCACCGCCGGTGTCAGCAGGGCGATGCTCTCAATGATCACGTTCCATACCGGATGGTCGTTGCTGCCCTGAAGGGCTGCCGTCAGGAGTGAATCGGCTTGCAGCACACCTCCTTGTGCGCAGCTGTGCAGGGCGAGGATGAGGAATAAACCAGCTGTGTTCAGGCGCGGGATCATGAAATGCTGATAATAGTTCAGGTACCGGGATACCGGGAAGGAAGGACTACTCCGATAGATTCCTTTCAAGCGGGCCGGACAGCAGGCGGACAGCGGTCATTTCAATACCACCAGCTTGCGGGTTGCTATGAAACCGCCGGCCTGGATGCGATAGAGGTACAGCCCGGTACTCACCTGGCGCCCATGACTGTCCCGGGCATTCCAGAAGGCCGTATGCTTGCCCACCTTCTTGGGTTCATTATTCACCAGGGTCTTCACCTCGCGCCCCAGGATATCGTATATGACAAGTCTGACAGGCACAGGCTTACGGAGTTGGTACGGGATGGTCGTCTCACCCTTAATTGATGACAATCGGAATGGATTGGGATAGTTTTGATACAGGAAAGAGACTGGTTTTACCGTAATGTTAGCGCTGACCGCACTAGTATCGACGCCATCGCTGACAGTGGTAGTTATCCTAAAAACACCTAATTGATCAATGTCGGGCTGGAAGATCAGCAGGCCGGCCTCGCTGTCGATGAAGGCATTCTGCGGCGGATCGACAAGGCTGAAGGCCAGCCTGTCGCCATCGACGTCTTCGGCTGAGAAAGCGAAGGTAAGCGTCTCGTTTGAGAGAATGGTCGTGTCGGGCAGTACCTGTGTGAACACCGGCGCGTGATTTGGCATCTTAACCGTAACATTGGCGCTGGTGGCGCTGGAAAAAACGCCGTCACTAACAGCGGCCGTGATGGTGATGGCACCTTCAAAATCGGCGGCGGGCTGGAAGGTCAGCTCGCCCGTCACGCTGTCGAGGAAGGCGTTTTCCGGTGGGTCAATAAGACTGAAGGTTAAGGTATCACCGTCCACATCCTCCGCAGCGTAGACGAAAGTGAGGGTCTCAACCGAAGAGATGATCGTGTCGGGTAGCGTCGTAGTGAATATCGGCGGGTGATTAGACTGGGCGGGGGAGATGGCGCTGTCCCAGAACGCCTGGGCGTTGTCCGCGTTCTGCTCGAGATCAGCTAAGTTTTCGGCACCAATCACCGCAAAAGCCACCTGGATCGCCCGGCCCGGTTCGATGACAAAGGGACCGGCAGCAGTCAGGGTGGAGACATCCACGGCGTTCAGGGACGTCGTCTGGATTCCCCCGCTTAAGAACGACCATTTCTCCATTGCGGTGAAACCGTCGCCCGCATAACCGCCGTAGATTTCGCCGGCGTTATCAATGGACCGGTATGAGAGGTCGCCGGTCCTGGTCAGCAACCTGGTAGCGGCCAGGAAAGTGGGACTGGCGTGATCGTTCTGCACGATACCCATCCGGCGTTGCTGGTCAAAGCGCGCGAAATCCGCGGCGTCTTCGTTGATGTCCCAGTCAAAAAACAGGCCGGCATACAGGTCCGACAGCGCCGTCTCACTTGAATTGGTGATGATGTAGCTTAAAATAACAAAATCGTTATTGTCGGAGTTGTTATCGGCATAACTATCCTGCTGGATTGTCACACCGAGGGGTAACGACGCCAGATGATCGGTCAGTACCACCGAGCCTTCTTCATTTGCCACCTGGCCGGGCGCGATCACCAGCTCCGAACCGGGCGGCGGCTCGAAATCCTTCTCCAGCTTCTCATCGACACCCCGGATACAATCCGACACACTGTCCTCGGAAGTGCCGACCAGCAATCCCCCCTCAAAGAGCAGATTGGTCCCGTTGTAGACAAACCCCTCTCCCGGGGATTCGTCCGCGAATCCTGTCCAGCCGATGTTACCCTCTTCAGTCAGGGATACCCGCAGCGGACCGGTATTATGGGCGAGGACAATGGGCTCATTGGCATACAGCCTGACCAGGTCACGGTCCTGGTAGCTGCCGGTACTGATCTCCAGGATGAACCGCAAGCGGTGTTCCTCCCCCACCTGTCCAACGGTGAACCGGAAATCGGCGTAGGCCGTATCACCGGACAGCAGGCTGGAAATGAACCACTCTCCATCGGTGATTGTAACGTTCTGGTCATCATTGGTCAGGGTTACTCCCACGTCGGCGGCATCGGCCAGATAGTTGGTCAGGGCCACGGTAAGGGCCACGGTATCGCCGCTCTCGATGAACCCGTCCGCATCGCTGTCCTGGAAGGAGGTGCCGGCGATGCGGATAGCGGGAATGGTGTTGTCCTTGACGGCCCCGTAGGCGTTGATCCGGCCCTTGCCCATCAGGCCCGCAAAATCCGGGTTGAGATCATCGATAGGATCGGCGGTGACCCGCACCTGCTGGACCAGTTGATCCGGGGACAGGTAGGGAAAGCGCGTCTTAACCAGGGCGGCAATCCCCGCCACCAGGGGAGCTGAGAAGGAAGTGCCGGAGGCATTCGAGAAGTACTCGTTATCGGGAGCGGTGGTGTTGATGGACTTACCCGGGGCAAATATATCCACCGAGACGCCGTAGTTGGAAAACCAGGCTTTCACGTCATCGGCCTTCCCGGTAGCGCCCACCGCCAGGACGCGGGGTGCGCCCGCCGGCAGGTTGAGTACCGTGTCGTTATTTTCCCCGGCGTTGCCTGCCGATGATACCAGCAACGCCCCATTTTCAGCCAGGAAATCCGTGATCTCCTGCAGCCATCCGAGTAATAAACGTTCTTCGAAGGGAGTAATGTCGACGTAGCGAGAACCCCAGCTGGCGTTGATGATATCCGCGCCGTTCCAGGCCGCATAGATGATCCCTTCATAACCGTAGCAAAGGAAGGTGTCCGACACACAACTGACGTTGATGGGCATGAGCTGCGCATTCCAGCTGGCGCCGGCTATCCCGACGCTGTTATCAGTTACCGCCGAGGCCACCCCGGCCACCGCCGTGCCATGATCGGCGTTCATAGGCGTAGTTGAAAGGCCGGTCGGGTCATTCGAGTTATTGGCAAAATTCCAGCCAATTAAATCGTCAACAAACGTGTTGAGATCGTTATCTTTCCCGTCCAAGTCACCCGGGTCTAAGCCCCACTGACCATCCACATATTCTATCGTGCGACCGTCCCCGTCGGCATCTTCACCGAGGTTTTGCCAGACATTATCAGCCAGGTCCACGTGCCGCCAGTCCGTGCCGCCATCCACGATGGCAATGACCACGCTGCCGTCCTGCCCTTTGACCGAGTCCCAGGCGGCGG
>CAZQOY010000143.1:674-6870 GCA_964595095.1 uncultured bacterium | reverse complement strand
CGTCGGCGATAAACAGCCGGGCGCTGTCGTAGGGCGCGACGGAAAAGTAGTTGGCGTCGGCGCTGAAGGCGATGGTGCCCGCCCCGCCGTTATAGTTGACGCGGATGGGACTGCTGGGTTCAAGCCATACGGACATGGCCGTCCCCCCATCATCGGAGTCGGTGAAAATGTCCCAATCCGCAAGACTGAGACTATCGTCCTCGTCGTACGTAAAGGGCTGAGCCGGTAGCGGGATGGTAAAGACCGGCGGATTGTCGACCGTCACCTTGATGCGCTGCTCGTCGTAATAAAGCCAGTCAACCGTCTCCTCCAGGCGGATGGTGAAAGTAACGCTGTCGTGGGCGCTGGCCGAAGAGGTCACCACCAGGCTGGTGTCGGCTGGATCGATATAAGCGTTGGGGTCGCCGGGGATGTACTCCGGGATGATGCTCCAGTCCCCATCGAAGTACAGGCTGCTGGCGAAGTGGTCGGGCAGGTACTCTCGCCAGGTGTCGCCGGGGGCGAGGACCGTATCGCGGAGGGCGGGACTGATGCGTACGCCGCCGATGTCGAAGACGCCGTCAGTGGTCGCCATATTCTTTCCGTCGCCCACCTCTGGCCAGTAGCGGTTCTGCCGCTGTTCCTGGTAATGGTTATCAAAGCTGATAGTAGTCTGGCCGGAAGGATCGCTGGGCAGGCCGATCACCACGGCCTGGAAAGTGGCGCCGATACCTGTCCAGGAAAATGTTTCCCGCTTGCCGGTAGTCGGGTTGGTCACGCCGGTCTGCTGCATATAGTCGAGCTGGAAGCCGCTTAGGCCGTTGAGGTCCTCGTAGGCGTCGTCGGACCACTCGTCGCCGTGGGTGTTGTTGAGATCGGGACCACCGGGGAGGTTGCCCTTGGTGAAGGGCTTATAGATTATGGTCGTGTCATTGATCTGGTCGGCTGTGAGGAGCGGCTTGAGCACGGCGGGGTCGATGGTCAGGTAGAATTCAAAGCCGGTCAGGGTTTCAGGCTTGGGATTGATCCATACCTGAAAGGTGACGGTCTCGCCCAGGGCCAGGACCGTAGAACCGTCGGGTGTGCGGATATATGCTTTGGGCTGGGCGAAAATGTTGGATGCGCCCAGGCTGACCAGCAGGGCCACAAGGATCTGTCTGGACATGGCTGCCCTTAAACGGTTCATCATCATGCCGAATTTAAAAGGGCAAACATTATGCCAGGAAGCAGATAAATGGCCGGGCCTCCTTATTCACACTAAAATAAAATACGGCCCCGGGAATGAATATTCCCGAGGCCATATTCCATATGAGGTTTTGAGCGAGTATGCGCGTACCTCTTGTTACTTCATCAGGACCATTTTCTTGGTCGCAATCACCTTGTTATTCACAACCAGGTGGTAGAAGTAAATGCCCGTACTGACTTTCTCGCCCTGGTTGTTCAGGCTGTTCCACACTGCCTTGTAGCTGCCGGGCTCCAGGGCGCCGGAAACCAGGGTTCGGACTTCCTGGCCGAGCAGGTTGAAGACTGTCAGCCTGACCTGACCCTCAGAGGGCAGGGCGAAGTTGATGATCGTCGACGGGTTGAAGGGGTTCGGATAGTTCTGGTTCAATGTGAACTCATCCGGTACCATATCCCGTATGCCACCGATCAGGGCCCTGGTCAAGGTCCCGTCGCTGCTTATGAGGGCTACCTCGGAGAGGGTGGGCATTTCGGGATCGATGGACAGCTGGCGGAGCGTGATGGTCATCAGCTCCACTTCCTTGTCAGCCACATTGGCATAGCCCTTGGCGGCGCTGCCGTACAGGGCCGTCGGGCCGTTCAGGCGGCTGGCCTGGATGGTCTCGAAGTGGCTGGCAAGGCCGTCGCTGTAGCTGACGATTTCCCAATCACCAGCAGGCACGAACATATCCACCGAGTAGGCACTGAGGTTGAACACTTTCTCCGCCTGTACCGCGAAGGTGATCCCTTCGGCGGTCTCATCAACGACGGCCAGGTAGATAATGGCATCCTCATTGCCGCCGGGGATCTCGCGGTAGAAGATGCCGTCCCCATTAGTGCCCACGTTCTTGGAGGCCATGAAGAGGTCGTTAAGACCAACCTTGCCGCTCTCATCAATGTCGGCGTAGATGTTCCAGAGGGAATCTCCGGGTTCGGAGCCGAATGCCAATGAAATGGCGCCGGTGTCATCGCCGTCAACCTTGTTGTCGGGCAGCGATGGGGTAGTGGCAACACCATCGTCATCATACCCGGCCGCGTCGCCGCCATAGAGCTTATTGCCGCCCGTGAAGTTCATGGCGGTGTAGTCCATGGAGACGATCCGCTCGTTGGGACGGATGACGTCCAGGTATCCGTCCTTGCGTACCATGATATCGTACTCACCGGAGGGAATCCCCTTCAGCTCGTAGTATCCGGCCGCGCCCAGGTTTAATTGGATACCATCTGTACCGTCAAGGTCGCTGTTGGCATCCAGGTAGGCGGCATCGGTGATGGGCGTGAAGGAACCGGCTTCCGCCAGGTAGAAGGAGACTTCCTCACCCTGATCCTCCCGGCCTTCCACGTCCATAGCGCCGTAGAGAATACCGGACTGTCCCATGCGCACTGTGAGGGCCGCGGGCGGGAGGGACGTACTTTGTGGCGAACCGTCATCGTTGTAGAGGTTCGTCGCAAACCCTTCACTCTCGCTGAAGACGATCTCCAGGTCCTCGATGGGGTTGGCAATAGCCGAGCTCATGACGATCTTGAACGACGTCATTTTGGAGCCGGGTGCGTTTATGGGAGCAGTAACACCGGAGGCCAGTTTTTCCAGGTAACCCAGGACGTAACTGCCGGCTATGGTCTCGAGGCTGTTCATCAGCACCTCCCCGGCCAGAGCGTTTGTAGTGGGATCGGTGCCGATGAGGTTGTCGAAGGGCTGAACCACGCCGTTGTCGGGGTCGCCGTCCTTATCCACGATTTCGAACAGGGAGGCCTGCGGGATCTCCACGAAGAAGATGGCCATATTGGGATCCGGAGCGGTACCGTCATCGGTAGCGTAGACGTCTACCTCGAGCGTATCTCCGGGTGATATGGACATCTTGCTGGGTGTCAGGCGGATGTTATAGGCCGAAGTCGTCTGAGCGGACAGGTAGATGGTGCCATGGGCTTTCACACCATTGGGTGGGATGGTCGCCCAGTCACCGTCAGCATCTCCATCTTCATCGAAGAAGTAGTAGACCTCGTAGTCACCCTCGGTCCAGGGGTTAATGCCGCCGGCATCAGTCGCATAGGTACTTACATTAATTACTACACTACCATCTGAGGCAGTAGCACCTGGCTCGGCACCACCACCAACCGGAGCGTCGCCAGTGGTTATGATGGGCAGGACCCAGATGATGTCATCGCCTAATGGGGTGACGTCGTAGGGGGCTGCAGCCCAAACCGCCATTGTGGCGTTACCGGGATTGACGGAGCCCACTTTGACCAGGGCCGCGTAGACGGCCGGACTTCCGGTAGTGTTCTTGTCGAAGCCCTCCCACACCAGGCGGTAGGAATCGCCGTTGTCCAGCTCTACGGGGGGGCCGGCATAAGGACTGACCGCCCGCATGTAGGAGCCGTGTGTGAGGTTGAACTCGACATCGTCGGCGTCACCGCCGGGGGCGGCCGTACCGTTCGGGTTGAACTGGGCCAGGATCTTGTCGCCGGAGTGCTCCATAACGGCCCAGATGAAGTACCGGCCCGCGGCCAACCCGGAGTTGCGGAAGTCCCATTCGTAACGGTTGGCTTCCCTGGTATCCGAGTTGTCTGTAATTGGGCTCAATATCCACGCAGTACCTCCGGATACGCCGTTGGTCAGGTTGATATCGTTGATCTGGCTGCCGATACCACCGGTAATCAACGCATAGGTGCCGGTGGCCTTGGTCACGGCGTAAATGGTGATGGTAGCCGTACCACCGGCGTCCAGGTCGGTATCACCGTCCTTGTTGGTGCTGCCCGTGGGCGGGTTGCCCCAACTGAGGGTGATATAACGGTCATCAGCTGTTTCCACGTTTACATCCCAGTCAGGTGGGGCAGCGCCGGCAACCCGCGGGTTGTAGAAATGCCACCCGAAGAAGGGGTAGTGTTTGACGATCAGATTTGCTAGGACGGCATCGACAGCACCTGTGGCCACTTTTTCGGTATCCACGGCCTTGATAGTCTGGCTGTTGCTGTCGTTCAGGACAACATATATATAATAAGTATTAGCCGGCACATAGGTCGTGTCATTCGTGAAGGTCGGGAAGTTGTAGAAGGCGTCATTATCTTCCTCAAACAGGTCTTCGATATGAATCTTCACGGCGTTACCGTCATCCAGGCTCGTGACCACGTCCTTGCCGTCGACGACGGTGATGTCGATATCGGCGGCTGTAAGAGTCGCACTGGTGGACCTGAACATGTGGACCTCGGCATTATCGTCTACGTCTTCCACAAACCAGAAGATGCTGATGTCTGGCTCGTTTGTGGTCGGGTCGTAACCGCCTCCTATGCCGATCACACCGCCCGATTCCAGGGTGATCGATGTCAATGAACCGTCATCGCCCACGCCGCCGGTGCTGAAGATATCGTCAAAGTCTGTAGCAACTTGCTCGTCATCAAATACCAGGCCAGTGCCCAGCGTCGCATCATAGAAGTCGTCAAAGACCGGCTTATGATGGACACGGAAGGTATCACTCACACCGATAATCCAGTCCCCGGTAGCCTCGGTGGTAACGTAAAGCCAGTGGTCGCTTTCATCCAGCAGATAGGTGCTGAGGAACCCGGTGTGAGCGGCCTGGTTGAAGTCGAGCAGGTCAAAGCTCGCGGGGTAGGTTTTCGGGTCGAGCGGCGTCGGATCATGGTCAAACACCCGCGTGGCTTGATCGCTATTGACCCGGCTCAGGTCACCCTGGTCGGCTACCCAGAGGTAGTAGGGCAGGTCGTCGTTGTCGAGACCATCGTCAAAGTTAGAGGCGCCGTCGTTGACGTAGGTCGGAGCCCAACTGGCCAGGTTGGCACTGGCAGCGACGTTGGCAGGCAAGGCTCCTGAGATCAGCGGGTTCGGCAGCGAAGTGGCCGCAACAATGGTGTTGGCGGCTTCGGCGGCGTCGGGATCGGGGTAGTACTTACCGCGGTCGTTGGTTTCCACCAGGCCGCTCAGTCCGGCGTCCTCAAATTCGGCTGTCCAGGTAAGTAAGTCCACCTGGTCTACGATAGTAACGGGAATCGTATGGGTTACTCCCTCAGCCGTGGCGACGCCATAGAAGGTGAGGGTATATTCCCAGGGTCCGGCGGAAAGTTCTGCTTCGGTTTCAACCGGAATGGTGAACCAGTATTCATCACCTACGACGGTCAATACAGCCGTAGCTTCGAACATAATCTCCGTCGCACTCGCAGATTTAACGGTTATTGCAGAGCCAATTGCCCGGCTTTCGATGATGGTGACTTCGTCACCGTAGAGATCATCCTGGTTGATATCAGCTATAGTGACATCAGCAGGGAGAGTGAGCTTGAGGTGGTCAGCACCGCCAGTAGGAGTGTAGGCAGCCCCCAACTTGATGTAGATGGTCTGGACCCATACGTGCATTCCGTCAGAGCCGTTGGCATAGGCGCCCTTGGGCAGCTGATTAGGCGTTACGCTTTTTCCCCCAAGACCGTAGGCTACACTCGTAAACATCATGAGTGCAGCTATGGTAAGGAGGTGTACTTTTACCAAACTCTTCATGGTATAATCCTCTCTAAGGTATTCTGTTGGAATTTACTGTATGTTTCGATCATTGTCTGTGATCTATGCGTGCTCTACATAGCCGCGGGGGCCTGCCCTGAGCCTGCCGAAGGGCCTGCCCGGTTCAAAACCTTTATGGTGCAGTTTGCCGCGGGTACTTTAGCTGCACCCTATATCGGCGCTTTTCACCGATTCTTTAGCTGTTTTTTTTCGGATTTTTTATTGGCGTGTGTTTAATGGGATTATGCCGGGAGTAGTGGCCGTCGGAGAGGGGGCCTGCCCTGAGCGGAGTCGAAGGGTGGAATGGGATATTTTTACTGCTGGCCCAGCCGTTTACGGCTGGGGACAAAAGGGGAAAATAGGGCAGGAGGGCATTCATGCCCTTCCAGTTACTCCAGCCCGGCTGCTTACTGGCCCAGCGGCGGGGAAACGGTTTGCCGTGGGGGTTCCCTGGTCCATTAGCCCACGACTTAAGTCGTGGGTTAACAGTAGGATAAA
>CAZQOY010000143.1:0-664 GCA_964595095.1 uncultured bacterium | reverse complement strand
ATATACAGTGAAACCGCTTCAGCGGTTTTTCTAAATTTTTCAAAAATAAATGGAACACACGCACCCTGCGACGAAATTGTAACATATGTTATGCTATTCAAAAACTAACAACTAGAAACTAGAAACTAGAAACTAATTTCCGCGCATATCGCGCACCAGGCGAACGACAAGCCCTCGCCGCTAGCTTATATTCCGGCGCTATGATAATGCCGCCGCCATATCGCCCCGCTTCTGCTCCCGCTGCTAGCTTTGGGGCGGAAATTCTTTTGAACAGGGCGATTTACGCCCCTGTCCGGCGTAGTATGAACGTAGCCAGATCTCGTCGGGGGGTACCCTTAAAATGGGGAATTTTGTAGGTGTTTTGTCCAATTCCTCGCCGGTTCTTGCTTCCCCGTCTGCTCCAGGCAGTTCCCTCTATGTTCGCTTCTTCTTGCCCACTGCCAACTGCCAACTGACCACTAACCAATGACCAATGACCAGGGCGCTTATTCAGGGGGGGGTTACTTGCTGGAATACCCCTGCAGCTGCGCCCCTTCCTCAACAATCTCGTAGCTGATATGGCACTGCTCCAGGCAGGCGCCCGGCAGGACGATGCAGCTCTCCAGTGTGCTGTCCACTACCCGGCAGTTCTCCATGACGCTGCTGAAGCGCACGGTAGAGCGCT
>CAZQOY010000142.1:4801-7009 GCA_964595095.1 uncultured bacterium | reverse complement strand
CAGCGGTGGATTACGGTGCCGAAGAGATAGAGCAGGAGGACAACCAGTTCGTCATTTCCGTGCCGGCGGAGAGAGTCTACGAGCTGCAGAGCATACTGGAAGAGCGGGATTTCCCCATCGACTCGGTGGAAGTGGGCCTGGAACCCACCAGCACGGTGCCGGTAACCGGATCCGACGCCCGGCAGCTCCTCAAGCTGCTGGAGGCCCTGGATGAGCTTGAGGACATCCAGAAGGTTTATGCCAACTGCGACATTGCCGAGGAAGAACTGGCCGCTGTCAAGAGGCCGGCGGAATGAGCGTGACCAAAAGAGCCGAGCAGTTGAATTTTCGGACTGATGCGGATCCTCGGTCTTGATCCCGGCATCCGGTGCACCGGTTACGGCCTGATCGCGGTGCACAGCCAAGAACCAACCCTGGTGGACTACGGCACCATCAAGCCGCCCCCGGACGCCACGATGGGCGAGCGCCTGTCCGTGCTATACGATGACCTGGCCCAGCTTATCGATATGACCAACCCCGACGAACTCGCTATTGAAGCCACTTTCTATGGCATCAACGTCAAGTCAGCCCTCATTCTGGGTCAAGCCAAGGGGGTGGCCCTGCTGTGTGCCGCCCAACATCGGCTGCCCATTGCCGAGTATGCCCCGCGCAAAGTCAAGCTGGCCACTACCGGCAACGGTCGCGCCGCCAAGGAACAGGTTCAATACATGGTCCAGCGCATCCTGAACATGGATCACCCGCCCCAGCCCATAGACGCTTCCGACGCCCTGGCCGTGGCCCTGTGCCACCATCAACAGTGCCGCCTGGCAGGAGCGGGCCTATCTGCGAAGATGCCCGGCGCATGATCGTCCGCCTGACAGGACGCCTGCTGGATAAGCAACCCGACCATGTGATAATGGACATGCAGGGGGTGGGCTACCATGTATGGATAACCCTCAATACCTATGAAGCCCTGCCTGAACCCGGTCAGGAGGCCACCCTGCTCACCTACCACCAGGTACGTGAAGACAGCCAGGAGCTCTTCGGCTTTGCCGGTGACGAGGAGCGTGAGGTCTTCAGGCACCTGATCGCCATCAGCGGCATCGGGGCGAAGACGGCCATCACCATTCTAAGCGGTGCCCTACCGGACGAGTTTCGCCGGCGGGTCCAGGAGGGGGATGAGGAAGCTCTGACGGCTATCCCCGGCGTGGGTCCCAAGATGGCCCGGCGGATTCTCACCGAGCTGAGGGATAAATTCGGCGCCGAGGTGCCGGCCTGGGAGGGACTCTCGGCGGCGGCGGGGCCGGGCGACACCGTTTCGCGGGCGATACAGAGCCTGGTGGCCCTGGGATACCGGCCCCAGGAAGCCCGCCGGGCGGTTCAGTCGGCCCTCAAGCAGGTCGATGCACAGGCACCGGTCGAGGAGCTCATCCGGGCGGCTCTCCGCGGGAAGTAAACCGATGAAACAGACACCCCTTTATCACCAGCACGTGGCACTAGGCGCCCGGATCGCCCCCTTCGGCGGATTCGAGATGCCCGTCCAGTATACCGGCATCAACGCCGAACACCTGGCAGTGCGCGCCACCGCGGGCCTGTTCGACGTGTCCCACATGGGAGAGTTCCGCATCAGCGGCCCCGACGCCCTCACATTCCTGCAGGACGTGACGGTGAACGATGCAGCCACCCTTGATGAGGGGCAGACCCAGTATTCGGCCATGTGCTACTCCGATGGCGGTATCGTGGACGACCTCCTCCTTTATCGCCGCGCCGGCCACTATTTCATGGTGGTGAACGCCACCAATATCGACAAAGATTTTGAATGGCTCCAGTCCAATATCAAAGGTAACGTCTCCCTGGAGAATGTATCGGACCAGACCGGCCTGATCGCCGTGCAGGGGCCGGTCAGCCGGGAGCTGGCGGGTCAGGTCCTGGGCGTGGATCTTTCGGAGCTGGCCTATTATCACTTCATTGAAGGGGAAGTCTGTAACCAGGGGGTACTGATCAGCCGCACCGGCTATACCGGCGAGCTGGGCTTCGAGCTCTACACCGATCCCGAGACGACCCGCCGCCTGTGGGAGGACTGCCTGGAGGCGGGTGAGCCGCTGGGGGCGGTTCCCGCCGGTCTGGGGGCCAGGGACACCCTCCGGCTGGAAATGAAGTACTGCCTCTACGGCAACGACATCTCAGCTGATACCAACCCCATTGAGGCCGGACTGGGGTGGATCACCA
>CAZQOY010000142.1:0-4791 GCA_964595095.1 uncultured bacterium | reverse complement strand
CATCGGTTCAAAAGCCATCGCACGGGTCAAGGAGACAAAGCCTGTCCGCCGGTGGGTGGCCTTCCAGATGGAGGAGCGGGCCATCCCCCGGCCGGGGTACCCTATCCTCTATGATGGCCGGGGAGTCGGCCAGGTGACCAGCGGCACCCAGTCGCCCACGCTGCAGCGGGGGATCGGGCTGGGATACGTGGTCCGGCAGCACGCCAAGGCGGGTACCGGCATCCAGGTGGATGTGCGGGGGAAGCTGGCGGAGGCCACCATCATCAAGCCGCCGTTCGTGCAAGAGACGAGTTTGATGGCATAACTGAAATGTCTGGCGGTTGCTGTAGATTATTCCCCTGAGTACCCGGAGCCCATAGATTGGTAATAGGTTTACACCGAAGATAGTAGATTTCAGACTGGCACCATGAAAGTATCCCGCAACAAAAACCGCCGGGTGGAGGTATTCGCCATCCTCTTGATGGCTCTATCTATCCTCACTTTCATCAGTTTGGTAACATACAACCCCCTTGAAGAGCCCACCATATCCGAGCACGTGGCCATCAAAAATATCATGGGCATTGTGGGAGTGTACGTCTCCCATTACCTCATTAAGTTTACACTGGGCTACGCGGCACTGGTCTTCCCCATCCTGGGACTGGTCTGGGGCGTGGGGCTGCTCCTTAAACGGGCGCATAAACCCATGTGGCGCATTACCTGGTACGGGCTTCTCCTGGCCCTGTTGACTTCCTTTGCGGTGGGCCTGCCGGAAGCCCCCCTGGTGTATGAAGGCCGGGGGGATTTCACCACTACTGGGATGATAGGCGGTGTGGGGTCCAAGGTGCTGCACGATTTCCTTGGCACGTTCGGGTCGGTGGTGGTTCTGATAGCGGGGTATTTTCTGGTGATCAGCGGCTACCTGCGCTGGGATGTGCGGGCCTTCCTGGCACGGCAGATGACCAACCTGGAAGTCTGGTATACCGAGTGGCATGACCGCCGGCGGCGGGAGAAGACCATGGTGGAATCCCGAGGCTACACCCGGAAGCCCGGAATCTCCCCGCGCCGTTTCACCCACCGCAAGAGGCGTAAGGAACCGGCCTCGCTCGCTGCTCGACGCCGGGGTTCTACAAGCATAGCGGGCAGAAAAGGCCCATCGCCTGGCATCGGCAAAGAGATCCAGATCGAAGAGCGGCGAAACGTCGAAGCGGGGGATATCGATACTATGGAAGAGCGGCGCACCCCGTCCAGGCGGCAATACAAGTTCCCTCCCCTGGATATACTGGTTGAACCGCCGCCGGTGGAAGAGACCGAATCCAGGGAAGAGCTGCTGGCAAAAGCCCGGGAACTGGAGCGCGCCCTGGCCACCTTCAAGGTGGAAGGCAAAGTAGTCAGTATATCACCGGGTCCGGTTATAACCCTCTTCGAGGTGGAACCGGGCGAAGGTGTGCGGGTGAACAAGTTTACTGTTCTGGCCGACGACCTGGCCCGGATCATGAGTGCCGAACGCATCCGGATCATCGCCCCCATCTCGGGCACCAAGCACGTGGGAGTGGAAATTCCCAACCGTCGCCCATCCACCGTTTATCTGCGGAGTATCATCAGCTCTGACGACTATGTGAAGTCCCACTCGCCTCTCACCGTAGCCCTTGGGAAGACCACCTCCGGCGAGGCCTACTGCTTCGACCTGGCTCAGATGCCCCACCTCCTCATCGCCGGCACTACCGGCTCCGGCAAGTCGGTGTGCATCAATGCCATCATCACCAGCTATCTCTACCGGGTTAAACCAGACGAAGTAAAATTCATCCTCATCGACCCGAAAAAGCTGGAACTCACATCCTATCGGGCCCTGGAGGGCTACCACCTCATCACCCCTTCCGGCATCGGGGAGTACGTGCTCACCACTCCGAAAAACGCCGTGGCGGCGCTGCGCTCGGCCCTGGTGGAGATGGAGCGGCGCTATGCCCTTTTTTCCGAAGCCACGGTACGCAATATCGATGAGTACCGGACCAAAGCCGCGAATAACCCGGAGATGGAACCAGTCCCCTTCATCGTCATCGTGATTGATGAGCTGGCCGATCTGATGATGATCTCGGGCAAGGACGTCGAGGAGCCCATCACCCGCCTGGCCCAGATGTCCCGGGCGGTGGGTATTCACCTGATCCTCGCCACTCAGCGGCCGTCCGTGGATGTGATCACCGGGCTGATCAAGGCCAACTTCCCGGCCCGTATCGCTTTCCAGGTAGCCACCAAGGTAGACTCCCGCACCATCCTGGACCAGATGGGGGCGGAGAAATTGCTGGGGCGCGGCGATCTGTTGTTCCTGGTACCCGGGGCCTCGGAGCCGATACGTCTCCATTCCGCTTATGTTTCACTCAACGAGATCACGGACATCCTGGACTTTATCCAGCAACAGCCCAAACCGGACGAGATCTTCCTGCCGGAGCATGTGGAAAACGGCGAGGAGGGCGAGATCACCATCACCGGTGAAGACGACGAATTATTTGAGGAAGCCGCCCGCCTGGTCATTTCCCAGCGGCAGGCATCGGTGTCCATGCTCCAGCGGCGGTTCCGCATCGGTTACAGCCGGGCCGGCCGCCTCATCGACGATCTGGAACAGGCCGGCATCATTGCGGGCTATAGCGGCTCCAAGGCCCGGGATGTGCTGGTGGATGGAACTTATCTGGAAGAGCTGCGGTCCCGGCGCACCGGAGCTTAATAAAGAGTTCATCACGGAGAGCACTGAGAACCCGGAGAATATTTTTTCATTGGGAATATTATTTAATCTACACAGTAAGTTCAGACTCTGTTGATATGATCAATTTTCTTATCTCTGTGTGCTCTGTGTTCTCTGTGGTTAATTAAATGGCAGCTTCTGAGAATAGATTTCTGATCACCGGCGGCGCCGGCTTCATCGGCGGGAACTTCGTCGCCAGGGTGCTGGGTGAGGAGCTGGGGCAAGTCCTGGTGCTGGATAAGCTCACTTATGCCGGTCACCGGGCTACCCTGCGCCCCTGGGAGGGACACCCGGCTTACCGCTTCGTCCAGGGGGACATCGGCGACCGCGAGCTGGTCACCCAGCTCTTCAAAGAGTTCCGGCCTAATTATATAGTGAACTTTGCCGCCGAATCCCACGTGGACCGGAGTATCGAGTCAGCCCACGATTTCATCGAAACCAATATCGTGGGCACCTATGTCCTTATGGATGAGGCCCTGACCTACTGGAAGAGTCTTTCCAAGGATGAGGCCAGATCGTTCCGCTTTCAGCATGTCTCCACGGATGAAGTGTACGGCAGTTTGGGAGCCACCGGCTATTTTACCGAGCAGACGCCTTACGCCCCCAACTCGCCCTACTCTGCATCCAAGGCCGCCTCGGATCACCTTGTGCGGGCCTACCACCGGACCCACCAGCTGCCCGCCACCATCACCAACTGCTCCAACAACTATGGGCCGTACCAGTTTCCCGAGAAGCTGATCCCACTGGCGCTGATGAACGCCCTGGAGGGCAAGCCCATCCCCGTTTACGGTGACGGTCTGAACATCCGGGACTGGCTCTACGTGGAGGACCACTGCGAGGCTATCCTCCAGGTACTGGCCCACGGCCAGCCGGGAGAGACCTACAACGTGGGCGGCCGCAGCGAGATGACCAACCTGGACCTCCTTAACACCCTGTTCCAGTGCCTGAAGGATCAGGCCGATCTCATCCATGAGCATACAGATTACCGCACCGACGTTGACTACGCCGTCCTTATCGAGTTTGTCCCCGACCGACCCGGTCACGACCGGCGCTACGCTATCGACACCGGGAAAATCCAGCGGGAGCTGGGCTGGACCCCCTGGGAGAGCCTCCGCTCCGGCCTGGCTAAAACTGTCACCTGGTACGTCACCCACATGGATTGGTGCCGGGAAGTGCTGAAGGACAATTACGACCGCCGGCGCCTGGGATCGACCAGGCGTACAGATCCCGACCAGTGATCCGGTCACCTTTACTGATTGCTATGGGACTGCTTCTGGCCCCAGCGGCTCAAGGGCAGCAGGAAGAGCTGTTTCATAAGGTAATGGACACCTTTCTGGCGGGTACGCCCATGAAAATGGGCTATCATTATACCCTGACAAGCGGCGATTTCCGGCAGGACACCACCGGTACGCTGGTCATGATCAAACCCGGTGTTTTCCGGCTGGAACTGTGGGATAAGGTATATGGCAGCGACGGCAGCTCCCTCTACCTGCATGACCGGAACACCCACCAGACCGTTATTGACTCCCTGCGATGGACGGAGATGAACCTGTGGGTGCAACTGCTGCATGGTGAGCTGCCGGTGGGGACTGTCGTGGCCCTGGGTAAATCATCGAGTGAGGGTACCACCCGTTGGGAACTGAGCCACGAGGAGCCATGGTGGTCCGGTGTAGTGAAAATAGATACAACCTCCTGGACTATCCGTGAGATTCTATTGCATGAAGAACCGGAGTGGCAGCACCTTATACAGCTGGATATGCCGCAGCCGTGGAATAGTACAAACCCCGATTCTATAATTACGCTGAAAGACCTGTCCGGGACGCGCCTGGATTTGAGGTAGCGGTATTACATGAAGCGACTCATCATCGGCCTGTTAATCAGTCTGGTTGCCTTATGGTGGGCCTTCAGGAGCTTGGATTGGCAGGCATTCCGGGAAGCGCTGGCTCAGGCGAATTTGGCATGGATCATTGTCTCCGCGGTGGTCCTCCTGGCATCAAATCCGCTGCGGGGAGTACGCTGGCGCATATTCATAGAACCCGTAAAGGAAGTCTCCGTACGCCTGACCACCGAAGCCACCA
>CAZQOY010000141.1:0-7013 GCA_964595095.1 uncultured bacterium | reverse complement strand
CCACGACTCCCTCGAACAGGTCGGGGGCCATATTGAGCACCGCGCCCATGAGAAGCCCACCGGCGCTGCCACCCCTGGCAAAGAGCCGGTCCCGGTTGGTGTACCCTTTCTCGATCAGGTATTCGGCGCAGTCGATGAAGTCGGTGAAGGTGTTCTTTTTCTTCAGCAGCTTCCCGTTTTCGTACCACTGGCGACCCATTTCCTGTCCACCGCGGATATGGGCGATGGCATAGATGAAGCCCCGGTCTAACAGACTCAGACGGGAGGCGCTGAAAGTGGCGTTCATGTTGGAACCGTAGGAACCATAGCCGTAGAGCAACAGGGGGCTGCTGCCGTCTTTCTGAGTCCCCTTACGATAAACGATAGAGACAGGCACTTTGACACCATCCCTGGCCGTGGCATGCAAGCGCTCGGTCTGATAATCGTTCGTATTGAAGCCACCCAAAACCTCATCCCGTTTCAGCAGGACCTTTTCCCGTGTGACCATATCGTAGTCGTAAATGGAATTTGGGGTGGTCATGGATGTGTAGCCATACCGGAGAATCTGGGTATTGGCATTGGGATTGGTACTGATATAGGCCCGGTAGGCCGGTTCTTCGAAATTGAGGTAATGTTCCCCGCTGCCGTCCCAGTTGATGATACGGAGGTAGATCAAGCCTTCCTTACGTTCCTGGAGTACCAGCTGGTCCCGGAAGAGCTCTACGCTGCTCAGCAGCACGTCTTCCCGGTGCGGAATAACCTCCTTCCAGTTCTCCCTGCCCGTGGCATTGATGGGGGTTTCCATCAGGCGGAAATTCTCCGCCTGGTCATTGGTCCGGATATAGAATTTCTCCCCGTAGTGATCAAGATCGTATTCGTGATCTCTCTTTCGCTCAAGGAAAACGGTGAACTCACCCCTGGGATCATCAGCATTCAGGTAGCGGTATTCGGTACTCAGGGTGTGGCTGGAGGCAATCATCAGGAACCGTTTCGACTTGGTTTTGAAGACATTGCAGGAGAAGGTGTCGTCGTCTTCCTGGTAAACGACATCGTCTTCAGCCGGGTCGGTCCCCAGTATGTGGCGGTAGATTTGATAGGACCGCAGCGTAGTCAGGTCCTTTTTACCATAGAACAGCGTTTTATTATCATTGGCCCAGGCCATGCTCCCGGTGACGCCCGCTATTTCATCGCTGTAGATCTCGCCGGTGGTGAGGTTTTTGAAATAGAGGGTATAAATCCGCCGACTTACGGTGTCAATCGCAAACGCCAGCAGATCCTGGCCGAAGCTCACCGCCAGCCCGCGCACGGAAAAGAAGCTGTGCCCTTCCGCCATGACATTGACATCCAGCATGATCTCCTCAGGGCTGTCCAGCGATCCTTTCTTCCGGCAGTGGATGGCGTACTCCTTGCCGTCCTCATACCTCGTGTAATAGAAGTAATCGTCCTTTTTATAGGGCACCGAGGAATCGGTCTGTTTGATCCGCCCCTTAATCTCTTTGAAGAGAGCATTCTGGAGCACCTCGGTGTGGGCCATTATCTTGGCGGTATAGTCGTTCTCAGCTTCCAAGTAGGCGATCACTTCGGGGTTCTCGCGTTCCCGCAGCCAGTAGTAATTGTCGATTCGAGCATGCCCGTGGATCTCCAATTCCTTCGGTATGATTTTCACAACGGGTGGCTGTAAATCTCCGTATTCTTCAGCGGGTGTTCCTTCCTTAACCCCCGGATAACAGGTCAGAATGAATATCCAGAGTCCCCCGATCAGGACTTTCATGGATGGGCGCATAATTTCCCCCTTTCTTGAAGATATGGATTTAATAATGATTAATTTAAAAAATATAACCAGCCGATGGAGTCTTAAACATCACCCCACTTTTGCCACTTCAATCCCGGAAGCAGAGTACCGCCGGGACCGCCGCTTCTGGTTTCTTCACTGCCATTTCAAGACTCCTCTGCTAACTGGTTCAACATAGCAAAAGTGTCTCTTAGCATTTAGTCCAAATCTGTCCACTTTATTCTGAAACTCTACCCAGCTGAAGTAGTGGAAAAGTCAAAACAGAAGTCATTTTACCGGATATGGGCCGCATACGCACTGAATTTTCACGACGGAGTGGCGTATGACTCAAATCCGGTATCCGCAAGGCCGTGTGGGTGCAAGCCCGCCCGGCGTAGCACCGTGTAGCCGGGCCCCACCCTCGGCACTGGAACTGCCTGGCCTCGGCGTAGCTCTAGCCGTGCAGACCTGCGGTGAGCCTGGGACTAAGGGCCGAGGGCTTTTTTGTTGCCTGTAATCCCATATCATTACTAACCTTCAACTTCGATTTTGCCAGATTCAGGTATTCGTAACAAAGCCAGGTCATAAGCTAGAACCAAAGCATCAACCCCACCATCCAATCCCCGACCTCCGTGATAGCTACACCCTGGGAGAGCCGCTATTCTCCTGATATTAACCCGGTTTCTATTCCTGTACGAGAGAGCAGGATGTTGTCGATGCGACCGATCATGACCAGCCGGGACACTTAACAATCTTTATCCCTTTCCTGAAACGTCCATGTCAAGAGACCAGCTAAAAACCATCCTGAAGCTCGCCGGAATCCTGGCCACCTCGCTGGTACAGAGCTCATCCACCACCACCTCGATAATCGTTGGTATGGTGGCCGGTAGGACTATAAAGGTTAGCTCCCATAGAATCGCGGTAGAGGTCTAACACTAATCTACAACAGACGTGATCACCGATAGATTCATGGAAGCATCCCAACACCACCTTATACCACCGCCGAGAGGAACTGTCCGTCGTGTCTGAGACCTCCCGTTCCAGGCTGGTTCAAATCGTAGTGATGATCGTGCTTATCTATCTCTTTTTACTTGGTATCAAATTATTGGGCCACTCCTTTAAACTATTCGGGCAAGACTTCGCCGAATCTCTGATCCGGGCCACGTCCAATCCCTTTGCGGGACTGATTATTGGTGTTGTGGCCACCAGCCTGATCCAGAGTTCTTCCACTACCACTTCCATCGTCGTAGGATTGGTGGCAGCAGGAGGTCTCTCCCTGGCGAATGCTATTCCCATTATCATGGGAGCAAATATTGGCACAACCATTACCAATACACTGGTATCGTTGGGCCATGTTCGCCGCCGTATTGAATTCCGGCGGGCCTTCGCCGCCAGCGTAGTCCATGACTTTTTTAACATCTGCGCCGTGCTCGTCCTGTTCCCCCTTGAACTCAAATTTCACTTCATTGCCAAAGCTGCCGCTCACCTGGAGAAAGGGTTTTCAGGCGCTGGAGGGTTGGAACTCCTCAACCCTCTAAAAATCGTGATAGACCCGGTGATCAAGTCACTGGACCAGTTGTTCAGTTTTCTCCCCTTTGAACACATCTTCCTGATGGCCCTCTCCCTGGTTTTACTTTTTACCTCACTGATCTTTATCGTTCGTGTGATGCGGTCTCTGATGTTGCGACAGATCGAGTTGGTCATCAATAGGTATCTATTCAGAAACGATCCCATGGCGTTCCTACTGGGTATACTCATGACCGCCGTCGTGCAAAGCAGCTCGGTGACCACCTCCCTGATTATCCCACTGGCTGGCGCTGGCCTTATCACGGTACGCCAAATATTCCCGTATACCCTGGGAGCAAATATCGGGACCACCATCACCGCCATGTTGGCGGCCTTGGCGACCCAGAATCATCTGGCGGTAACTGTTGCCTTTGCTCACCTGAGTTTCAACCTTTTTGGTATTCTAATCTTTTATCCCCTCAAATTTATTCCCATCGGGTTGGCAGAGTTCGTTGGGCGTAAAGCCAGTGAGTCTACAAGGAACTTGATTATCTTTGTTATCACTTACATCTTGATCCATTTCATTCCAATCCTGCTTATATTTATTACCTAGAATGGAGGTATTTCTCGATGAGTGAGTGGTGGAAAATTCAGAGTTCATGGAAGAACCTGTTGAAGTTGTTTACCAAACAAGACCTCTATACCCAGGCCCTGGAGAATTCCTACCAGATGCTGGATATGGATCTGGCCATGTACGAGGCCTCGGTGGATTCTCTCCGGCGTTCGGATATCAGCGAAATTGCTATCGATATCTATAAGATGGACAAGCAGATCAACGCCTACGAGCGGGACGTACGAAAAAAAGTGATAACCCACCTGGCGGTGACCGGGTCTGCCGACCTGGTATCCGGTCTGGTACTGGTGAGCGTCGTCATAGACATTGAGCGCATCGGCGACTACACCAAGAATATTTTCGACTTAGCCCGTAATCACCCGGCACGTTTGACCGCCGGGAGCGCGGAAGAGGAGCTGCGCCGCATCGAGGCCACCGTCACGCAGCAGTTCAGGGATATGATCACAGCCTTTAAAACCAGTGATGAGAAACAGGCCCGGAAGATCATGGCCGAGTACAAAGAAGAGGTTTCGGCTGCCTGCGATAACATCACCCATGGCGTAGTTAATGGGGAAATCCAGGACCTGGGAACCAGCGAAGGGACCGCCGTGGCCCTCTATGCCCGCTACCTGAAGCGCATCGCCGCCCACTCGCGCAACATCATCACCAGCGTGGTCAATCCCTTTGACCGCATCGGATACCCGTACATGGAAATTCAGGGAAACCGCTGATCCCGCTTGATCTCAAATTCCTTACCTTCACAGGGAAAGCGGCGCTCGGTCTATTCCTGCTTTATCCAGCGGCCGGCGACCTTCAAGCTCAGAGCACGGAAGCCACCGCCAGATACGCCGATCAGAAATTCGTGATTCAAGGCTTCCTCCAGGGGCGCTACGAAGACACCCGCCTCTTCTCGGATACCACGTTTCACGGCGAACCCCGCACACCTGGTGATAAAATCTTAAGCAGCGGCTTCCGATTACGGCGCCTGCGTCTTCGCCTCTCGGCCCACTGGCGAACCGGCACCGCAATCAGGATACAGCTGGCCCTTCAGCAGACCATCTGGAACAAGGTACTGGAAGACGCTTTTCTCCAGCAGAATCTTATGGGCAGCCGGTTACGTATCACCCTGGGGCAGCTGAAAGTACCCTATGGACGTGAGGAACTGCGCTCATCGGGGAACCAGTTGGTGGTGGATCGGGGCTATCTCACGGGGGTCCTGGTAAGCAACAACTGGGCCTCCCGCCAGCTGGGGTTGATGGTAAGGGGCAGCCTGGAACCATTGGGCCTTAAAACGGGTCTGCAGCTCATGGTGGCCAACGGTGACGGAATCAACCAGAAAGGGGACCCCACACCCCTGGCCAAACTCGCCGTCGGGCGGCTGACGCTGCAACCTTTCTCATGGCTGGAGGTGGCTGTCGGTATGGGCCTCCAGCACTTCGGCGCCGGGGGTATTTATTTCTACAGCCCGACACCTCTCCCTGAAAGTGTAAACTTGACCACCCTGGGACTTGATTTCAACGTACGTCTCTACCAATCAGGCCGGGCACTGTTACAATGCGACGGGGAAGTGCACAGTTTTGACTTGATCCACAGCTTTGATGTGGGCCAATACCCACGTTTCGGCTGGAGCGGCTACATCACGCATACTCAGGAAAGGGTGAATCGCGGCGAGTTTCAGATGCTGGGTATAAATCTGACCCCTTCCCTCTATCTGCGTTTGCCCACCGGCCCGGTAAAAGCGGTGGACCTGGCGGCGCGCTTTGAGCACGCCCGTACCGGAAAGGATTTCTACAGCACTACCGGCTTTTCCTTCATTGCGGGAGAGGTGGCCCTGGGGCTCCATTTCAAGGATAGCGAACAGAAGAACCTCTCCCGGCTGCAACTGGCGCTGGAGCTGCTGTCACCTTCCATCGCCCGTCCGACCCAGGACCAGCTCACTATCACAGTCCAGTGGCAGGTGCGATACTGATCTCCCCCGGGCAGGTGCCTCACCCATTACCAGGGCAGCTCAGCCGTAGACCTTCCCGGCCCACTCGCTGACCCCCTCTCCAATCCCGTCCCGCACCCGGCGGAAGATCCCGCCGATGACAGGGAAGCCGGCCGGTCCACCAGCCAGCGGATCTTCTTTGTTTACCCTTAGACAGCATTGGGTAGTACGATGATGATATGACTTACTTATTATTCAATGTATTACTTTATTATTTTGGTTTACCTTCTTCTTTTTGTTATATTCCTGCTTGAAAGGAGAACGTTGCAGTGAAAACTAACCCGACCGTAACCGACCCAACGGCCCTTCCCCCCGTTATGACCACTCACGCTTCTTCCAAGGGGCAGATCGTCATCCCCGCCAAGCTGCGGCGGAAGTATCACATCGAGGCCGGCACCACCATCCGCGTCATCGACGAAGGCGACCGCATCGTCCTGCGGCCCATCACTCGGGAGTCTGCTGAGAAGCTGCTCAACAGCCTGTACGGCAAGTATAAGGGCTACGGATTGTTGGAAGCCTTGAAGAAAGATAGGGAGTTCGAGCGAAACCTGTAACGGTGCAAATGCCCGCAACAATCGTATTGGATGCCTGGGCTATTATGGCCTACCTGGAAGCCGAACCCGCTGGCAAGCAGGTAAAGCAAATCATTTCAGAGGCACAAGACCAGCTCATGTCTCTCCTCATAAGTACCGTCAACGCTGGCGAGGTCTGGTATAACATTGCCAGAAGGGCATCGGAGACAGAAGCCGACGGGGAAATAGCGGCTCTACAACAGCTGGGCATCCGACTTGTCTCTGCCGACTGGACCCTGACCCGCCAAGCCGTGGCATACAAATCCATATACCCGATAGCCTACGCCGATTGCTTCGCCGCCGCCCTGGCAAAGATAAATGACGCTGAGCTGATTACGGGCGACCCAGAGTTCAAGCAGCTGGAAAGCGAGGTGCGGATACAGTGGCTTTGATGGCGGCTTGCTAAGCTCTCCCGCTCACTTCTCCGGCAACCTTTCCAATCCCCTCCCCGATCGCGTCCCGCACCCGCCGAAAAATCGCCAGCGCGCCTCCTGTCATCGCGATCCCGGCATCCCCGACCATGCGTCGGTCCCACTGCCCTCAGCCGTGGATGTAGGGGCGTATGGCCATACGCCCTTCCCGTTC
>CAZQOY010000140.1:4305-7023 GCA_964595095.1 uncultured bacterium | reverse complement strand
CCCTTAAACCAAGGAGTTCCAGACCAATTCTTATTTTTTACCGGACACTACTGATATTGGATATTGGATATTGGATGCTGGATGCTGGATGCTGGATTGAATCCCGCCAGCCCCGCTTCCTGCGGGACCAGTCCAGCCTTCCGGCGGGGCGGCGGGGGTGCTGCTCCGGCAGGGGCGAATTGCTCAATGTGCCCGGTAGGGACATATTGCAATATGCCCCTACAAAAGGCTGATCGCTGATCCGCCAGCCGGCGGAACCGTGGCTAAAAATTTCTTTGCGTCCTTTGCGTCTTTGCGGTTTTCCCCCTTCTCGCGCACCCGGCGAACGACAAGCCCTCGCCGCCTGCGTATATTCGGGCGCTATGATGATGCCGCCGCCATACAGCCCTGTATACACTCCAGCCGCTGGTTTTGGAGCGGATCATTTTTCCACAGGGTGATTTACGCCTCCCGTCGGGCAAAAACTTAAAAATACGGAATTTTGTAGGGGTTTTGTGGAATTTCTCGCTGACCCTTGCTCCCCCATCTGCTCTAGGCGGCTCCCTCTCACTTCTTTGCCAACTGCTACTTCTTCTCATTACCTCCCGTCAGTCCTGGTGTCATGTCCAAATCGTCAATCGTCAATCCGTCAGCTGACGGATCAATTGTCAATTTTATGATGGTTCTCCCTTCACGAACTTATACCCCGCCGCGGGAGCGGTGATCAGGTGCTGCGGCCGGGCGGGATCATCCTCCAGCTGCTTGCGCAGGGAGAGGATGTAGTTGTCCACCGTGCGGGTGGCGGGGTAGGCCTCATAACCCCAGACTTCGTCCAGCAGCATGTTCCGCGTGACCACCTCCCCCTCGTGCTGAACAAAGTATTTCAGAACCTCAAACTCCTTTGCAGACAGTGTGATCGGGTTCCCTCCCTTATCGGCCTCCTGCCGCCTGAAATCAACGTGCACGTCGCCGAACGTGTACTCGCTGGGGATTGGGTACCGCCATTGACCATCCAACCTGAAGTTGCACCGTACTGTCGCGGAGTAGATCTTCACGAGACGGCATAGAATTCTCTTGGCATGGAATAGATTTGTGATTATAATCGCATTAGTGCGCGGAATCGGGTAGATGACGTGACCAATATCACGTCTGATAAAACATTGGCTAAAACCAGGATAGATAATGCCGATGATTGTAATGAAGCTACCAATGGAAAGATATGTGAAAATACCAGCGGCTAAGTGTGTAATGAGACTGGAATTTTTCGGCTTGTGATCAATGTCACACATCGATAATTCTGTGATAATTATCACAGCCTATTACCGAGAACCTGGTTACTATTCGACAGAATTTAGGGAAGAATCTAATTGGGGAATAAACAGCGTTGGGAACAAAAAATGAATAAGCTGCTCCGATACACAATACAAATTGTCCTCCTTGCGGGTCTGGTAGCTGCGCGGCCCGTATGGGCTCAGAGAGGAAATCAAAATACTCCTCCTGTGGCCCTAGACGATTCGGCCACCGTGGTCCAGGGAAACACGGTTATCATTCCGGTCCTGGCAAACGACGAAGGCGATGCACTTTCTGTCCAGAACGTCCGTCGGGCCAGGGGCGTGGTACGCATTCAGGACGACGGCACCCTGCTCTATAGGCCTACCCCCAACTTCGTGGGTGAGGATGACTTTGAGTATACCATTACCGACGGCAAAAAGGGCAAGGCCAGCGCCCGGGTGAGGGTACAGGTTCGCGCGGCCCAGGCCAACCTTGATCCCGTAGCCGGGGACGACGGGGCCACAACCGACGAGGACACGCCGGTTACCGTAGCCGTACTGGATAACGACAACGATCCCGATGGCGACGCCCTGTCCGTAGCGAGCGTTACCCAGGGGGCCAACGGCACGGCGGCAATCAACCCCGACGGCACCGTTAACTATACCCCCAGCGAGAACTTCAACGGCAGCGACAGCTTCACCTACACCGTAATCGACGGCAAAGGCGGCTCGGCCACCGCCACAGTCACAGTCACTGTCAACCCGGTGAACGACGCGCCGGTGGCCGCTGACCAGTCGGTCTCCACCGATGAGGACGTGAGCGTTGCCATCACCCTGACGGCTTCCGATATTGATGAGGGTGACGTACTCACTTTCGAGGTGGCCGACGGCCCGGCCAGCGGCAGCCTTTCCGGCGATGCCCCCAACCTCACTTATACGCCCGATGCCAATTTCAACGGCGAGGACAGCTTCACTTTCCAGGTAAGCGATAGTAAGGCCAGTGACCAGGGGACGGTCTCCATCTTTATCGGCATGACCAACGACGCGCCCGTGGCCGTTGGCGATGAAGCCACCACCGACGAGGATACGCCGGTAACTGTAACCGTGCTGGCCAATGACAGCGATCCCGACGGCGATGCCCTGTCCGTAGCGAGCGTTACCCAGGGAGCCAATGGCTCGGCGGAGATCAATCCCGACGGCACCGTCACCTATACCCCCAGCGAAAACTTCAACGGCAGCGACAGCTTCACCTACACCGTAATCGACGGCAAAGGCGGCTCGGCCACCGCCAGCATAGCCATTGCCATCGCTCCGGTGAATGACGCCCCGGTGGCCGTTGACGACATTGCCGCTACGCAGGAAGATGTGGCAGTGATCATCGAGGTGCTGAAGAACGACTACGATGTGGACGACGGCGATCTTTTAACAGTCCAGAACGTCCGACAGGCCCAGGGTAAGGGCAAGATTC
>CAZQOY010000140.1:0-4205 GCA_964595095.1 uncultured bacterium | reverse complement strand
CTGACCTATACGCCGGCCAGCCACTATTCCGGCAGTGACGGCTTCACCTTCCGGGTGACAGACCCCGGCGGCCTGTACGATGAGGCCGACGTGACTGTCCTGGTGAACCTGGCGGGCGACCTGGCCGCCGATGAACCGGTAGAGCCGGATGAAGGGGGCACAGTTACAACCGATATCGGGGTCTCCATTGAGATCCCCGGCGGCTCCCTCGATGAAACGGTGAACATTCAGATCGGGACCTACGAGGTACTTCCTCCCGGCGCTCCCCAGCTGATGGGCACGCTTTATTTCTTTGGGCCGTCGGGCACAACCTTTGATCCACCGGCCACCATCACCGTACCCTACGATCCGGACCTCCTCCCCGAGGGATTTGACCCTGCGGATCTGGTCCTGCTGATCTACAGTGAAATTGACGGAACCTGGGAAGAGGCCCTCAGCAGCACGGTTGACACCGACGCCCAAACCGTCACGGGCCTGACAGATCATTTTAGCGGCTTCGCGGCGGGTCTGCTGCTGGCTCGCGCGCCCCAGCTGATCTTGAGTCTCCCGGAACCGGTCATTGAAGAAGACGCCCAGTCTACGGTCATTATTGAAGACCTCAACGATTACTTCGCCGACCCGAACTTCGACGACCAGATAGACTTCGACGCCACCAGTCTGGATAACGGACTGTACAGGGTACTTGTCGTCAATGATTCCCTCATCGTGGAACCCCGTCGCAACTTCAACGGGGAGGTGCGCATCGCCATCACGGCCACCGATGACGGCGGACTGTGGGTAAGCGATACCCTGTACTTGACGGTGACGCCGGATAATGACCCACCGTTTTTCCTGGGTACTGTTGCTGAGACCTACATTATCGGTGAGGATTCGTCGCTCTATATACACCTGTCGGCCGACGACGTGGAAGGCGACAAGGTGACCTTCGACGCCGCCAGCGATACATCAGCAGTGGTGACGGTCATTGTCCAGGATACAACGCTGCTGGCAGTACCCATCCAGAACTGGCACGGTACGGCTAACATCATAGTAAGCGCCTCCGATGGCCAGGACATTACCTATCTGGATCCCTTCACTCTTACCGTCGAGTCAGTGAACGACCTGCCATCAGCGTTCGAACTGCTGGCACCGGACATCGACGCCTTTATCCAGGTGGAGACCAGCCAATTGGGTGGTTCCCTTACGTTTACCTGGGAAGAGGTAATTGATCCCGATGATTCGGTGAATTACACCTTCACATTGAGTGACACTGGCGCCATCTACTTCGAGTACGACACCACCATAACCGTAACCGAAGTGCGCGTCCCCTACGCCGACATCATATCAGCCATCACGGACCAGGGTCTGAAAACGGCTACATTCGAGTGGACTGTTGTGGTCATCTCTGGGCAGGACACGGTAATGGCCGGCCCCTACGGCCTGACTATCGATATCAGCACTCTGGCCGTGACGGATGAGAACCACCTGCCGCAATTCTTTGCGCTCCATCAGAACTATCCCAACCCCTTCAACCCGGTAACCACGCTGAGATACGAGCTGCCGCACAATTCCCGGGTGTTGCTCGTAATCTATGACATGCGGGGCCGGGAAGTTATCCGGCTAGTGGATGGTTACGTAAGTGCCGGGCATAACAAGGTGGTTTGGAACAGCAGTGACGCCTCCGGTCGTCCGGTGCCGTCAGGGATTTACTTCGCCCGCCTGATAACGTCCGAGAACACCCATATCATCAAGATGAGTCTCATCCGGTAGGGAACGGCGGCCTGTACCTTGTCAGGCCCGGTAGTGACTCTATTATTCTGCCTGACCACAACTCACTCGACAAGGTCCAGTCGGCGCCTATTAGGCCGACTGGACCTTTTACTCTATAACGCTCAGACCGGCTTTTGCCGGTTTTCCACAATTACTGTATTTACGGAAAATAAGGACGTAAAGCAGAAGGTGAGATAGGATCTGCCCCTGATAAGGAGCGGGAATTACAAACCCGTAGGCTCTTTGCAGGCGGCGATGATCTCCCGAAATACCTGCTCACTGTCTTCGACAGCGGGCCGGCAGGCACCCACCGTACGATGGCCGCCACCACTATACCAGCTGCACAGCTCGCCCACATCCACCGCGGAGGTACGGTTGAAAATGGACCGCCCCACGGCGATCTCGTCCCACACTTCGGGTTCGCCATTGGCGATCTGGACTGAGATGTTCCCTTCAGACAGACCCGGCAAGGTATAGAGGATAAACCGGTTCACGGGCGCCAGCTTTTTCCCGCGGAAATCACTGACGATGACATTTCCATCCAGGTATGAGCATTCCTGGAGGATGCGGATAGCTTCTTCCTGGCACTCCTGGTAGATTCCGTGCCATTTGAGGGCTTCCGGCGTGGCCAGGATCTCCGCGGTGGAATGCTCCAGGAGCAGGTCGGGCATCTTCAACTTCCACGCGTTGTAATCGTCCTTATAGGCGAGGTCGGAATCCATGCGGGTGCGCGGGTCCAGCAGCAGGCCCAGAAGAATAGTACCCTGTGGATCACACACATCTTCCATAGTAAGGTCTGCACTGTCAAACATATCCGTATCTTTGACCAGCTGGTCAAAGCGCTTAATCTCCGGGTTAGTAGGCAGAAGATATTTAAAGACTACCCTGGTGGCGCTGGGTGCCAGGGCGAAACTGCCGCGAAAATCGTCCGGGAGAGGCGGCAGGCTCTTTGTCTCGCTGGAGTGGTGATCAAACCACAGATAGGCGTCAGGCTGGAAGGGCAGATTACAGACAATGTCCTGGTCGGTAGCCTTTACCTTGCCATCCAAAATATCTTTTATGCTTACAATGCTGACTGTATCGACCAGCCTTGCCGCCTTCAATAAGGTCGCGCAGACAATACCATCCAGATCACCCCGAATAATGGCCCTCACAGCTATTCCTCTCAGATTATTTCACTTGCAGGTGCACAGCCTGCGGTAAACTCCTGGGGAAAAAATACATTTAGATTACTGAAGATCCCGTTTATAATGGCCAAAGTTAAGATAAATAGGCTGAAATGACCACCACCGTGTTGCATAAGCGCTGGAAAACGGTTAGTTTGCCTCTTGAAAACCTTGGGCTCACATGTCCTTCAAATGTATAACATGAGGACCATGCAATCAACTCCAAAGATGGGGAAACACCGTATCCGTCTGCCCATCCCCACCATCCTGGGACCGATAAGCCTGGTGTTGGCCATAGCCTTCACTCCCGGCCCCGGATGGAGCCAGCAGGACTTGTGGGAGCAGCTCATCAACCAGGGTAACCGGGCCCGGTCAAGGGGTGCCCTCTCTGAGGCGGAAACCGGCTACCTGAAAGCTGTTGAGGTGGCTGAACAGTTTGCTCCCCATGACCTGCGAAGGACTACGGCCCGGCGGAACCTGGCCCAGACGCTTGTGCTGCAGGGCCGCTTCTTAACTGCCGACTCCTTATACCGGGAAACCATCACTATGGCCATCGGAGCCCTGGACCCCCGGCACCCCTATGTACTCTCCCTTCAGGATGAACTGGCCCGGCTGCGGGAGGCCATGGCGGAAACAGATAAGCCGTACGAAAACGAACAGGGTCCAGCCATCTCTATTCAGGACATCATCAGGAACCGCGCAGTGTGGGTGGCTCGAAGGCTTACTTTCCAGCTCGGTACCATTATACCGCTGGCCGGCGAGCTCGGCAATACTCATCACCAGGGACTCATTTACGGGCTTAGCCTGCATATCCTGCTTACCAATCTGGGCCCCCTGACCGTTAATATTATGCCCGAATATATCATCACTACCCTACCGGTCACACATTCGCTTGGTGAGCCCTTCAGGCTGAAGGGGATCGATCTGGCCCTGGAGCCCGCCCTCGGCCCCATAACCCTCTCCATAGGCACTGGAGTCTATACTATCGAAAGCGGGCGGGCGGCAGCGAACCATCTGGGACTGACAGGAGGCATGAGCCTGGCGATCAAAGGCAGGCGGAGCAATCGCAGCGATGCGGGGCTGCAAACAGCCATCCGAATCCGGGGCCTTTACCTTTCTGACGCGGGACCGGCGGTGGAAGGGCCGGTGACGCTTCTTCAGGCCAACCTGAACCTGGGCTGGCGCTGGTGAACCTACTGCCTTTGATCGCTGCGGGGTGGGCTGAGGCGTTGCGAAACTAACTCTATGTTCGTAAAATAAGTAACCTGAATCACCACGAATTAACCAGTT
>CAZQOY010000139.1:0-7053 GCA_964595095.1 uncultured bacterium | reverse complement strand
CAGCTGGGCGTCCTGGATGTCCAGCAGCCACTTGGTATAGAAGGCCGCCATGTCAAAGTTATAGATGGCCTCCTCAGCCGTCAGGTGGGCATCGCCCATCCATCCCAGGCGCTCATCCCGCTGGGGACAGTCGGTGGGCATGCTGAAGAGGTTGCTGAGCTGGCCCCAGACCGTGTTGTGGTGAATCTGGTTGATCAGCTCATTGGAGCAGTGGAAATCTCCGACCGGCTCCACGGCGCTGTGAACCACCCTCGCTTCCAGGCTACCCAGTGTCGGCTGGCCGGGGAAACCCTCCACCTGGACGTAGCGGAAACCGTGGTAGGTAAAACGCGGTTCGTAGACCTCGGCGCCTTTTCCCCCGGCCAGGATGTAGCTGTCCTGGGCCTTGGCCGAGCGGTTGGGGCTGGGATCGATTGTCCCCGGCACCCCTTCATCGGACTCGCCCTTCATGCGCGCCATCTCCCGCCTGGTTATTTCCGCCGTCCTGAGGAGCACTTCAGTACCAGCCGGGCCGTTGACGCGTAGCCGGGGCCACCCCGTCAGGTTCTGCCCGAAATCGAAGACGTATACCCCCGCTTCCGGCTCGGTCAGCGCCACCGGCTTGAGGGTCTTGGTCACCCTGATCGGCGGCAGCAGCTGCGAGTCCAGTATGCCGCCCGGCGCGTCAACAACCGTGGCGTTTTTCCAGGCGGTATCGTCAAAGCCCGGGCTTTCCCAGCCCGGCTGCTCCAACCGGGCATCATAACTCTCGCCATCCCAGATACTGTTAAAAGTAATCGGCCCCCGGGAAACCTTCCAGCCCTCATCGGTAACAACTTTCGCTGTAATGCCGTTGGCATACTTTATATTCAATTGCAGGAGCAGCCGCGGCCGGTCGGCGTACAGCCTCAGTGGCGAAGGGCTCTGCTCCACCATCTCCGTCGAGCTGAACCAACCGTCGCCTAACATCACACCGACGGCATTCCCGCCGGTCTTCAGCAGATCGGTGACGTTATAGGTGGTATACAGCACCCGCTTGCGGTAGTCGGTCGTGCCTGGATCAAGGACGTGGTCGCCGACCTTTTCACCATTAACGTATAGTTCATAGTAACCCAGGCCGCAGATGTACGCATGGGCCTGTACAACTTTTTTCCCCAAGGTGAACTCCTTGCGCAGGAGTGGCGCGGAAATACTCCCATCGGTCGCAGCGATCCACGCGCCATCCCACTCCGAGGCTTCCAGCAGCCCCATCTGGAAGGTCGTCACTTCGCTCCAGGGGCTTACCGTATTGTCCTGATTCCATACGCGCACTTTCCAGTAATAAGTCTCACCGCTTGCCAGAGTATTACCTTCGTAGACAATATTAACCGACTCATCCGATTCTACCTTGCCCGAATCCCACATATCGGCCTGGCCTTCCTTAAGTGCCTTTCGGCTGCCGGCCACGATGACCTGGTAGGCGGTCTGAGAGACATCCCGTCCGCTGCTTTTGAGCGTCCAGGAAAAGCGGGGGTGCAGTGTATCGATCCCCAGCGGGGCTTCCAGGTACTCACAGCGCGGGTTCGTAACCGTGAGTTTTTGAGTAGTAGAGACACAGGCCGAACCAATTATCAATCCCATTGCCAGCGCTGCTGACAACACGCGTTTTGGAGTAATAAACATACCTGTCCTCCTTATTATCTATTCGATGACAGACAATTTGCGGCTGTTACGCAGAAAATAATCTGATGAGACAGGGGTACGGTATTCATTTCGTTTTCAGCCGCATCTCCTGCCACCGATCTCTCAGCTTACCTAGAACCGGCAGATAGCTTTGATCTTGAGCGAGATTATTGATTTCTTTCGGATCACTCACTAGGTCAAACAACTGCTCATACGGCGGATCCTGGTCAATATAGCGAACATATTTCCATCGCTCAGTACGTATGCCTTCAGATCGGGGAATCCTGCCATCATAACCGAAATGGTGTTCATAAAACCAATCAGTTCTCCAATTATCACCAGCATTTATTATAAGCGGGCGCAGGCTTTTCCCCTGCATACCCTCAGGGATCTTTACGCCGGCGAAATCGAGAATTGTCGGCGCGATGTCAATGTTCAAGGTCATTGCTTCCCGCCGCTGACCCTGCAAAGATCCGGTCAGCCGCGGATCGTAAACGATCAATGGCGTTCGAATAGATTCCTCGTACATGAGCCACTTACCGGCCAGGCCGTGTTCGCTCAGAAAAAAGCCGTTATCACCGGTAATGATAACCACGGTGTTCTCATACAGGCCCAGCGCTTCCAGCGAGGCAATGATCTGTCCCAGAGCGACATCAACGCCGCTGACCAGCCGGTAATAGCCCTTGACCGAATTCTGATACTGCTCTGGGGTCGCAAATCGCAGCTGCCAGCGTGTTCGCCCCTCCGACTTGCGGATGAATTCAGGGAGGATCTCAAAGTACTGAGGGGCGGCAGTTTCGGGGACGGGGATGGTCACATCACTGTAGAGCTGCCCTAATTGGGGATCGTAAAGGAATTGATCCGGATGCGTATCCTGCACGTGGGGGGCCTTGAAACTCACGGACAGACAAAACGGCCGGTCCTGGCGGCGCTTTTCCAGAAACTCAATGCTTTTCTCTCCGATCATTTTCGTCAGGTGGACCTGCTCGCCACCGATCTCGTGGAAGTACTGACCCTGACCTGCGAACCCCCAGAAATGATCGAATTGCTCCTCAGGCAGGGGGCTCTGATTGGCCATGCCATACTTACCGACGAATCCGGTGTAATACCCCGCCTGTCTCAGGAGCATTGGGTAGGTTTGCGCCCAGGCGGAAGGAGAAAAACCCTTATTAAAATCATCAATCCCATGGCGCCGCTGATACTGCCCGGTGAAAATGCTGGCCCTGCTGGGGGCGCAAATAGAGGTGGTAACAAAATTATTATTAAACAATACGCCTTTTGCCGCCAACCGATCCATGTTGGGTGTTTTAATAACTGAATTTCCCATACATCCCACTGCATCCCAGCGTTGGTCATCGGTTAGAAGGAAGATGACGTTCGGCTTTTCAACTGTCTTATTCCTGAGTAACCCACAGCCTGGGACGGCAAGAGCAGCGGTCCCCGCCCCCAAAAGATGTAAAAATCTTCGCCTGCTTAGTTCCGGTGACATATTTTCTCCTCAGTCAATTTCGAGTGGAATCCTTATTTCCCCCTTTCCCTACTATATACCCACACGGTGCCGCTTATGAAATAGATCAGCGTCAACCACAATAACATATCCTTTATCCATTCCACTCGATCCATAAGTCCATCGGCACCCATAAGCAATACCTGTAGCGGCAACGCAACACTGATGAGCAGGGCCACTAACGCGACAATCCCCGCTAATTTCGCAAGCAAGGGGTATTGCGAGTTCGAACCGCCAACCGGGGCTTTCCCTGCCGGGCCTTCAGCCGCACCAGTATCATCATTTTCCCTGCTTATATCTTCGACAGGCTCTTCATCTTCTGCGGATAGTGGCTTGGTTGCGCCGGCCATAGCAGCGAAGGCGATGTACAAAATTGAAGTAATAAACCACACGGGAATGAACAGGAAGAACAGGTGAAGAACACCGGTCTGCCAGAGCACCATAGCAATAAGAATGGCCAGCACCCACGCCGCCAGGGCGGGCCAGTTCAGCAGCCGTCCCTGCCCGGTGACCCAGTAGCGCGTAAATCCGATCCTGGGGAATATCCAGTGCTCTACAACCACCACGGCCCCGATGGGCATCAGCAGCAGGCCGTACAGGCCCACGAAATCAAGCAGTTTGGTGAAGACAAACGGAGAGCAGGCGACAAGGGTAGTAATCGAACCGGCGATGAGCGTAACCTGCCACCGCGGCCAGTTTGGCGTGACCGCTTGCAAGGCCAGGCCGGCGCGGTACAGGGTGGGGTTCGAAGTTGTCCAGCCCGCAATCACGACCGCAACCGCACCGGAGACACCCAAGGCATAGAAAGCAACGCCCCCGGCGTCCAGTTCGATGAGTGGCCGCTGCATGGCGGCTGCGGCGGCGGCACCCATAATACCGGCGGCGATCCACGCCAGGTAATGCCCAAGGTACATCCCGAAGGCGGAATAGAAACCGTACGCCGCCCGCCTGGCATAGCGGAGAATCGCCATATCGGACAGACCGACATGCATGGCCAGGTTAGCGATCCAGGCGAAAGCAGCCACGTGCCAGAATCCCAGGGGCGTCATCTGCCCGGCGGCCTTCCCGGTCCAGATCGTCTGATCCGCCAGGTTCCAGAAATCCGCGAAACTCCTTATCTGCCCTATTTCGGGTACACTGGCGGCCAGCAGCGGCAGCGATACCAGTGCGCCGGCAACAAACATTATTATCATCCAGGGAGCACTTAACGTGGAAAATTGGGCTACACGTTTGAAACCGAGAATGGCAAACGTTACAACGACAGCTCCGACTACGAGCACTACCAGAACAAACCGTATATCTTCAGGGAACCACGATGTCTGCGCGGGTATATGGAAAGGAATTCTCACAGCCGAGGCGGCAACGGTTATCATGGCTCCCGCGAGGACGCAATACAGTACGGCGTTAAGTACGTTATAAATGATAGTAACAACGGGGCCTACTATTCTCCTCAGATACCAGTATAAGGTCAAACGAACCTGCACGGCGATGGGAGCGGTTATCCCGGCCCACGAAAGTACCGCAAAGAGATTGCCTAAAAGCAGGCCGAAGATGATATCCGCAATCCCGGCCCCCCAGCTGACAAACAGCGCACCAATCACGAATTCCGTTGCGGCAACGTGTTCCCCGGCGAAAAGGCCCGCGAAATATCGCCCGCCATGAAGGTTTTTCCCGGAAATCGGCTCCCGATCATACTCATAGGTCTGATCGAGCCTTTGGATCATCTTCTTTGCAGGACCACGCCGACCCATTCAGTTACCCTCCCTTTTAGAAGTTGCCCGGTAAAATTCAGGATGAAGGTGCCGCCTATCTCGAAGCAAGGACCCTTTTCTCGTATTCCCTGACCTCACCCAGCCAGTCCGTGCCAACGGGCACATCCTGCTGCAGGCAGTAATAGTCCCAGACCGGGCCGAATGGCAGTGACTTAAGCTCTTCCAGGAAGACCAGACGTGAAGTAAAGTCACCGCCGATCTCGAACTCACGCAGCATCTCCCGCGGCTCAAGCAGGGCATACAACAGGGCCTTAATCATACTGCGGGTCCCGATAACCCAGGCGGCTACCCGGTTGATGCTCGCGTCGAAATAATCCAGCCCGACGTGGGTGCGGTCCAGAAACTTGCCCCGCACAATTTCCAGGGCGATCTCGCGCACTTCATCCGACAGCACCACCACGTGGTCGCTGTCCCAGCGCACACCACGGCTGATGTGAAAGAGGAGCTCGTCTACGAATGCAAAGATGGCTGAAACCTTGTCGGAAATCTGCTCCGTCGGGTGGAAATGGCCCGTATCAACACAGAGCAGTATGCCGTTTTTTATGGCATAGCCCAGGTAAAACTCGTGCGACCCAACCACGTAGCTCTCCGAGCCAATCCCGAACAGCTTGCTCTCCACCGAATCGAGGATATTTTTCCTTTCAAGCTTTTCGGCAAATATTTCGTCAAGCGATTTTCTCAACGTCATTCGCGGGGTCTTGCGATCCGCGGGAGTATCCTTATAGCCGTCCGGTATCCAGACGTTACACACGCAGGGGCTGCCGAGCTCCCGGCCGATGTGGTCGGCAATTCTCCGGCAGGCGATGCCGTGCCCCACCCAGAACCTGCGGATGCCGCTGTCATAGCTGGCGAGGGTAAAGCCGCTTTCGGCTTTCGGGTGGGCAAAGAAAGTGGGGTTGAAATCAATGCCGATGCCCAGATCTTTCGCCCAGGCCATCCAGATGGCAAAATGCTCGGGCTCCAGCTCGTCCCGCTCAACCTTCTTCCCCCCGGTTTCGGCATAGATCGCGTGAAGGTTGATGCGGTGGGCTCCCGGAATAAGGCTTAAGGCTTTCTCAAAGTCGGCCCGGAGCTGTTCGGGGGTCGTGGCCTTGCCGGGATAATTGCCGGTTGCCTGGATGCCGGCACCCTCCAGACCCGCGCCGCTCTCAAAGCCGACCAGGTCATCCCCCTGCCAGCAGTGAATGGAAATGGCGATCCGGGCCAGCCGCTCAAGCGCCTCGGCTGTGTCGACTCCATATTGCGCGTACCGTTCGTTGGCGATAGCATACGCCTGCTCTATGCTGCTGCCAGATTGAGTCATTGTAGACGATGCCTGTATTGAGTTATTATTTTCCAGTTTTCCAACAGACACAGTTTACACTTCAGGGCAACTTAAATCTCGGTTTTTTTATCACTGGCCTGGTGCAGATCGCGGGGCTCTCCCCCTTCCCCCTTGTTTTCCCTTGGGCACTCTCGTAACTTGCTATGGCACGATTATTGTATACCGCCGAAAAATGGCTACCAAACAGACAGTTTCACCAGAAGAGATTCAGAAGATTGCGCGCCTGGCTAAGCTGCACCTGGACGACGATAAACGCGACCTCTATACTCAGCAGATCAACGCTATCCTGGAGCACGTTCAGAAGCTCCAGACGCTGGACGTGGCCGATGTGGAACCCCTGTCACATGTCCTTGACCTGGTGAACGTCACTCGCAAGGACGAGCCCGCCGGGTCTCTGCCGCGGGATAAGGTGCTGGCCAATGCACCGCTCACCGAAAATGCCCCCCGTGAAAAGCGGGCCACCGACGGCGAGTTCTTCCTGGTCCCCAAGGTCATCAAGACCGACCAATGACCACCATCTGCATCATTCCCGCCCGCTACGCTGCCACCCGGTTCCCCGGCAAAGTCCTCGCCCCCATCCATGGCTATCCCATGGTGCACCACGTGTACCGCCGGGCCTCTGAGTGCACCACCCTGGATGAGGTGATTATCGCCACCGATTCCCCCCAGGTCGCCAGGGCGTGTGCGCTCCTGGGTGACAGAGTAATCCTCACCGGGTCCGAGCATGAGAGCGGCACCGACCGGGTGGCCGAGGCAGCCCGGAACATGGAAGCCGACCTGGTCGTCAACGTGCAAGCGGATGAGCCAAA
>CAZQOY010000138.1:3637-7056 GCA_964595095.1 uncultured bacterium | reverse complement strand
AAAAAAAACGAATTTTGTATAGATTTTGTTCAATTTTGCGCCTATCGCTTCCCCGTTGGAATGGGTGCCCCATAATAGGCCCGAACATGGCCCCCTTCCGCAAACAAAAGGCCCCGCCATGTGCGAGGCTCACTTGTCAATCTTCAATCAACAATCGACAATCTCCGATCCTTCCTCAGCGCTCTCCGCGTGCTCTGCGGTGAATCTCTTCCGACTGCTACTGCTACTGCCACTGGATGCTTGTCCTGTCCCTAAGGGATCCGCAGCTAGACCAAAATTTGATACAGCACCAGCGTCATAGCCAGGCCGGTGCAGCCTTGCAGTAAAGTAACCATTGTGAATGAACGGTACGCATCGTTCAGCTTCAGGCCGCTGAACTGGGTTACGACCCAGAAGTAAGAGTCGTTCACGTGGGATACGGCCATTGCGCCCGAGCCGATGGCCATCACTACCAGCGCCAGGGCCGTCGGGGTGGTGATGCCCAGCGCCGGCAGCAGCGGCGCCAGCAGTGAAGAGGTAATAACCAGGGCCGCGGTTGAGGAGCCCTGGGAGCTTTTCAGGGCGGCGGCGATCAGGAATGCTATTACGATAAACAAACTGCCGGAGACCGCGCTGTTGTTCACAATACCGGTTATCAGTTCCGTCAGGGGTGTCGCTTTCAGGACACTGCCGAACGCGCCACCCGCGCCGGTGATCAGCAGGATCGGGCCGCCCTGCACGATCCCCCTGCCGAGCCAGCCGCTCAGGTGCTCCTCGTCGAATTTGGGCATGAGGGCGAAGCTCGCGAATACGCCCAGCAGGAGTGCGACTAATGGATTGCCGATGAACAGGACTATTTCGGCAATGTTCCCGGTTGCTTCGAGGAACTTCACCACCGAAGCGGCCGCGATCAGGACCACCGGCAGCAGGATCGGCAGGAAGGACTTGAAAGCCGATGGCAGGGTCCCGGTATCTTCCAGAATCCCGCTCAGATCGGAAGGATCGTCCTCGCCTTCAATTGTGATGGATTTGCCAATGTGCAGGGCCCACCGGTAGCCGATCAGAATAACGGGGATGGCGGTGATCAGGCCGATCCAGATCACCGTTCCCAGGTAGTCCGACGCACCGATATTCCCGGCGGCGGCTATAGGCCCGGGCGTCGGTGGAACCAGCGTATGGGTGGCGTAAAGTCCCGACGATAAGGCGATGGTCATCGCGGCCAATGGCACCCCGGACCTCCGCGCTACGGCCTTATTGAGTTTTGAGAGGATGACGAAGCCGGAGTCACAAAAGACGGGTATGCTGACGATGGCCCCGATAAGTGACATGGCCAGGGTCGGTCTCTTCTTGCCGAATGCCCGCAGGACCACATCAGCCATTTTGATCGCCCCGCCGGATTTCTCCAGGATAGTGCCGATGATGGTGCCGAAAATAATAACCAGGCCGATATAGCCCATCAGTTCGCCGAAGCCGCTGTTGACCGTAGTAATGATCTGCTTCAGCGGCATCCCGACAATCAGGCCAACACCGAAAGTGGCGGTCAACAGGGATAAGAATGGATGTAGCTTCAGGAAGGAAGACGACAGGATGATGAAAAGGATAGCCCCGATCAAGATGAGAATAAGTATCGGACCTTCAAGCATATATATTATATCTCAATTATTTTTAAGGCCTCGGAGATAAGCGAGTGCGCTTTAGCCCAGAATAAGTGGAATCTGAAACACGCAGAAATAGCCGAACACTAAAAAGGCCACGATCAGTCCCAGGGCAAATATCCAGTGTGGCCTGAGAATCTCTCGCGCTTCATCGGAAAGCAGTTTAGGCATTACGATATAAAGACCGATAGCGATCCATAGGGCCTGAAACGGGGTTAACAGCAGTCCGTCAAGTATAGCGCCCAGTTTTACCAGGAAAACCGGCCTGAGACTAAGGTTATAGGCGATAATCATATTCGTACAAAGGAAAAAGATCAGGAACATCCTGAATTGTGTTTTCCAGGAAAAAGCCTTCTGGAAACCGGGAATACAGATCCTGCAGGAATCGGCCAGCAGGCGGGGCCAGCCGGCCAGTTGGCCAAGCTGGGTGCCAATCAGTGCCGCCGTGCCGGACAGCATGAACAGAAAGCCACCCAGTGTGCCCCACTGTGATGAAAAAATTGTTGAAAGCGTCGTGGCTACTTCCGGCCCTTCCGGAGCCAGCTGATTGGGCCTTAATATGCCCGCGCCCGCGATCAGGAAACTCACGGTTATCACGATGCCGATTATCATGGCTATCGTGGCGTCGGTATAGACCACGCGGCACCAGCCCTTTATTTTTTCCGCGGCGGAACGGGTGAGGTTTTGCAGCATCTCAAGGTCAGCGGGTATGCCGTAGCCCCTGCCCGCCGTTGCTCCGTACCCCGCACCCATGACCCAATAGGTATACCACACCTGGCTGGCAAAGCCGCCAGCCGCCCAACCGAGCAAGGGCAGTATTTCCCGCCAGGGATTCTCGGTGACGCCATACGAAGAAATTGCCCATTCCGGAACGGCAGGAATGTGACCAAGAAGACCCTGCAGCAAAACTGAAAGACCGGGAAAAACAGTCGCGGCGACATATAACACGCCCAGAACAATTATAAGCACAAACAGGCTCATCACAATCTTCAGGATATTAAACAGGCCCGACCAGACGATACCAAGGCAGAATATCGTCACCAGCCAGGCCGCAAGGTAGGGGGGCATCGGGACCAGCCGGCTTACAAAGACACCCGCCGCGGTCGCTAATGAACCGATGGAAATGGTTCCGGCGGCGAACTGGACAATCAGCACTGTCCAGACAACCCAGTGGCGCGGCCCGGGGATGCGGGCGAACATATCGATCATGCCCTCGCCCGTACACACCGTGTAGCGGGCACCGCTCATGCCGATCCAGTACTTCAGGAAGATGCCTAAGACAATCGCCCATATCACCGTCGTACCCAGGATAGCGCCGGTTCGCGTGGCCAGTATCACCTCGCCCGAGCCGATGAATTCGGCGCACCACACAAAAGCAGGCCCGACCAGCGCGAAAATGGCCAGGCCCGTTGGGGGTTTTTTAATTGCTGTGTTGTTCGCTGCGGCTCCCTGTTCTTTCATGGATTCAAAATGTCCTCCCGTGTATTTCTCAACAGCAGCATAACCTGCCGCTGGTAATCGTTCACTTAACCATATCCAACGCCACGGTGAGGATGCGCACTGGCCGATCTATGCCTTGCATGGAGCACAAACTTAACAGCTTCGGGCGGCGGATAGAGAAGGGTTTTGTGGCGCGGTACGGTCAGCGGTAACCGCAAAGGTGCTATTAGAAGTAGCATTGGCAGTAGCAGTAGCAGGGAAAGAGAGAAGAGAATTGAACCGCAAAGACGCAAAAGCCTGCCAACTGGCGGTCTCAGGGCGGGCTTTGCGGTTATCTTTTTCTTT
>CAZQOY010000138.1:0-3627 GCA_964595095.1 uncultured bacterium | reverse complement strand
CCAATTACAGGCGGGCGTATCGCAATACGCCCCTACATTTCTTGTCTTTAATTGATATTCGTTCTTTCTTAATCTTATGTTCTCTGTGTCCTCTGTGCGCTCTGTGGTTAATCTCTTCTTTCGTGATAATTCGTGTCAATTCGTGGCTAAGATCTCTTGGCGGACTGACCGCTGACTGCCCCTACATATACCCCGCCAGGTTGTTTTGAATCCGTTCCTGGACCGGCCGCCCCGCCTCGGGAAACTGGAAAGCCTTGCCGGTGATCATTTCATACAGCAGGATGTAGCGCCGCGACAGCTCTACCCGCAGCTCATCCGGCGCCGGCGGCAGGGTGGCGTCATTGTAGGGGTCGCAGTTGTCCGCGAACCACAGCCGCAGGAACTCCTTGTCGATGTTCTCCGGCTCCCGGTCCCCGGCAAAGCGCTCCTCGTAGCTCCCGGCGATCCAGTAGCGGCTGGAATCGGGGGTGTGGATCTCGTCGATGAGCAGGATATTGCCGTCGGCATCCTTGCCGAACTCGTACTTGGTGTCCACCAGGATCAGGCCGTGCTCCGCGGCCACTTTCTGCCCGAAGGCGAACAGCCGCAAGGCCACGTCGCTGGCGGCCTCCCAATCCTTCTTCGTCAGCCACCCTTCCGCTATGATCTCGTCGGGACTGACGGGCCGGTCGTGCTCATCGGACTTGGTGGTGGGAGTGAGGATGGGCTTTTCGAGCCGTTCATTTTTCCGCAGCCCCTCAGGCAGGGGATTCCCGCAGTAGTTGCGGCTGCCGTTCTGGTAGTGTGTCCATAGCGCGGTGCTGGTGGTGCCGGTGATGTACCCGCGCACCACGAATTCAATAGGCAGCACCCGGCATTTCTTAGCCACGGTGACGTTGGGGTCGGGTACCTCCACCACGTGGTTCTCTACGATGCCCTTGGTTTGGTCAAACCACCAGGTGCTGGCCAGGTTGAGGGCTTGCCCCTTGAAAGGGATCGCCGCCAGCACCCGGTCGAAGGCGCTCTGGCGGTCGGTGGTGATGAGGATGAGCCGGTCGCCCAGGTCGTAGATATCCCGGACCTTGCCTGCCAACCGGGTCCCGATCCCCAGGTCGGTTTCCGTGAGGCAGTTCTCCAGGTCCCGGCGGATGACTGCGGTGTAGTCCACCTCCTTCTGGAGAAAGGGGTAGGCAATTGGGGTGATGTTCGTAGCATTCATATTTGAATCCGTAGCGCTCAAGTTGGGTAACGGTTATCGGTCGACAATGAAGGCCATCGAGGCTGAAAAATAAAAGATACGCTTCTCATTTCCAAGGGGCATAAACGGGATTCATCCTACGCCCCTGGTTTTGTGATATTTAACGACTTTGACATTGGAAGTTACTTTCAAATCTGGTCCTGAGCACCACCGAAGAGGCTGCCCTGAGCAAAACAGGAAGATAAGCAACGAACTGAGCGGCGTTACAGTCCTTGCTGCGACGACCCTGTGAAAATGCCGGGAACTATTTATTGTGTAACAACTGTAATATATGTACATTTAAAACCGATTCTACACAATATAAGGAGGCACCATAGATGGCAACCATCTCAATTGTTGATATCCGCAAGCGTTTGTCCGGCGTGGTGAACGCTGCCAGGTATAATAAGGAACGGGTGGTTCTGACGCGCCACAACAAGCCGGTGGTGGCTATCGTACCGATGGAAGATTACGAGCTGCTGGAGGCTTTGGAGGACCGCCTTGACCTGGAAGACGCCCTGGCCGTGCTGAAAGATCCCAACCGCGAGTTTCTGGACTGGGACAAGGTTAAAGCAGAACCGTAATCAGCTTTGACCGCTGCTTATCGCATTCAGATCGAAAAACGGGCGCTTAAGGCGCTCAGCTCCCTTCCGAAAAGAATCCGTGCGAGGGTTCGGAAAGCCATTGACACCCTGGCGGAGACTCCCAGGCCGCGGGGCGTGAAGAAACTGGTGGATGAACACCAGCTCTACCGTATCCGGGTGAGCAGTTTCCGGATTGTCTACCAGATCCTGGATCAGGATTTACTGGTTCTGGTGATCAAAATCGGCGACCGAAAGGATATCTATCGCTAGGTTTCGCACAGCATAACATATGTTACAACATCTTAAAAAAATCAAACGATCAAGAGCATCCTAGCACCTGTCTTCCCCTACGTATGTACAAGGCCCCAGATTACTCCAGGGCCTTCTCACACACTATTCGTATGGTAATTTGCCCGTGCAGCCCCTATTTAACCCTTACTGGACCTCGTTGACAAAGTCCTGATACATCCTTTCCATATTCTCAGCACTGGTTTTGCCTGATCTCAGTATCAGCCGGTAGCGGAAGGTGGTGGACTCACCAGGGCCCAGGGCGAAGTTCAGTTCCACTTGCCCCTCGCTGAAGATTTTCTGGCCCAGCGGATTGGCGGAGAACAGGCCGTAGTCCCTGGCGTGCCAATAGGTGGGATAGCCCACGTTCTTGGGATGGTCCATGATGGCCAGAGTGACCGGCTCATCGTTGACCACGCCGGTCAGCATGACCCAGCGGGCACGCGTCCCCCAGGCGGCGGCACCCCGGACACCTTCGCTGGTGAGATACTCACCGGTCACCCCGGTGTTGTCCAGAACGGGTACCTCTACGGCCAGACCCTCGCTGTCGGTCAGTGTAACGGGCTTCTTGGTGGGATGCTCCAGCGCCCGTGTCACCCGGACGGCCACCATCCCTTCCTTGTTGTCGGTGAAGCTCACCGGGCCGCCCGAGGCGGTCAGGGTAGTGATGCGGTCTATGCCCCGGCAGACGGGACAGGCGTGGAAAACGAACCGGGTCTCTTCGGTGAGCAGGACGTTCCCCTGCGCGTCGACCCATTCGCAGCTCACTTCCAGGGCGTTGTTTTCCTCGTCGATATTCCTGATGGCCTTGTGGTAGATGGTGCCCATACGGCTGACACGCTCGCCCTCGATCGCGTCGGAGTTGTTCCAGAAGTCAAAGCCGTTCACGTCGCCATAGTTGAGCCAGAACCCGATGTGATGGGGGTGGTCCACCCGCTCACCGGCCCGCTTTTTCATGGGGAAGCCGCGGGTTACGTCATTGCCCTTAGGGGTAATGAGAGGGTAGATCACCGGCTTTTTAAGGACGCTGATCTGGTCCGAATAGAGGTAGGAGGTGAACGGCTGGCCGTCGACCAGGACGTCCACCTTCTGTTCGGCGTCGTTGCGGACGATCCGGATGGCCGGTGCGCTGGCCTCCTTTTCGGCGTCGCCGCAGTCGGCCTGGACGGACGGTTTGCTGGTGCACGCGCCCGCCAGGAGCCCGATCAGCACCGCTCCCACCGTGAGAGAAATATGAGGATTGTTAGTTTGTTTATTATGCATATTCTTGCCTCAAGCGTTATTCAGTGGATGATACCCGGCTTCGCAATGGCTGCGCCGGATAAACTGCCAACTGCTACCAGGCTACATCCGCCACAGGCGGATTACGTCAGGCAAGCTGCTACTGGTCACTGGTCACTTGTCCGGCGTAGTACAGCGTAGACGGATTAGTTATTGGATACTGGATGCTGGATGCTGGATGGGGAAGGACTACGGACCATTGATTATAACTGCCACTTCCCCTCCGTATATCCAGTCAATCCTGTTATCCTGTCAGAT
>CAZQOY010000137.1:0-7128 GCA_964595095.1 uncultured bacterium | reverse complement strand
AATGGCCGCAGCGAACAGCAGTACTATACCCCAATTGGTCCGCTGGTTGATCTCCTGCCACTGCACCAGCCCCGTGACCAGGTAGAGGAACACCCCCGCCAGCGCCACAATACCCAGGCCGATCCGGTCGCTCAGGAACACCCACGCCAGGAAGACGATGATGAACAGAACAATGGCCAGAACCTGCTGGCCAGTGAGCGGCCCGGCCGCGGCAACCTTAGCCTTCAACTTGTGGACGGCGCTGTCCAGGCGGTCCCGCTCGGGCTTGAAAGCCCTGGTGAGGAGCCAGCCGGCCAGGGGTATTTGCACCAGCATCAATGGATAGGCGAAACTCATCCAGCGCAGGTAGCCGATTTTCGCCAGGCCGAAGTCGGAAAGGTAATTGATCATGATGACGTTGCGGGCCCCGCCCGAAGGGGTGCCGATGGACCCGATGATGCTGCCGTAGGCTACGGCGAACAGCAGCAGGCAGGTCAGGCCCGGTACTTCGTTGGGGTCATCCGACGTGTTGCGGATCAGGGTCAGGGCTACCGGCAGCAGCATGGCCACTACCGTATGCTCCCCGATGAACGACGTGAGGAGCAGGGAGATGATGAAGAAGCCCCACATGATGGCCATTACCCGGGTGCCGGTGAGGGTGAGTATGACCAGGGTAAGGCGGGCATCCAGCCCCTGCCGGATGATGGCCACCGCCAGCATGAGGGAACCCATGATGAAAAAGACGGCATCGCTCATGTAGGACTGGGCGACTTCCGAGGGTCCGGCGATGGCGAAGGTTACCTGCATGATGGCGATTAAAAGGGCGATCCCCGGCAGCGGGACGGCCTCGCTGATGATGAGGATCACCACCACGACGGCGATGATCAGGGTACGGTAGCCTTCGATGGAAATGCCCTCGGGGCGGGGGAGAAGGTACAGCGCCGTTCCCAGCGCGGTGGCAAAAAGCAGCCAGCGCTTCTGATAGACCCAGTACAGAATTGATCTCAGCATGATAGCTTGGTATCCGGCGGTATCTGGTGCACGAGGCTAAACTTAATACCAGTGGCCCTTGATACGGCATCAAGAAAGAAAACCGCAAAGGCGCAAAGGGCGCAAAGATATATCAGCCACGAATCCGCCAGTCCTGAAGGGACTCCTGCGGAGCTGGCGGACAAATTGGCACGAATTGGTACGAAGATGTTAGAGGGTGTGTATGTACGAAGTGACAGTGGTAGGGAAAAACTGCCAAGCTTGCCCTGAGCTAGGCGAAGGGACGACAAGGGCGCTAAGAAGGTAACCGCTAACCGCAGAGAGCGCAGAGGACGCAGAGGTCTATTACATCCTCTTTATTCTATCCTGTCAATCCTGTTATCCTGTCCAACTCTTCAATCTTCACTCTTCAATTTTCAATATTCAATCGTCAATCGACAATCATCAATTATCAATAATCACTCGTACCGCAGGGCCTCGATGGGGTCGAGCTTGGAGGCCTTGTTGGCCGGGTACAGGCCGAAGAAGATGCCGATAGCCGAGCAGTAGCCCAGGGCGGCTATCGCGGCCCAGGCTGGAACCCGGGCCTCCATCTCCAGGAGTGGTGAGACGCCGAGAGTTGTCACAACCCCCAGTGTGATGCCCATCAGGGCGCCGAATTCAGAGAGAATAACCGCCTCGATCAGGAACTGGATCAGAATATCCCTCCGCCGGGCACCAACCGCCTTGCGGGTACCGATCTCCTTGGTGCGCTCCATCACCGATACCAGCATGATGTTCATGATACCGATACCGGCCACCAGCAGAGAAATACCGGCGATCCCGATAGCGGCAATGCGGATATAGAGGGTGAAGTCCGCCAGGGTATTCATGGCGGACTCAGCGGTAACCACCTCGAAGTCGTTCTCCTCCCCCAAAGGAACCTTACGCCGGACCCTGAGCAGCACCACTACCTCGTCAATGGCCTCTTCCACACTCTCCAGGTCCCAGGCCCGCAGGAACAGACCGGTGGCAGACATCTGGCGGATAGAGGTAGTAAATACCTTCCGGTAGGCGGTGATGGGGATGATGGCCACGTTGTCGGCCGAAAACCCGAAAATGCTGGGGGTCTGTCCCAGTACGCCGATGACCGTAAAAGCCTGCCCTTTTACCAGAATCCGCTTGTTCAGGGGATCCTCGTAGGGAAATAGCTCACCTACTACATCCCGGCCCAGAACGGCCACCTGACGGGTGTGGGTCACATCATTGTCGGTAAGAAACCGGCCTTCAGCCAGTTCCGCCGATTGGGATGCCAGGTAGCCAGGCATGGTACCGGTCACCTGGACGGATGGGGCGGTTTTTTTATCCTTGTACTTGATGGTCTCCCCCCACTGCTGAATGGTAGCGGTGACCACCCGGATGTTGACGGCGGCATTCTGCAGGTAAACGGCGTCCTGGTAGGCGAAATCCTTGCGCCGGGCGTACTTCATCCAATCGTGTTCCATCATCATCACCGGTGGAAACTTCTGGACAACGAACGTCTCCGATCCCAGGGCGCTCAGCTCCTTCGCTATGGCCCGGTCAAAACCCTCAACCACCCCCTGCATGCTGGTAATGGCCCAGACACCGATGACCACACCAAGGAGGGTCAGGCTGGAGCGGAGCTTGTTGGCCAGGACGGAACGGAGGGCGATGCGAAAGAACTCAAGCATATTTTATTTTCCGCCACGAATCGGCAAAAAGAAGATTGGCCACGAATTTTCACGAATTAACACAGATCTTATAGAAGGTTCAGCCGTCATTAAAAACCCTACGGTTGCAGGCCACCAGGCACTCATGTCAAGTCCCCCCTGAGGGAGCCCTCCTCCAAAGGAAACCCTGCGGATCGGGACAAGCCCCATTCCGCTAGTTCTTCCCTCATTGCTCTTGGCATCTTGGCGGTTCAATTCTCTTCTCTCTTCCCTGCCAACTGCCAACTTCCCCAATCCCCAGTCCCAAGCCCCAAGTCCCAAGCCCCAAGTCCCCAGTATCATTCATATCGCAGCGCCTCAATGGGATCCAGGCGGGCGGCCTTGGTGGCCGGCCACAGCCCAAAAACCAATCCCACTACTACAACCACGCCAATCCCCAAGCCACCCCAGGAGGGCGGAATCCTCGCCATCAGGGGCGTGGCCCGATCAACAATCATAGCTACCCCGGAGGCCAGCAGAAAGCCTACCACTACGCCCAGGGAGCAGACAGTCATGCTCTCCACCAGGAACTGCCAGCGGATAGTGCTCTGCCGGGCACCCAGACTCTTGCGAATGCCGATTTCCATGGTGCGTTCGGTGACCGTCACCAGCATGATATTCATCACCCCCACGCCGCCCACGATCAGGGCGATGCTCCCGATGCCGATGGCCACCAGCCACAGCAGGCGGGTGGCGTTGTCGTAGAGCTCCTGGAGCGTACTTTGCTGGTTAATAGCGAAATCGTCGGGTTGCCCGGGTCGCAGCTTGCGGTAGCGCCGCATGATCCCCTCCACTTCCTCCCTGGCCTCGTCAACCAGAGCGGGATCAGTGGCTTTCAAAGCTATGGAGACGTTGCGCCAGCGCCGACCATACATCTTCAGGAGCGTTTCAGCAGGAATGTAGACCATGTTGTCAAGGTCGCGCCCCAGCATCTGCCCCTGCTTTTCCAGCACCCCGATAACCAGGAAGCGGCGCCCATTAATGGAGATGCTTTTGCCCAGGGAAGTCCTATTCCCAAACAGCTTCTCTTTAACCGCGTCACCGATGACCGCCACAGCCTTCTTGCGCCGCGTATCCACCCGGGATAGAAACCGCCCCTCCACCACCTCGCTGCCGGCAATCACCGCCATATCCGCATGGACGCCCTGCACGCTCACACCCTCCAGGTTCTTGTCACCGTATTTGAGTGTACCACCCTGGTAGACCCGGGGGCTTATATGGCTGACGAGCTCGGCCCTTTGGGCGATGTAGTCCACCGCGTCCAGACCGATATTGCGCCGCTGGCGGGAGGTGAGCCATTCCCCATGGCCCTGGAACCAGGCCCGCTTGTCTACGTACAGCACATCGGAACCCAGGCTGGAAATCTGTTCAGTGAAGGTGGCGTTGAGCCCTTCGATAAGGGCCATGACCACCCCCACGGTAAAGATGCCGATGGCGATGCCCAGGGTAGTCAGCAGGGCCCGGAACTTGTGGGCCCAGAGGGCCGCCCCGGCGATGCGGAGAATCTCGATCATGCGGCGGCCTCCCCGTGCGGCTTGCTGGGGCTAGCCTCGACGTGCCGTCTACGGCGAGTCCGGCCAGGGTTGACGGTCAGCTCGTCCTTGTCGATCTGGCCATCCAGGAGATGAATAACCCGGTGAGCGTGTTCGGCGATATGCGCTTCGTGGGTGACGAGGACAATGGTGTTACCCTGTTGATGGAGATTATCCAGTAAACCCATAATCCCCTGGCCGGTAACCGAATCCAGGTTGCCGGTGGGCTCATCAGCCAGGATGATGGTCGGTTGGGTTACCAGGGCCCGGGCGATTGCCACTCGCTGGCGCTCACCGCCGCTAAGCTCGCTGGGCCGGTGACTGGACCGGTCGGTCAGGCCCACCTGCTCCATGGCTACTCCGGCCCGCTCGAGGCGCTGGCGGCGATGCACACCGGCGTAGATCAGGGGCAGTTCAACATTCCGCAGGGCGCTGGTCCGGGACAGGAGATTGAAGGTCTGAAAAACGAAGCCTATTTTCCGGTTGCGAATACCGGCCAGCTGGTTGTCGTTCATCTTATTGAGGCTGCTATCGGTCACATCGCAGACCAGCTCCCCTTCAAATTCGTAACGGCCACTGGTAGGCGTATCGAGACAGCCGATGATGTTCATGAGCGTGGATTTGCCGGACCCGGAGGGTCCCATGATGGATATGTATTCATTGGGCTTGATGGTAAGATCGATGCCTCTCAGGGCGTGGACCTTTTCCTTGCCCATGTCGTAGACCTTGGTCACGGACTTGAGAATGATCAGGGGACCCTGGCCATTGTCTGGCGGGCTGACGCGATTGTTGCGGGTGATGTTCATCTCGGTACCTCCCCGGTTGTGGGCCGTTCCCTGCGGGTAATCAACCGGCCGTCCTGTAAATCTTTGCTGACGGCCTGGTAATTGCCCACCACTATCTCCTCGCCCGGTTCCAGACCGGATAGAATTTCATAATGCGTGTCAGATGAAATGCCGATTTTGACCTCCCGTTGCTCTACTTTTATAGGGTGCTTGGAGCCGAACAGTTTCCGTAGAAAGCCGCCATCCGACCCGGTAGTATCCTCGACTATCACAAAAACTACTTCTACGGGTTCAGGCCGAGTGAATTCCTCTTCACCCTCGCCCCGTTCCGACGTCATCCGTGCCGCCATCCTGCCGCCGCCGGGTCCGCCCCGGCCACCTCGACGGTCGCCATCACTATTGGCACCACGCTGCCTTCCGGTGGTCTCTCCCGCAACCAGCTCGTCAGGATTTTCACTCATCGGCTGCCGGGCGGTAAGGGCCTGAATGGGGACTGCTACCACCGAGGTGTGAAGGGCCGTGGTAATGGTGGCCGTAGCCGACATGCCGGGGCGGATACGGGGATCGACCCGCCGGGCCTGGGGATTTACGTCCAGCGTCACTACCACCTCAAAGTTGGTCACCTGATTCTGGGTGCCCTGGCCCGTGACCAAAGCCGAGTGGGCAATCCTTGACACCCGACCATCGAAAACGGTATCCCGAATGGCGTCCACCTCGATCTTCACCGGATCGATGAGCTCGATGTCCACCACATCGGTCTCGTCCACCTCCATTACCACCTCCATCATGGAAAGGTCGGAGATGACCAGCAGCACGTCCGCCTGGAAGGTGGACCCCAGCGCCATTTCACCCACCTCTTTCCTGAGCTTGGTCACCACTCCGCCCTCGGGGACTAACAGGATTGTCTTGTCCAGGTCATCGCTGGCTTGTTCCAGGGTAGCCTCGGACTGTTCCTTCCTGCTCAGCGCCTCTTCATAGGAAGCTTCCAGGGCTTCCATCTCCTGCAGGCTGATGAGGTTCTTTTCATACAACTGACGCCCCCGGTCCCGCTCGGCGGTTACCTTCTTAAGCCCCGCCCGGGCGGACCGGAGTGCTGACTGGGCCCGCTCATGGGCCGCTACATAACGGCGTCGGTCCAGGATTACCAACGTGTCCCCCGGTTGAACCTCATCGCCTTCCTCTATGTAGATGGCCATGATCTGGGCGCTCACGGTGGAGGATATCTCCGCTTCGAACACCGGCTGGATTTTACCCGCGGCCGTGACGGTCTGCTCCACGGTGCGCGGGCGCACCTTTTCCACCTGGACCGCTATGGGAGGCCCCTGGCGCTCCCCGCCCTGGCCACCGCCGGAGGAAAGGTTGACTATAATGATTAAGATGATAGCCGCGCCGACCCCCAAACCGATGAGCAGGCGCTTGCGGCTGATTTTCTTCAGATTGATTTTCATTGACCCATAGTCCCCATTAGAGCTGCCAGCTGCGCTTCAGCGATTTTTATTTCATAGGTGGTCCGCACCAGCGTGCTGCGGGCCGTGATCAGGGAAACCTGCGCGTCCAGCAGGTCCAGGATGGCGATGGCGCCCAGGTTGTACATCTCGTTGGCCAGGTGCACATCCGCTTCGGCGGAAGTAAGTACGGCCTGGTTGATAGGATAAATACGATGAAGGGATTCAAGACCGGACACGGTATTTTCCAGCTGCCTTTTCAAGTCCCGCAACTGGGCGTCCAGCCGCTCTTCCTCCGCCAGGGCACTGTACCGAGCGCTGCTGTACCGGGAGGAATTTTGAAGGCCGGAAAAGATGGGGAGGGATACACTGAGGAATGTGGAACTGGCTCCCTCAAAATCAAAGTCATAAATATCAGCGAAATCGGATCCGCTTGAATTAACAGAGTAGGAAAGACCCACCGACGGCATGAGTACACCCCGTTGTTTTTTAGCATTAAGCCAGGCCCGCTCCCTGGCCAGGGCCTGGACCTTAAGCGCCGGGTTATTCGCCCGCAGGGAGCTAAGAGCCACCTGCCGGTCCGGTATCGGTTCAAGGATCACACTGTCGCGCGCGACACTCAGGGCTGCCGACGGGTCCTGCCCAATAGCGACATTCAGGGCGGTAGCAGCTGTTGCCATATTCTGAT
>CAZQOY010000136.1:0-7131 GCA_964595095.1 uncultured bacterium | reverse complement strand
ATCCCATGCGCATGCGTAAGTCGGCGGAGGAGCTGGAGCTGCTCCAGCAGGCGGTGGACATCACCGGGGAAGGACTGGTGGCGGCCATGCTGCGGCTCCATCCCGGCCTGTACGAATATCAGGTGCAGGCCACAATTGAGTATGAATTCAAGGACAACGGCGCGTGGCGGGAGGGCTTTCCCTGCATCATCGCTTCAGGACCAAACGCGCTCATTCTGCACTATGCAGAGAACAGCCGCCAACTTCAGCCGGGTGAGCTGCTGCTCATGGACGTAGGGGCCGAGGTTGACATGTACACCGCCGATATCACCCGCACCGTGCCCGTGGACGGTTTCTTCACACCGGCCCAGCGGGAGCTTTACGGCTACCTTCTGGAAACCCAGGCCGCCGCGGCCACCGCCCTGAAGCCCGGTATCACCCTCAATGAACTGAACCAGATCGCCAAGGAGGTGCTCAAGGAGAGGGCTACGGTCAATATTTCATTCACGGTTTATCACATTGGCTGGGTATGGACGTACACGACGTGGGCCGCAAGGACACCCCCGCCGAGCCGGGGATGGTCTTGACCATCGAGCCGGACATTTACATCCCGGTTGACGACCAGACGGTACCCCCGCCCTACCGGGGTATCGGCCTGCGTCTGGAAGATGATTTCCTGGTTACGGAAAAGGGCGGCGTGATGCTTTCCCGGAATATTCCCTGGACTATCGAAGAAATTGAATCCTTGATGAAATAATAAACCGGCCGCCGAGACCACTCTCAACCGGCCGGTGGGCGGGTTTATATAGTAGGGGCCGCCTTAGTCTTTTTCCTTCAGGACCTTACTCAGGTGCTCATCCATATTGGCATCAGCAGGCACGGCCACTACACGGTCGGAAAACCGCACCGCACCCGTGTCGGGGTCCTTAACACTTTTGATGACCCGTACATGCTGCTTACCTTCCTTGCGCTCTGCCTGCTTTCGGGCCTTATCCGCAAAAGATCTCTGTCCTTTCGCCATAATTATTTCCCTTTCGTTTCTTTACCCGGTTCCTCCGGGCAGGAGATTACGGCATTTCCCCCCAGGCGTTTGACCAGGTACATGGCATCATCGGCGCTTTTAATGAGCGTATTAATGTCCTGACCATCCACGGGGTATTCCGACATGCCGATACTGACTGAAATCCGAGCTGTCGCGCCCTCGTTTTCAAACCGGTACTCAGCGATAGACTTCCTGATCCTCTCGGCTGTCGAGCGGCTGCTCCTCTTATCGGCGTTGAGGATGATCACCCCAAACTCCTCACCACCATACCTACCGGGGATGTCGGGCTTCCGGATGCTTGATCGAATCAGCTGGGCTGTCTGCCAGAGGACGTAGTCACCAAACAGGTGGCCGTGGTTGTCGTTGACCAGCTTGAAACGATCCACATCCAACATTAAGAATGTCATGGTTTCGTTGTAACGATGTGCCCGTTCCAGCTCAATCCCGAAACGCTCCAGAAACGACCGGTGGTTCAGGAGCTGCGTCAGGCCGTCAATGGTAGCCATAGCCCTGACTTCCTGGTATCTCTGACTCCAGCAGAGCGCGGTTCCGTATACCTGGATGATGGCTTTCAGGATGCCCATGTCGGTGGGGCTGAAATGATCCTTTGCGGCACTCTCCAGGGCTACTGTGCCCCGGGGCACACCTGCTTCCATCAGCGGCACTCCCAGGAAGGAGTTCAGCCGGGTCTTCTTGAGGTCACCCGCCGCAAACCGGCCCTTATATCCCGATGTCTTCAGCTGACCGATGTTCAGGGGTTGAGCTTGCCTGAATACCTCGCCATGAACAACATCGGTGGTATCATAGGTGTAACCTGCCGGGTAGTCATCCTCCAGGCCTTCCACTCGAATAATCTGCAACCCCTCCTGGGTATCAGCGGACAGGGTAGAGATAGTCAATCTGTCAAAAGTCAGAACTCCCTTTATCAACCGAACAAAGGTATCGATCAACGCTTCGGAAGTGGATGAAATGTCAAGTGTGCCGGCCCGGCTCACAAGATCGGAAAGGAACGTGTTTTCGGCGTGTATGGCTCCCATTTCAGAATTCAGAATCAGGTTGTTCTCAACCATCCGGGCAGCCTGACCGATAAAGTGCTGGACCTGGGCTTCGTCGTTGGGTTTTTTTTCCAGGTTAACTACAAGCAATCCGGCCTGGTCTTCGCCTGAGAGCAGGGGGTGGACCACAACAACCGTACCCTGGGCCTTACTGGAACCGGTCACAAATCGGGATGCGGCTTTTTTCGATACTATAGTCGCTGCCGGAGGATCGCCGGCTCCTGCCTTCACGGCCAGCTCTGAGACGGCTCTGGCCGGGATGGATTTCTTGAAGATGCCTTTAGGGGCATTACTTTTCTTTAGAACAAGATCTTCCCCTTCCCCGTCGTGCACGTAGACGGCTGCGTTGCTGCCGGGCAGGGCATCAGCCAGACAAGTGAACACGATCCACAGGGAATCGAGGAAGTAATCCTTATGGTCCTGTTGATTGGTATGCTTTGCCGCCATCAGATGATAATTCCGTCCGTCATATCGCGTATCAGGTTTACTCTTTATCGCGGGGGGAGTAGTAAATCTCGCCCTATGGAAATTACATTGTATTGGTTGAATTTAAAAAAACATCTTACCAGTCATGTGATCTTAATCACTTTTCGTTGAAATTCGACCTGGGTCCTGAGTAGGTCGGCCGATAAGAGTGGGTTGAGATACCAGTTCGAGTGATCCACTAGCCGGCCCTGACTATCCGCAGGAAAGGCGGCCGCTTATCCAGCCGCTGCAGGCCTGCCTTCCGGGTTATCCGGACAGCATCGCTGTATTCATTCGGGGTGAGGGAGCGATTGAGGGCCGGATATTCGGCGGCCCTGTAGGACGGGCGATACTGATCCATTAGGTTGAGATAGGTCTGAGGCGAAATCTCTTCGGCCAGGAACCGCAGGACCTGCTCGGTCCCCGCCAGGTAGTCGGGCAGGACCAGGTGCCGCACCAGCAGGCCGCGGGTGGCCACGCCCGTGCTGTCCAGCTCCAGGTCGCCTACCTGCCGGTGCATTTCCCGCACCGCCGCCTGGTTGGCCTCGGGATAGTTCACCACCTTGGAGTAGCGGCGGGCCGTATCAGTATCGGCGTATTTCATGTCGGGCATATAAATATCCACCACGCCGTCCAGCAGCCGCAGCATCTCAAGGGAATCGTAACCGCCGGTGTTGTACACCAGGGGCAGGAGCAGCCCCCGTTCGGCGGCCACCAGCAGGGCAGCCATGATCTGCGGCACTACGTGGCTGGGAGAGACCAGGTTGATGTTATGGCAACCACAGTCCTGCAGGTCAAGCATCATGGCGGCCAGTTCCTCCGGCTCAACTTCCCGGCCGCCGGGGTGCTGGCTGATATCGCTGTTCTGGCAGAACTGACACTGGAGATTACAACCGGAGAAGAAGATGGTCCCCGAGCCGCGCCAGCCCCGCAGGGGGTCTTCCTCGCCGAGGTGGGGTCCGGCGCTGCTCACCCGGGCCTTCATGCCTGTATGGCAGACCCCCTCCTTACCGGCGGTGCGGTCGGCTTTGCAGTGCCAGGCGCAGACGTGGCACAGGGAGAGGAGCTGGTGGGCTTCCTCAACCCGCCTGGCCAGCTCGCCGCTGCGGAGCAGGGCCAGGTAGGCGGATTGGTGGCGAGTACGCCTGTCTTGGATAGTCTCTTGAGTCACGAATCTAGCCTGCGGCATATTGGCCACGGTTCTGCCCAAATAGTAAGTAAGCCGGTGTGGGAAGTGGCGGAAGGGAAATCCGGGAAAGGAGAGGCTCCCCGAATGGCCGGCTGACCAGGATCGGCACCATTGGGAGCGGGGAAAGGGTATCGCAGCGCCTTCCGTCGGCTGGTCCCTGGTGCCTGGGGTGATGGAAGAGAACGATATGGGCAGCGGGTGACGTCATGGCGACTGCTCGCCTGCAGGCGCGGGTTGGGAAAAATCCTTGGGTGGGATCAGGCTCATGCAGCGCTCAGCTATAGCCGTGATTGTCAGGGAAGGATTGATCCCCACGTTAACCGGTATGGCAGACCCATCGACCACATACAGGCCCGGATAATCGAAGATTCGGTGATTGGTGTCGATGACTCCGTCATGGGGCGAGCTGGCGATTTGGCATCCCCCCCAAGAGATGCCCACTTAGGGACAGGTTTCCAATGCTGTCCATCAGGACGTTTCCTGGCACGCCGTCGGCGTGCTGTGCCAGGTGCCGCGCCGCTTCGTTCGCTTCAGGGATGTATGACGGCGCCCTTTTGCCGTGGGCTGCTACGGTGTACAGCTTGTTACGAAAGAACGAGTACCACCGCGGGCCGTAGGTGAAGGAAAGCTGATTATCGAGGAGTTGCATGACGGTGAGAACAATTACTCGCCGGTGCCATCCGGTGGCCCGCATGGAGTAGGTGGATCGCAGGGGATGGGTCAGAAAGCTTCCTAGCGTTTTCAAGGCGCGGATGGTTGGCCGGTCGTCGTCCACCAACGGGCCCGCGATCAAGTGAAAGAAGTTGTAGCTGGGCGGGAAACGATTCTGCGTAATGTGAGTATAGCGGTTGGGAAAGAAGCGCGTGGAAATGGTTGCTCCCTTGGTCAGATCGATAGTTCGGTCTCGTGACACTACACCGACGAAGGTCTCGCTATTGGTGCGCACGACCCTCCCCAGGGCGTCCGAGATGCCGGGGAGCGCCCCAGCCCTTTTGCAGCGGAACAGCAGCTCGAGGGTTCCGAGTAAACCGGCGGCGAAGATGACCTGGGTTGCCCTGAGGGGAGCGTACCGCTTGCTGCTGTCGGACGGATGCTTCATGGTAACCTGGTACCCTCCTTCTTCCGCCGGGATCACCAGGGTTACCTTGTGTTCGGGAAGCACCTCAACCCCGAGCTGCTCCGCCAGATAAAGGTAGTTTTTATCGAGGGTGTTCTTGGCGTTATAGGCGCAGCCGGCGATGCATGCGCCACAGGGCTCGCAGCCTCGCCGCGGCGGACCTTTTCCCCCAAAATAGGGATCGGGATGCTCCACGCCAGGCTTCCCGAAATAGATGCCCTGCTCGACCGGGCCAAAGGTGCTCTCCGCCCGAAGAGACGCAGCCGTCTTCCGGAGGTACTCGTCCATCGTGCCGAAAAGGGGATTGGGTTCCACGCCCAGCATCCGCTTGGCCGTTTGATAGTGCGGCTCCAGCTCCCTCTTCCAGTCGATGCCCAGATCCCTCCGGGCGAGATCAGTGTAGAAGTCTTCCTCGGGCTCCAGAAGCACGGCAGCATAGACGAGGCTGCCGCCGCCCACACCCACCCCGCGCACCGCCATCAAATGCCGGAACAGGTCCACCGACAGGATACCCCGCATCCCCAGTTCCGGTCTCCACAGCAGGTGCCTCGCGTTGCGGTTGGCAAGCTCCAGGTCTGCGTCGGTCATGCGGCGTCCCTGCTCCAGCACTGCCACACGATAACCCTTCTCAGCCAGTCTCAACGCCGACACGCTGCCGCCGAAGCCGCTGCCGATGATCGCGAAATCATAGTTGTGCTCAGTCATGTGATGCTCCTATGGGACTGTCGAGCGAGCCACTCAACGCAAAGGGAAACGGATTGAACCGGCCGCCGAAGGCCGGTATGCAGCCCAGACCAAGGTAAAGCGATGCCCTGATCCGCCGCAGCTCGTCGTGGAAGGTGGCCGCCAGCCCACGGTTGTACGACGCGTATTCTATGTGTAGCGAGGTAAGCTCATCGAACCGGGAGGGTGCCAGGTACGTCCTGAACCTGCGCACCCTGTTGACATGCCTGTCGGCGCTGTCACCCCTGACAAAGATGTTGTATCCGCTTTCAACATCACCTGTTTTGCCTGCTTCGAATCCCTTACCGATCCAACGCCCAGGCCCGAACAAACGATGCACATATAATTGCACGAAGGGAGAGAAAAGGCCAGCAGAGAGCATCTCGCCTTCGTGCTCCCCGATCAGCTCCGCTGAAGCAGGGACATCCGCTTCCCGGAAGACGCGAACGAGCTCGTTCCTATTCAGCCTTTTCAGGTGCTCTAGTGTGAGACCCTCCAGCGATGTGCCCACGATTTCGATGATTGCCTTCTTGCTGTCCAGCATTTCATCTGTCTTCTAAAACTCAATACCTAAATGTCTTTGGAGGTTCGCGTTGCCCTACATCCTTCAGATTGCCTTAACCCAATGCGGTGGGCGAGGGGGAGTCCCAGTGGTAAGGTAAGCCGAAAAGGCGGGAAAGGCAAATGTCATAACGCGCTTTCACCCGGGAAGTCAGCCATCCACACATCAGCGGCAGGATAATCTCACTATTTCCTGCTTGATTCTCCACGTCCCCTTAATTCTTACTTAAATTTGAATATCAGTGAAACCGCCGCCTCGGCAGTGTCGCTGACGGTGTTGATGGAGATAAACAGTATGACCACAACCGATCATGAGACCTTCATGCGCCGGGCCATTGAGGACTGCCGGGCATCCTTTCCCGGCAACGAGGGCGGCCCTTTCGGGGCCTGTATCGTCAAGGATGGGCGGGTTATTGCCGTGGCCCACAACACCGTCATGAAAGAACGGGATCCCACGGCCCATGCTGAGATCAATGCCATCCGCCAGGCCAGCCGGATTCTAGGAACGTACGACCTGTCCGGCTGCGAAATCTACTCCACCACCGAGCCGTGTCTCATGTGCTTTGCCGCCATCCATTGGGCGCGCATCGAACGAATCTACATGGGAACTCCCATTGAAGACGTTACGGCCCTGGGCTTCAATGAGCTGCCTGTTGGCAATGCCCGGATTAAGCAGCTGGCGGGCTTGTCCGTCGAACTGATGCCGAATGTTCTGCTGGAGGAATGCCGCCGGCTGCTGGTGGACTGGCAGACCATGACCGATGCCCTGACCTACTAAACTCAAGGCCGGAGTTGCGTGCTCATTAATTTTGATTGTTAACCCATTGAGGACAAAAGTAACTTTTCACGCATGTGCAAGTGCTTATATTCTCAATGCCAAAATACTCTGCAATATTGATGGAGGATAATTCTAATGACGTACATCATCTGTGAGCCCTGCTTTGATGTTTGCGATACCGCTTGTGTGGAAGTGTGTCCGGTCGATTGTATCCTACCGGAC
>CAZQOY010000135.1:0-7161 GCA_964595095.1 uncultured bacterium | reverse complement strand
TACCTCCCGGCAGACTATCCGTCGGAGGCGGAGGATTATCTGCGGGAGGTGGCTGAAGATGTGGCCCTGGTGCTTATCAGCCGGTTCGGCCCGGTGGATTCCGCTGCTTTTGAGCTGGTGGTTGTAAATACCCGGGAGCAGCTGGCGGCCTGGACCGGGCATGAACTGCCCCGCTGGATTCACGCCGTGGCCCTGGAGCATCCCCCCAGGGTCATCGTGCTGGGGCCCGCCACCGATATATCTGACCGCACCAGCCACCATCTCGAACAGGTCCTCCTTCACGAGTTTACCCACATCTATCTCTACCGCCTTTATCCCAGCCGCGGCGGCGGTCCCCTGCCCGGATGGTTCCACGAAGGACTGGCGGTTTACATCAGCAGCGGCCTGGACCGGGGCATGCACCGGGCTCTCATCCGGGGCCGGCTCACCAGCCGGTTCTATACCCTGGAACAGCTGAACCGGATTTACCACACCTCATCCGTGCTCAGCGAGCTGGCCTATGCCCAATCGGTAGTCGCCGCCCAGAGCATGGCAGCTTTCTACGGCGAGGAGGTGTTCCGTTCCCTCTTCGACGAGATTCGACGGGGGTACTCCTTCGCCCCCGCTTTTGCCCTGGCCGCCGGGGAGACCCTGGAACAGTTCCAGACCCGTTACGAGGCCAGGCTGCACCGACGCTATAACCTTCTCCTGGTGCTGGCTGATCCCAGCGTTCTGTTCATTCTGTTGCCTTTCCTGGTCCTGGCAACCTATTTTATACGCGTCTGGCGCAGCCGGGCCATCACCGCCCGGTGGGCCGCCGAAGGCTACGGAGGTGAGGACGACGATCCGGGGCGAGACATTCCGCACATCAATGGTAATAACCGGGCGATCGATGAGGGATAGCTGGTGAGATTTCGCCGTATTTTTAACAGGCCGGCGGGCCGCACTTTCCTGGTATTGACGGCGGTTGGATTGTGGCTGCCGACCTCCCTGGAGGCCCAGACCAGCTTCGACTGGCTGAACGACGCCGTCCATCCGCGTGGCATGGCCCTGGCCAACGCATCGGTTGCGGCAGTAAACCCGGTGGAGGCCCTGAATTTGAATCCTGCCGGCCTGCGCTGGCTGCCCTCGACCTCAGATTCGGCACGCACTTTTCAACTCAGCCTCTGTCGTTACCCGACCGGGATCAGCCAGTTGATGACCCAGATCATCCTGCCGTCGGATACGAAGGTGACGGGGGTTGAAATCCGCCGTTTTCACTACGGCACCTTTCCCGGCTACGACGAAGATGGACTGAGGCAGGAAGATTACACCGCTGCCGATGTCCTGGTGAGAGTTGGGATGATGCGGCGTATGGGTAAATACCTGGCCGTAGGTGCCGCAGGCGGGCTTCTGTCCAGCCGCCTGGAGGAAGCCACCGCCCTGGCGGTCCTGTGGTCGTTGGGGTTGCAGCTGGAAGCGGCCCCGCTAGGTGCCCGCCTGGGTGCCGTGGTCCTGAACCGGGGACGGTTCATAACACAGTACGGGAACACCCGTCCCGATAACCTTCCCGCTACCTGGCTGGTAGGGTTGGCTAAATCGCTGATTCATCTGCCCCTCACTCTCCATATTTCCGCCGGGAAAAATGTTGCCACCGGCCAACTCCTCTGGCGATTGGGGGGCGAGTTTCGACTGCCCCGCGGGCTGACTCTGCGCCTGGGAGTGGATCAGGGGAAGCTGGACTATCGCCGGGGTAACACCTACGCCGACCTGCTGTCGGGGTTATCCCTGGGGCTGGGCACGCGCTCTGCCGGAACGGCTAATCCATCGGCAAAGGGCCTGAGACGGTTCTACGGCTTTGTCCTGGATGGGGCGGTTAAGTTCGCGGGTCCCCTGGGCTTCAGTTCCTCATTTGCCCTGGGGATGAGGTTTTAGACTTGGGATTGGATACTGGATGGAATCCCGCCAGCCCCGCTTCCTGCGGGACCAGTCCCGCCAAGCGGCGGGGCGGCGGGGCTGAATTTATAGGTGGACTCGACAGTTGGAACTCGCTACTCGTAACTTGTAACTCGTAACTCGAAACTACCGTGTGCCATTTCCCAGGGTAGCCACGTAGTCCACGATCTCCGGGAAGAAAGCCTGGAAATCGCCTTCCAGGTCGGCGTAGTTAGCCCGCAATTCATTCAGGCCCCTGTGCAGTTCATTCTCACGGCTCAGCCTCCTGGACAGGCCTGCCAGGACGTGGCCGATATTGGCTATATCGCCGTACGCCAGGAGCCAGTCATCGGCGGCCGTACGGGGGATGATGCTTTGCAGCCGGGGCGGCAGGATATCCAGGTGGGCCTTTAAAGCACTATAGACGCGGCGGGTGAACTCAGGGAGGGGTCCAGCGGCGTACTGGTCCCAGTTCCTGGCCAGGAAATGGTCATAGAACAGGTCCACCAGAATACCTTTGGTGTGGCGGTAGCTGCTGTGGATGCGGCGTTTGCTCCGGCGGTAGACGGGATGGGCGTTGCTGTAGGCGTCAACCCGCCGGTGGATGAGGATGGCCCGGCGGATACCCGTGCTGTATTGGTTGTGGTCGTCCCCTTTGACGAAATCGCCCAGGAGGCTGCCCACCAGTGATTCGTCGGTGCCGTCGGCCATGCTTGCCTGGCGTTTGCTCAAATCAGCGGGCACGGTAGCCAGGTACAGGTGGGCGAGGTAGTTCACGTCGGGGTGGTGGGTTGACTAAGCACAGGGCGTTCGTCAGGAAGGCGCGCTTCATTGGATAGGAAATTCATTGCTGAAAATTGAATCGGCCAAAGTGCTGTCTGAATGCCACCCAAACCAAGTAAAGATGCGGTAGGTACCTGCTTGATGGATAGTGACCATATCCGTGTAGACGGATTCCGGAGACAGTGTCGTCACACCCATTGAGAAAATAGCCAGACATGGCCAACCCCAGCCATTCGTGTGCACCCACCGCCCACCTTCTTTAGTACCGATGAGAAAGATGATTCTCTCTCCACAGTGTCCAAAGTAAGCATTCGACTGGGAATAGTTCTGAATATAGAATGAAATGGTTTCCCCAACTGAATAATGGGACTTATCCGTTTGAACAACTAATTCACTGAGATTGCCAGCAGTTGGAGGTTCTTTACATGAGCAAATCAGTGTCAGGCTCACCAGGAATCCGCCCAGCCCGATTCGTGCCCATAATGCACAGTATTGCTTTGAATCAGCTGATCTAATGGTGGTCTGATTGCTTGTGCTCATGGCTTCCTCTTTCAAAAACAGTAGTTTCTCTCCGAATGCGTTATTCTCTTTAAATGTAAGTTCCCGTCACACGGGCACAAAGGGTTAATTTGAGATCCGTAGATTTGATGGCTCAATTGAGGATAGAACTTATATTGAATCAGGAGGAGAAATAATATATGAAATCCTACCGCCAGGAGCTCTGGTTCAACGTCCCCGCCCGCATGGACTTCGTCAACATCACACCGCAGGTGGCCGAGGCTGTGCTGGCCTCCGGCGTGAAGGAGGGCCTGTGCCTGGTGAATGCCATGCACATCACGGCCTCGGTGTTCATCAATGATGACGAGCCGGGCCTGCACGCCGACTACAAGCGCTGGCTGGAAGAGCTGGCCCCTCACGAGCCCGTCTCTCGCTACCAGCACAACCGCACCGGCGAGGACAACGGCGACGCTCACCACAAGCGTCAGGTAATGGGCCGGGAAGTGATGGTGGCCGTCACCGAAGGGCGGCTGGACTTCGGTCCCTGGGAGCAGATATTCTACGGCGAGTTCGACGGGCGGCGGAAGAAGCGGGCGCTGGTAAAGATTATCGGGGAGTGAGCGGGCCGCCGTGGGTTGCCGTTGATGATTGTGGGGAGGCAGGCCGTCAGCCTGGAAGTGTGATAGATGTCATCATCATGAAGGGCCGAATCAATGACGTGGCATGCATTACATAATGATTTTGTCCTGCTGTACAATTAAATTGTACTAAGTTTAGCTGTTCATTGACGCGGCATGGATGTCAGTGTATGTGCATTAGTGTTGTGAAAGGAGGTGGCTGGTGAACCGACGTGAAAAGACGCTGATAGAGTTTCAACCCGGTGAGCGTATTTTCTGTGAAGGTGATAGGGGAAACAGACTCTTCATCATCCAGGATGGCGAGGTGGAGATTACCAAGCAGGCGGATGATGAGGAGGTTCCCCTGGCTAATCTGAAGGCCGGCGCCGTTTTCGGCGAGATGGCCCTGATAGGCAAAGGCTACCGAACGGCCACCGCCCGGGCTGTTGACAAGGTCACCTGCCTGTCCATGAGTAAGGCGATGTTCCGGGATAAGCTGGCTACGGAAGTGCCAGGCTGGATGCAATCAATGTTTGAGACGGTGGTGGAACGGCTGCGGGTTACCACCATCCGGTCCGTTGCCCGCCGTCGCCAGATCCCCGGCCGCCAGATCGTGCAACTGCTGGCCATGTTCCTGCAGAAGGGGGAAACCAACCAGTCCGGCCACCCGTACATTCCCTGGGATCACGCCGCCAGAAAGATCGCTTACATCCTGGGGATCAAGGAAAAGCAAGTGAAACGAGTAATGGAAATCCTTGCGAACTCCGAAATCGCGGGGTTTGAGATGGAACGCGGCGGGCTCCGGAGGTTTATGGTTAAGTCGCTGGATACTTTTTTACACTTCGCCGACTATTGTGAAGAGAGTTTGTTGATCGAGCGGCGCAAAAAAGGACCCGACGATATTGCCTTGGAGGCCGCGGATCATAAGGTGTTGAGCGTGATGGTTGATATATTGGGAGCGGAAAAGGGGATGCAGACCATCAATCAGGATAAGCTCCTTAAACGACTCCGGGGGAGGCTCGGTTTGCCTCCCGAATCGTGCAAGGAAATCATGCAGCGGCTACTCGATCAGGGCATTATCGAAACGCAGTCATTGAAAGATGGCACTGCCGCCTACCTGATAAACCTGGACCTTTGCCAGCAAAAAATCATCACCTATCTGATGGGGGACAGTTTCGAGGAATTGACGCAGAAGCTAGCGGCTCTGGAGTCCGAAGGGGCATTGCAAGAGGCCCTGTAGTCAACGGAATCAAGCCCGCCGCAGGGTCCCTGAGCTGGTGTCATCACCCGGGCGGGTGCGTCCCTGGCATGGACGCCAGCAGCTCCAGGGCTTCCCCGGCCAGGCCCTCCGCTACCATCAGCCGCCCTGTTGCGCCCCACAGCAGGCTCGGCAGAATGCCCCCCAGGTCACTGGCGAGGATCACGGCCTCAATACCCGAGGTTTCCAGCAATTCCCGGTCCATCTCGGCCTCGTGTCGGTGGAGATAGGTTCTGATGCACACGGCCCCGGTCATGTCTCACGTCCCCTCCTGCGGTCACGCAGCCAGCCCACCAATGGTAGCGTCATGAACCTTCCTTCTGTTCCTGTTTCTGCTCGCCGGATTTGGCCGGGGCGGATTTCTGTCGACCGCCACCCTTGGCGGCCTTCTTTAGCAGCTTCTCGGCTTCTTCGGCCTGGTTCTTGGGGACCAGCAGCCGCACACCCTGACCACCAAACAGGCGGGCGGGGGCGATACCCGACAGGTCATCCCCCTGCAGGATGACCCGAATGCCGTTGGATTCCAGATAAGCCTTATCCAGCTCCGCTTCGTGGCGGTAGGGGTAGGTCTTGATGGTGACGTGTTTGGTGCGGATGCGCTTGCTCATGTCTGCCTCGGCTATTTAAGGAAAACCATTTTTCTGGTTTGAGTGAAGTTAAGCCCGCCGTCGTCCGGATCACGCATTTCGATTTGGTAGAAGTAAATCCCGCTGGCCACCGGCAGGCCCTCCTGATCACGCCCGCGCCAGGTGGCCGTGTACCGGTCCGTTTGGAGAGTGCCGTTCACGAGGGTCGCTATCTCCCGCCCCAGGAGGTCGTAGATCACCAGCCTGACGTGGGAGGGCCTTGGCACGCTGTAACGGATATGCGACACCACGTTGAAGGGGTTGGGATAGTTCTGGCCCAGGGCGAATTCTGTCGGGATGGAAGAGACGAAGACCACTTCTTTCAATATCCACCCGTCCCGGTCCAGGATGATCCCGGTGGGGTTAGCTGCCAGGTGGATCGTCCATTCCTGCACGGCCAGGTCGTTGAACACGGTGACGACGGTATCCCCCAGTGCGGTCTCGACGGTGATGTCGATGGGCATGGGAAACAGCACCCGCTCCTGCACCTGGGTCTGCTCGACTTTCAGGTCCAGAACGAACATACCCGCCGAATCCGCCGCACTCCACTCGACCCGGTACTCCGGCCGGCCCACCTCGTATATCCACGGCTGGAAGAACCAGTCCAGGTTCATCCCGGATTGCGTCTCGCACACGTCCTGGAAGCCGGCGGTGGTGGCGTTGCCGTAGGCGAAACGGTGGTCGTTGGAATAGGACAGCAGGATGTCGAAGAAGGTGGAGTCCCCGACGATGTGGCGCAGCATGTGCAGGAACCATGCACCCTTGCCGTACACCGTAGTATGAAAAATGCGTGAGACGGAGGTGATATCGTCCACGTAAATGGGGTAGGGATAGTCCCGGTCCATCCATCCCATGTAGGTGTGATAATATTCTTTACCCTGAGTGTGCTCGAAATACAGGGCTTCGGTGTAGGAGGCAAAGCCCTCGTTCAGCCAGATCTCGTGCCAGCTGGCATTGGTGATCTTATCCCCCCACCACTGATGGGCCAGTTCGTGTACGGTGAGCATGGTCCCGAAGCGGCCCTGGCTGGTAATGGTCTGATGTTCCATGCCGCCGCGCCAGGGGAACTGGGCGATGCCGTACTTCTCCGACAGGAAGGGATACGGCCCGAAGATATCATGGAAGTAGGCCAGCATGTCCAGGGTCTCGGTAAGCTCCGCTCGGGCCGAGGCGCTGTCTTCAGGATAGATGTAGTAGCGCACTTCCATAGAGTCGTCGGGAGCGAAATGGAACCACTCGGACCAGGTGGCATAGTTGCTGATGGCCAGAGAGACCAGGTAGGTAGTGATAGGATAGCCCTCGTGCCAGTGGAAGGTGCGGGTGCCGTCGCCGTTATCGATAGTGCTCAGCAGAATACCATTGGATGCGGCGATGAGGTCAGTCGGCACGGTGACGATCATGTCCACCGAATCGGCCTTGTCGCCGGGCGTATCCTTGCAGGGCCACCAGGCCCGGGCGCCATAGGGCTCGCTCAGGGTCCAGATGA
>CAZQOY010000134.1:0-7163 GCA_964595095.1 uncultured bacterium | reverse complement strand
CCCGCGTATGGCAAGTAGCGGGGTTTATCCCGCGTATGACAAGTAGCGGGGGTAGGATTCGAACCTACGACCTTCGGGTTATGAGCCCGACGACTGGTTAATAATAACAATAGCTTACGATGCTACTGTGCCCTGAGTGTGCCTCACTGCTGAAATAGTTGGTATCTGCCAACCTGACAGAAAGTCCCACGGGTCGAGAGATCTGTGGGACTTTTCATTAAAGGAGAAAACACAGGGGATTTTAAGTTCCCTGTGGCCTCTCCCCTATCCTACTGTTAATACAGCATCTTACAGATACCCACGAAAAAGTGATGCGCAAATAGTGCGGTTATTTAAGAACAAGCCAGACCAATTGAGATACCTCTTCCCAACTTCAGAAGCACCATCTCTGTCAAGACTCCTCTGCTAGGTGTTCAACTTAGCAAAAGTGTTTCTTAAGATTTGGTCCACTTTGGTCCACAATGCTCTGACACCGAAAAATCAGCTTCCGCCCATCCAGGGTCCTCTTGACCTGCCCCCATTCTTTGGCCCACTCTTGAAGTTAGGATTTCGGAGCTCTGTTAGCATGGTAAACTTGCTGGAAGCGTCAAGGTTGGTGGCACCTCGGGCATCTACATCGCCCGCCTGGTGACGCCGGAGTACACCAAGTCCATCAAGATGCTTTTGTCCCGCAGAATGCGGGGCTGCCGCTGAAGTAGGGAAAAGTCAAAAGAAAAGTCATTTCACCGTATACGGGCCGGATACGCATTTTCGTTTCTCGACGGGGGTGCGTATAACTCAAAATCCGGTGTCCGCAAGGACGTGGGGGTTCGAGTCCCCCCCTCGGCACCAGGAAAACCTAACATGCTAGCGCATGAGAAAGACCCAGGCAAAGCTGGGATTTCATTAATTCCTGATTGCGGTGGGAGGAGAAGTTCACCCCGCGTAGCCTGCGAAGCGGGGAGTCCCCCCGTCGGCACAAATCGATTTCCCGTCGATCCTGTTATCCTGTCAAATTCTTTCTTTGAGTACTTGGCGTCCCTTCGACAGGCTCAGGGCAGGCTTGGCGGTTTGCTCTTTTTCTCTTTTCCCTGCCAACTGCCACCCTGCTTCACCTCGCTACGCCCGTCTAGCCGCCGTATAGGCCGGGTGAAGTCGTATTTCTTCATAGAGACAACCTTCCACTGAATTATCTCTTGTCATATATGGAGCATTATTGTGAAGATCGTCCCGGCCCATATTACTTTGTCGAGGTGACAGTACCGCATGAAAAGGCAATAGGGTTGTTGGAAAAAGATCAATCTTCAACATACGAATAAAGTGTGGCGCATCGTGGGCCCATGCAAGAAGACGAAGGTTATTCAATCCGCCTCGTGGCCGAATTCTATTGTGAGAAGTAGGGTAGAAACTTGACCTTCCCCCAAAAACTGGCCCAAGTCTTAAGTTAGGATTTGAGAGTACAAAACGATGGAGGCGAGTCCATGTCCAGAAAGCGATACACCCCTGAACAGATCATCCGCATGCTGAGGGAAGCTAAGGTCCTCATCAGCCGGGGTGGGTTTATTTCGTGTTAACTGAAACCAAAAATCCTAACTTTAGGAGTGGTCCAAAGAATGGGGGCAGGTCAAGATCCTCCTGTCTCGAAAGGAATTGACTTGTCAATAACTTATAGTTGTTGCGATAGGACACATTAATCCAAGGGGGTAAGGAAAAATGAAAACGAGTATGGTTGTTGCGTGTCTAGCTTGTATCTGTCTTGCCGGTTGCGTCGCCGCGCCTGACATTTATGGTCAGGATTCCACGGAGCAAATTCTCAAAGAAGCCGAGGCGCGACTGCGTGCGCTCTACGATGGACAGGGATTACGCGCCAAGTCCTCTCGGGGGACTTGGCTCCCCAATAGTTCGGGCTACACGGTTAGGGAGTCGGTTCCCGGATCGAACGAACAGGTGCTGGTGCGTTATGATGCCGCCAGCGGTAAACGCACCGTCCTGGACACCGTCCTGGACCAACCTCAAAGAGAGGAGACCCGTGGCGGCAGGTCAAGGAACAACACTTCCCCCGACGGCCAGCGCACCCTCTACTCCGAGCAGGGGAACCTGCACGTGCGCGACCTGCGCAGCGGCCAGACGGTTCCTCTTACAAAAAACGCCGTCAATGGCTCGGTTTCAAACGGCCGCGCGGTCTGGAGTCCCGATAGCAAGTGGATTGCCTTCAGGGAGACCGACAGGTCCGGCGTCCCGTTTAGATCGATGCTTGTCCCGAGCGATCCATCATACCCGGAGGTCAGAAAAGTTCGCTTTGCCAGAGTGGGTGAGACCATCTCCAAATTGCGTGTCGGCGTCGTCGATGCCCAGGGAAGCGCGATACGTTGGCTCTCCATTCCCGAATCCGCAGAGGGTTTCTATCTCGGGCTGGTTAGCTGGGCCGGGAATTCCCATGAGTTGCTGGTGGAAAAGTTGAGCCGATTCCGGGACAAGCGCGAGTTCCTTATAGCTGACGTCCACACCGGCGAGGTCACCTGCATCTACCAAGAATCCGATCCCGCTTGGGTTATTGCGAGCATCCGTAAGAATGCCGGGCTGGAGTGGATCCGCAACTATAGCGCATTCATTGTGCTGAGCGAAAAGGACGGCTGGCGACACGCTTATGTCTACTCGCGCGACGGTGAAGAGCAGGCCCTCCTGACGCCCGGCGCGAGCGATATCATCGAACGCAGCATAGTGGACGAAACGGGAGGCTGGTTTTATTACTACGCGTCCCCAGACAATGCCACCCAGAAGTATCTCTACCGGGTGCGGCTGGACGGGAGCGGAAAGACCGAACAGATCACCCCCGCAGACCAACCGGGCACACACAGTTACGATTTCTCCCCCGACATGAAGTGGGCGTTCCATACCTATTCGACGTTCGACACTCCCCCGGTCACCGAACTCGTGCAATTCCCCGAGCACCGGGTCGTGCGCGTGCTCGAAGACAATAAAGAGCTGCGCGACAAAATGAAGTCGTGGATCACTAGAACCGAGTTTCTTCAGCTCGATATCGGCGGCGGCGTGGTGATGGACGCGTGGATGATCAAGCCCCGCAACTTCGATCCTTCCCGGAAATATCCCGTTTTCGTGCATGTGTATGGGGAACCGCATGCACAGACCGTTTTGGACGTATGGGGACGCAACCATGTCGACTACCATCGCATAATCGCCGACCTCGGTTATCTTGTCGTGTCCATCGACAACCGCGGCACACCGGCGCCGAAGGGGGCCGCGTGGCGGCGGTCGGTGTTCGGCAGCCTTGGCCCACTTTCCACCGAGGAGCAGGCGGCGGGTCTTAAGGAACTGGGCCGCATCCGGCCGTACGTCGATTTGTCCCGGGTTGGCATCTGGGGTTGGAGCGGTGGTGGCACGAACACCCTTAACGCGATGTTCCGGAAGCCGGACGTCTATCACGTAGGGATCGCTGTTGCAGCCAAGCCGCAGCCGCATCTCTACAATGCGGGATTCCAGGAGAACTACATGCAGACCCGCGAGGTGAATCCCGAGGGATACCGTCAGGCTGCTGCCATCAACTTTGCCGAAGGCCTCAAGGGAGACCTCCTGATTATCCACGGCACGGGTGAGACCAACACCCATCTCCAGATCATGGAGGGGCTGGTGGATCGTCTCATCGAGTTGGGCAAGGAATTCGACTATATGACCTATCCCAACCGTAACCATGGCATCTCGAAAGGCAAAGGCACGTCGCTGCATATGCGCATGCTTATGGTGCGATATCTACTCACGCACCTGCCTCCCGGGCCGCGGTAAACATCCGGCGGTTCCGTTTGATAGGACATTTGAGCTGGTCGCAGTAACGAACGGACTCAGTATTGTTAGCCTTGATGTATTGGAAATTGAAATGTGTTAACAGGAGAGGTTCTTGCAAAATGCGTAGCGCCGGCGTCTTGTCGACAGGTTTCCGCCGAACGCTCAGTGCGACAATGCTGACCCGGCTACACTATCATTACGCCGGGCAAGCCGCTGAAGGCTACCCCTTCCCCAGCAGCTTGAGCATGATAGCGTTCTGGACGTGCAGGCGGTTCTCCGCCTGGTCGAAGACGATGGAATAAGGGTTTAAAACTGCTGCAAGGAGATGCGGGAACGAACATGCTGTTACCAGCTTAGCAGTTAGACTCGCTGGAATAAGGAATAAACTCCATCAGAATGAGTTGCTTTCAGTAACTCAAGATCTTAATCACAGCTCAAGGACGACAGATCGCCACGGCCCCTGCGGGGCCTCGCAACGACGGATCGCCACGTCCCGACGCTGCCGGTCGGGATCGCGATGACAGCTTGCTGCTGTTTTTTCGAGACCCCTCGATCTGTTAGTCCAGTCCAAAGGGGATCCCTCCGGGAAAAGGATCGGTGCAAAATTGGACAAAACCCGTACAATATTTCGTTTTTTTAAGGGTACTCCCCGACGTGAGGCGTAAATCGCCCTGTTCAAAAATAGCCGCTCCAAAACCAGCGGCGCGAGTACTGGCAAGGCGATATGGCGGCGGCATTATCATAGCGCCGGAATATAAGCCGTCGGGCGGGGTTTGTCGTTCGCCTGGTGCGCCTGGTGCGCGACCCACCCCGCTCACTCCGTGAGGCCCCTCCCTCGCTGAGGGAGGGGAAATCCGGCTGCTGCCGGACAAGTCAGCGATCAGCCAAGAATAAGAAAAACCGCCAAGGCACAAAGGAATCTTAGCCACGAATTAGCACGAATCTGCACGAAATAAGAGATTAACCACAGAGAGCACAGAGAGCACAGAGAGCACGGAGAGAAGAAAACCTCGAAGATGGAAACTGAACCGCCAAGCCCGCCTTCGGACGGGCCTACGGGATGCCAAGGACGCAAAGGCAAAGAGGAAAAAACCGCAGAGAGCGCGGAGGGCGCAGAGAAGAGAGAAGAAAGAACCGCAAAGCCTGCCCTGAGCTTGTCGAAGGGGACGCCAAGAACGCAAAGGGCGGTTTGTCTTTCGCCAGGTGCGCGAAGTGCCGTAAGTGGCAATCCCGGAGCGGCTGGGAAACAGACCCACCGCTGGCGGGTCTGGCCTCTAAAGCTGTTGAACACCATCTTATTTTAGGGTAAAATCTGTCTAAGAATGGGGGGAAGCTCACATATTATATACCTCGTCAGCTAGGTGCAATTGGTAATTCACATCCAAATCTTGCAGTGTGCTTAGTAAGTAGGATGCAATCCCACAATAAGGAGACCGGGTCATGACTACAAATAGTGATATCGATGCGCTGAGAGATCAATTGAGAAAAGGGCTGGATGAATTTGAAGAAAAGTTTCTACTAAAAATCCCTGAACCACTTAGGTCAAAACTATCGTCCGAGATCAGGATGCTAAGAGATATCTTCATAGATTCGAGGGAACCAAGATTCGTAATGGTCGGACCCAGCGGGGCCGGCAAATCCAGTCTGATAAATGCCATTTTTGGACAGAAGGTTGCACTAACGGGGGATGTGAAGCCCCAGACAGGGAGAAGCAAGTGGTATAATTATAAGGGTAAGAATGGAGAGTTAGCGATCCTTGATACGAGAGGGCTAGGTGAGGGATCTAAGCCTACCGAGGAGACTCAGCACAAATCTCCCAAAGAAGAAATAAAGGCTGCAATTGTAGAACAATGCCCCGATGCGCTGATTTTCCTTTGTAGAGCAACCGAAGTCCGGGCACACATTAAAGCAGATGTTAAAGAATTCAAGGAAATTAAGTCTTTCGTCCTTGACAAGCACTCATATGATCCACCAATACTTGGCGTTATCACTCAAGTTGATTTGCTTGCACCCCCGGATGTGGCTGAACCTCCTTACAATGATCCAGATAAACAAAAAAATATAACGGAAGCGACAGATTTTTTGTCGGAGATTTTGAAGCAGACGTTTGAAGACATAATCGACGTGATCCCAACTAGTGCATATATGCGGTTTAGCAATGGTGACATTGTTCACGACCGAAGATGGAACAGAGATGTCCTCTTCGAAAATCTAAGTGAGAAGATCCCCAAGAACGCTATGCTTCCGTGGGCGAAACTCGGCCAATTGAAATCACTTCAAAAGAAGATCGCTAGGCGTGTTACTCGTATGGCGGCGGGATTGGCTGGTGCCGTAGGCGCGCAACCGATCCCATTCGCTGACATGCCCATAATTACAGGTATCCAAATAGGAATGGTTATGAGCATTGGCTATATCTCTGGACGAGAGATGAACAGAAGAACAGCCGAAGAATTTCTTGCCGCCATGGGTGTTAACGTCGTGACAGGTGTCGGTTTACGGGAGTTAGCGAGAGCGCTATTAAAATTGGTGCCTGGCCCTGGAAATTTGATTTCTGGTTTTGTAGCGGCTGCAGCAACTCTAGTAATTGGTGAAGCCGCGATCGCATATTTCATCGAGGGATTAAGCTATAAAAAAGCAAAACGAGAAGCAAAACGAGTATATAAAAAAGATAAAAAAAAGAGAGAGGATGAAATAAAGTCATAGACCGTCAAAACAATCAGATCTAGTCTTTCTCACATCTCTAATACAGATGGGGGCTTCTACTCCGCTTTTTCAACTCAACCCTGCATAGGGCTAAATATTAAAGGGGGGATAATAATCCAGTCGTTGGCTGTATATCTACTAGCGATGAACAGATATTTACCTTAGCACCGCACTCCCAGAACCATTCCACATAATCCAATTAGCAATAACCAGGCGCACCAGGTGCACCACGCGAACGACAGGCCCTTTCCGTTTCCTTATATTCCCACCGCATGAAAAAGCCCGCAACATACCGCAGCAAGCTGTCAGCGCGAGCGAGTTTACCCCGCGCCTTTAGTCCCGTCACCGATCCCGCCAACGGCGGGGCCAACGGCGGGGTAGTGCAACGTAGCGGGGTAGCGATCCCATTCTGCACCGTTACCCATAATGCCCGCCTGCAAACTCTACACCACCTCAACAGTGCTCTCGTCGGGGAATACCCCAAAAAAATTAAATTTTGTAGGGATTATGTTGAATTCCTCGCCGGTCATTGCTCCCCCTTTTGCTCCCGGCGGTTCGCTCTTCTTTCTTCGCTTTTCTCTCTACGCTCTACACTCTTCGTATTCGCTCTTTGCGACCTTTGCGTCTTGGCGGTTTCTCTCTCTTCTCTTTTTCCTCTGCCCACTGCCACTGTATTTTCC
>CAZQOY010000133.1:0-7167 GCA_964595095.1 uncultured bacterium | reverse complement strand
GAGTAGCTCAATTGGTAGAGCACCGGTCTCCAAAACCGGGGGTTGCGGGTTCGATTCCTGCCTCACCTGCTCTGGTGCGGTGATTTGGCGGATTCACAGACACACGCAGATAGGGATTGAACCTTTATTATGATTAAGAAGATCAAGGAATTTTTAAAAGGTGTTGAGTTCGAGATGAAAAAAGTTTCGTGGCCAACCATGGTTGAATTGCGTGGTTCTACGACGGTTGTGTTGATTCTGTCCTTATTGCTGGTGATATTTTTATTTATGGTTGATTTCAGTTTATCGCGGGTGATTTCCCTGGTTCTGTAGTTGTTATGGCTGCTTACAACAAAGTCCCGGCGGAGATGGAATGGTATTCACTGCGTGTGATCTCCGGGAAGGAGAAGAAGAGCCGGGAAGCCCTCTTGTACGAGGCCGAGGAGGCGAACCTGCGGGATCAGATTGGAGAAATCCTGGTTCCGTCGGAAAACGTGGTAGAGATGCGGGAAGGTAAGAAGCGTGTTCGCAATAAAGTCTTTTTCCCGGGGTATATACTTGTCAGTCTGCGTCTCACAAAGGAAGTGCGCTACCTCATTGAGAATGTCCCGGGGATAATCAGCTTTGTTGGGCCGAAAGGTGAACCGATACCCCTGCGGGATGAAGAGATAGGACGTATCCTTGGGGAGGTCCAGGGCAAGGAGGGCCGCGAGGTAATGGCTCGCAGGTACCAGGTGGGTGACACTATCAAAGTGATTGATGGTCCCTTTGTGGATTTCACCGGCTTTGTGGAAGAGGTCAACGACGACAAGCAGAAGGTCAAGGTGACCGTTTCTATTTTCGGGCGGCCTACTCCCGTGGAACTGGATTTCCTACAGGTGGAGTTGGAGAAATAACCGCGGAGCGCACAGGGAATAACCGCAGCGCACGCGGAGAATAACCACAGAGCACACAGAGATCACAGAGAAGAAAGAAATTCAGATTAAGAAAATAAGTAAAGAAGATTAGTTAATGGTATTGAGAAAAACAAACTCAGCGTTCTCAGCGCCTCTTCGGCTTCGCTCAGGGCATGCCTCTGCGGTAGTTTCCTGTAAGGGTTGATCAAGTGGTTACTAAGAAAGTCGTCGGTTATATCAAGCTGCAGCTGCCGGCCGGTCAGGCCTCACCGGCTCCGCCGGTGGGACCTGCTCTGGGGCAGCACGGCGTGAACATTATGGAGTTCTGCAAGGCCTACAACGCCAAGACCCAGAACCAGGTGGGGATGATTATTCCGGTGGAGGTCACGGTCTATGCCGACCGGTCGTTCGGCTTTATCACCAAAACACCACCAACGTCTGTACTTCTGCTCAAGGCAGCGAAAGTTGAGAAAGGCTCGGGGGAACCTAACCGGGAGAAAGTAGGTACAGTGACCCTGGAGCAGGTCCGGGAGATCGCCCGGACTAAAATGCCGGACCTGAATGCCGGTACCGAAGATGCAGCCATGCAGATGATTGCCGGCACAGCCCGCAGCATGGGTATTGTAGTAAAGAGTTAGCCGATGAAACATGGTAAGGTCTATCGGGCCGCTCTTGAAAGGATTGACCGTACCAGGGAATATGAGCCTGGAGAGGCCCTCCAGCTCTTGAGGGAAGGTGTTCAGACCAGGTTCGATCAGAGCGTGGAGCTGGCAATAAACCTGGGGGTGGATCCCCGCCATGCCGACCAGATGGTGCGGGGGACAGTAAGCCTGCCTCACGGCACCGGCAAGTCGGTACGGGTACTGGTATTTGCCAAAGGGGAGCAGGTGATGGAAGCCCAGGAAGCCGGCGCTGAGTATGTCGGCGCGGAGGATCTGATTGAAAAGATAAAAGGGGGGTGGCTGGAATTCGATGCCGTAGTGGCTGCTCCAGAGATGATGCGGGATGTGGGTAAGCTCGGATCCATTCTGGGGCCCCGCAAGCTCATGCCCAGCCCCAAGACCGGTACCGTCACAAACGAGATCGCCAGAACGGTGAACGAGCTCAAGGCCGGGAAAATAGAGTTCAGAGTGGACCGGTTCGGCATCATTCATGCCGCAATAGGCAAGTTATCTTTCTCTGCGGAACAGCTGGCGGATAATCTGACTACTCTTGTAGAGGCGATCATGAGGGCCAGGCCGGTGGCGGCAAAGGGAACCTATCTGAAAAAGGTTACCCTTTCTGCTACTATGGGCCCCGGAATAAAACTGGATAAGTCAACCTTTGCGTGAGGAACGGTAATAAGGTATGCCAGCACCACGGAAAGTCGCCATAGTTGAAGATCTGACAGCCAGAATGCGCTCTGCCGCAGCGATATATTTTACTGACTACCAGGGTTTGTCGGCCTCCAAGGCCACGGAGCTCAGGGCCATACTGCGGGGAAAAAACATACAGTTTACGGTAGTAAAAAAGACCCTTTCCATCCTAGCGGCACGGGAGGCGGGAATCGGTGAGATCAGGGATTACCTTCAGGGCCAGACGGCGTTGGCCTTCGCCCATGATGATCCCGGCGCACCTGCCAGGATTCTGCGGGCCTTCGGCAAGGACAATCAGGACATCCCCGTAATAACGGGTCTTATCCTTGACGGGCAGCTGTTGCCGGCTGCCGAGGCCCGGGAACTGGCCAACCTGCCGCCAAAGGAGGTCCTGATGGGACAGCTGGTATCGGCTATGCAGCAACCCATGTCGCGCCTGGCTTCAACACTGGCCGGTGTCATGACGAAGATGGTGCAGACCCTATCGAGTCTCGAGGAACAAAAAACTTAGTGAATCAAGGAGGCATAATTTTAATGGCAACGATTACGCGTGAAGATGTAATGGGATACCTTGAGTCGGCCAATATGGTGGAAGTTTCGGCCCTTATCAAGGATATTGAAGAAAAGTTCGGAGTAACCGCCGCTGCACCGGTAGCGGTGGCCGCTGCCGGTCCCGCCGCCAGTCAGGCCGAACCCGTTGAGGAAAAAAGCGAGTTCAACATCGTACTGGCTGAAATCGGTGAGAAAAAAATCAATGTGATCAAAGCGGTCCGTGAGATAACCGGCCTCGGACTCAAGGAGGCGAAGGAGCTGGTGGACAACGCTCCTAACAATGTGAAAGAGGGGGTCTCCAAAGATGAGGCTGAAAGCATCAAGTCCAAACTCGAAGAGGCTGGCGCAACCGTCGAGCTGAAGTAGCCATTTGACGCAGAACTCCGTTTTCCCATTAATAGTTAACAGTCCCGATAGACACAGTCTACGGAAGGAGGGTTTGCTTTGTCCGTAAGTGCGAAACCCGCTCCTGAGCGGTATTCCTTTACCCATATCAGCCCGGCTACAAATATACCTGATCTACTGGCGATACAAACTTCTTCTTATGAAGAATTTCTTCAGGAAAGGGTTTCTCCAGAGAAGCGGGAAGTCAAAGGGCTGGAAAATGTATTCCGCGGCATGTTCCCTGTGGAGGACAGCCACGGCAATTATGTGCTGGAATATGTCAGTTATTACCTCGGGAAGCCTAAATACACGGTCCGGGAATGTCTGGATCGTGGTGTCAGTTACACCGTTCCTCTCCGGGTTCGACTGATCCTCCATATCACCGACGAAGAGGATAAGTCGGTCTATGCCCAAAGCATCGAACAGGATGTTTTCTTCGGTAATATACCGTATATGACCGACCGGGGCACCTTCATCATCAACGGTGCCGAACGCATTATCGTCAGTCAGCTCCAGCGCTCCCCCGGTGTCTTTTTTGAGGAGAGCAAGCATCCCAACGGCACAAGTATTTACCAGGCGCGGATCATACCATTCCGGGGTTCCTGGGTGGACTTTACCACCGATATCTACGACTGCCTATATGCCATCATTGACCGGCGGCGGAAATTCCCCGCTACTCTCTTGCTACGGGCTGTCGGCTATGCTACCAATGAGGATATTTTTCGGGCCTTTGGCCTGCTGGAGGATCTACATCTCAGAAAAATCCCTGCCGCCAAGCTAGCCGGGCGCAAACTGGCCGCTGACGTGGTGAATACCGAAACGGGCGAGGTTGTGGCCGAGGCCGGGAAAGAGTTGGCCAGGGAGGATCATGCCCTGATTAAAAAGTCCGGTGTACCGGTGGTTTCGGTCTTATGCCAGGATAAGGACCTCGAAGTTGAAATGATCCTTAATACTATGAAAAAGGACCCTACCACCAACCATGAGGAAGCCCTGGCCCGGTTTTATCGCGACCTCCGGGCGGGTGAGGCTCCCAGTATCGATGTGGCCCAGAAATTCGTAGATCGGATGTTCTTTTCCCCGAAGAAGTATGACCTGGGGCAGGTCGGACGTTATCGTATCAATAAGAAGTTCAATCTCCGCGCCCCAATCGAAACACCCGTATTGATCAGGGAGGATTTCATTGAAGCTCTCCGCTACATGATTGACATGCGCAAGGGTGAACGCGGTCCTGACGATATTGATCATCTCGGGAATCGACGGGTCCGGACTGTAGGCGAGCAGCTGTCCAACCAGTTCTCCATCGCCCTCAGCCGCATGCAGCGCACTATCAGGGAGCGGATGAGCACCCGGGAAGCCGAAAGCCTCACCCCTCAGGACCTGATCAATTCCCGGATCGTCACTTCCGTCCTCAGTGCCTTCTACGGAACCAGCCAGCTGTCTCAGTTCATGGATCAGACCAACCCGCTCTCGGAGATCACTCACAAGCGGCGTATATCATCGCTGGGTCCCGGCGGACTGACCAGGGAACGAGCCGGGTTTGAAGTCCGGGACGTTCACTATACCCACTATGGGCGTTTGTGTCCCATCGAAACACCCGAAGGCCCCAATATCGGGCTCATCAGCTCTCTGGCTACCCACGCAATGGTTAACAACCTGGGCTTCATTGAGTCACCATATCGCAGAGTAGAGCATTCCAACGGCGATTACCGAATCACTGACAATGTGGAATACCTCTCCGCCGATGACGAAGACCGGGTTCATATTGCTCAAGCCAATGAGCCGGTTAAAGATGACCAGTTTACATCCGAGCGGGTACTTACGCGCAAAGGGGACAACTTTCCCCTGGTAACACCAGATCTGGTCGATTATATGGATGTGGCGCCCAGTCAGATCGTATCTGTGGCTGCTTCTTTGATTCCTTTCCTGGAGCACGACGATGCCAACCGGGCTCTAATGGGATCTAATATGCAGCGCCAGAGCGTGCCCCTGCTCAAACCGGAACGCCCAATCGTTGGTACCGGTGTTGAGTCACGGGTGGCCAAGGATTCCCGGGCGGCCATTTATTCCGACGTTGACGGAACCGTAGAGTCGGTGGAAGCCAATCGCATCACTATCCGAGTCCGTGTCAAGGGGGAAGATGTACTCCTGAAGGATGAGGAAAACATACGCACCTATTCCCTCTACAAGTTTCTGCGCACTAACCAGGATACATGTATTAACCAGAAGCCCCTGGTGCACCCGGGTAAAAAAGTAAAGAAGGGAACCCTCCTGGCTGACGGATGTGCAACCGACCAGGGTGAGCTGGCTCTGGGACGCAACCTGATGGTTGCCTTCATGCCCTGGCGGGGGTACAATTTCGAGGACGCAATCGTTATTAATGAACGCCTGCTCAAAGAAGACATCCTGACTTCGATCCACATCAAGATGTCCGAGCTGGAAGTAAGGGATACCAAGCGTGGGGCTGAAGAGCTAACTAACGAAATCCCTAATGTCAGCGAAGAGGCCACCAGGAATCTGGATAGCAATGGAATTATCCGCGTGGGAGCTGAGATCAAACCGGGTGATATTCTAATCGGAAAAGTGACACCGAAAGGAGAAACTGATCCCACGCCGGAAGAAAAGCTGCTGCGAGCAATATTCGGCGAGAAGGCTGGCGATGTGAAAGACACTTCCAAGCGATGTGATTCCGGGGTCAGGGGAACGGTTATTAAAACCCAGCTGTTCGAGCGTAAAAGTTCACACAGCCGGGTAGAGGATAAACAGCGGATTGAAGAACTTCAAGCCCAAGCCCGGAAAGAACGCATCGCTCTCATGGAGAAGCGGAATGAACTGGTCAAGCAGCTGATGATCGGTCAGCTTTCAGGCGGGATCCGCGATCTGGGCACGAACCGTACGCTTATCAAGGCCAAGACCAAGCTCACTGATGCCAAGGTATCAGGCCTGGACTTCGACCGTCTGAGCCTTAAATCCCAATGGGTAGACAATACCAGGATTTGGGGGAAGATCTTAGATGTTCTAGAAGGCCGTAAGAAGGCTCTGAAGGATCTTGAGGACGAGCTGGAGAGGGACATATTTAAGATCCGCATAGGGGACGAGCTCCAGCCTGGTGTTCTCAAGTTGACCAAGGTCTATATCGCCAACAAGCGTAAAATATCCGTGGGTGACAAGATGGCCGGCCGACACGGGAATAAAGGCATCGTATCGGTGATTGTACCCGAAGAGGATATGCCTTTCATGGATGATGGGACGCCGGTGGATATTGTGCTCAACCCTCTGGGTGTACCCTCCCGGATGAACGTAGGCCAGCTGTATGAGACCATGCTTGGTTGGGCCGGTTTCAGGCTGAACAAATTGTATTCGTCACCGGTATTTAACGGTGCGGGCATTGATGAGGTGCAGCAGGAGATGACGGAGGCCGGACTGCCTTCCAATGGCAAGGTATACTTAAGGGATGGGCGCACCGGGGATCGTACCGAAAACCCCGTCACCGTTGGGATCATTTACATGATGAAACTGAGCCACCAGGTGGATGACAAGATGCACGCCCGTTCCACGGGCCCCTACTCACTGATCACCCAGCAACCTCTGGGAGGGAAAGCCCAGTTTGGCGGCCAACGCTTCGGTGAAATGGAAGTCTGGGCCCTGGAAGCCTACGGCGCAGCCTACACTCTTCAGGAACTTCTGACTGTCAAGTCTGACGATGTGGAAGGCCGGTCCAAGCTATACAATACGCTCGTAAAAGGTGATAACACACCTGAGCCCGGCATGCCGGAGTCCTTCAATGTGCTGCTTAAGGAACTTCAAGGGCTAGGTCTGAACATCACCTTGGATTAACTGGGGGATTACTTTGGTTTACATCAAGCCGACACAGCCAACTTCGAAGCAGGGTATCCGGTCCATCACGCTTAGTCTGATGAGCCCCGAGATGATCCTTAACCAGTCTTACGGTGAGGTTCTCAAGCCGGAGACCATCAACTACCGCTCTTATAAGCCGGAAAAGG
>CAZQOY010000132.1:2030-7213 GCA_964595095.1 uncultured bacterium | reverse complement strand
TAAACAACTAGAAGGAGTCAACACTTAGTGGCTCTTTTGGGACTTTACCCTTATTAATATTGTAACAATTTTAATAATGCTATTTATTCTAATGCTATCAAGAAGCAGATATCCATTTGGAGAAATATATAAAAATATTATAAAAACCGACAATGATATTTTAGAATACGATTTTGCTACAGTTAGGGATAGTGTATTTTATTTGTATGCAATCTTTATTTTCGCATTATATATAGGAGGAATTATATCAGCATTCTTATTATATTTAATGTCAAATTTTATAAAGATGGAAATATATAGTAAAATTGGTTTTTTTGCAAAATGGGGAACAGTGACATTAATAATTGCATTTCTTGTTATGCTAGTGGGAATAAAAATTAAAAAGCCGAAATTACTAGAAATAAAAAACAATAAAGAGTAAAATCATCTTTTTCTTAGTAATAAAAAATAATATTCTTATAATATTCGGGGAAAAAGAAAAAAAAGATAGAAAGAAAATGTTACTCTATAAACTGGTGATGCTAGAGAAAAAGGAAATCCTGCAAGAATTGGAGAAGTCTTCCCTGGATAGACATTCATAAACAATAAGGGAACCGTGAAGGACAGTACAGCATCCGGATTAATGATCAATGGCGTATCTGTTTCCAATGGGACCGGGGGGATGCTTTTAACGTGGAGATCGCGGATTATCACTAGGAGGTTGTAATGACTACGGAAAGATTCCCTCCGGTTTGTCCCGGTGAAATCCTGCTGGAAGAGTTCCTGAAGCCCATGCAGATCAGCCAGTACCGGCTGGCAAAGGACATCAGTGTGTCACCCCGTCGCATCAACGAAATCGTTCACGGCAAGCGGTCGATCACGGCTGACACCGCCCTGCGGCTCTCGCGATATTTCGGCACATCCGAACGCTTCTGGCTCAACCTGCAAACCAGGTACGACCTGGAAGTCGAGAAGGAACGGCTCGGAGGCTGTCTTGAAAAGGAAGTATCGGTGCTCGCCGAAGCAGGCTGAACGATGGGGAGAGGCCCCAATACCATCCTTAAGGCCGACTGCCCGGTGATATCGGCGAAGTAGAAGGGTCAGCCACGAGTTATCACGAATTCCACTGGATGCTGGAAGCTTTTCCTGAGCTTGCCAAAGGACTGGAAAGCAACGAACAACTGACCGCGCCTACTACTGCCACTAACTTCCACTGCTCTTCGCTCTTCGTATTTTTCTTTGCGTTCTTTGCGCCTTTGCGGTTAATCTTATATTTCGTGACAATTCGGGTTAATTCGTGGCTAAAATACCTTCCTCACCGTGAATCCGCTCTCCCGGGCGTAGTTGTAGAGCTCCTCCCTGAAATCTGGGTGGGCGATGGAGATGAGCTGCTCGGCTCGCTGGCCCATGGGCTTGCCGCCGAGGCTGGCAATACCATATTCAGTGACCACGTAATGCACGTCGCCCTCGCTGGTGACCACCCCGGCTCCTGCATCCAGGTAGGGGACGATGCGGGAGACGGTCTCGTCGCCAACGCGGGCCGTGGAGGGCAGGGCAATGATGGGCTTGCCACCCTTTGAGCGGGAAGCCCCGCGCATGAAGTCCACCTGGCCGCCGATGCCGCTATAGAACTGTCGGCCCAGGCTGTCGGAGCAGACCTGGCCCTTCAGGTCGATTGACAGGGCCGAGTTGATGGCTGCCACCTTGTCGTTGCGGGCAATGTTAAAGGGGTCGTTGGTGTACTCGCAGGGGCGCATCTCGAGTATCGGATTGTCTATAGCCCAGTCGTACAGCCGCCGGGTTCCGATCATGAAACTGGTTACCACTTTCCCCGGATTGAGGTTTTTTCTGGCGTTGGTTACCACCCCGGCCTCCACCAGCTCCATAATGCCATCGGAGATCATCTCGCTGTGGACACCCAGGTCCTTATGGTTTTGCATGCAGCGCAGGGCGGCATCGGGAATAGCGCCAATACCCACCTGGAGAGTAGCACCATCTTCGACGAGACCGCAGACGTTGGCGCCGATCTTTTGTTGGACCTCGGTTGGCTCCTCGCACTCGTAGGTATAGAGGGGATAGTCCACCTCCACCAGGTATTCAATCTGCCGGACGTTGATGAAGGAATAACCGTAGGTGCGGGGCATCTGGGGGTTGACCTCCACAATTACTTTCTTACTGGCCAGGTAGGCGGCCCGGACAACGTCTACAGATACCCCCAGGCTGCAATAACCCCGGTTATCGGGTGGACTTACCTGGATCAGGGCCACATCCGGTTCCGCCTGGGTCAGATAGCGTGGGACTTCTGACAGGAATACCGGGATAAAATAGGCCCGACCCTCGTTAACGGCCTGGCGAGCGTTGGGGCCGATGAACCAGGCGTAATGAATGAAGCTCTGTTCCATGCCGGGGAGCAGGTAGGGGGCGCTCTCCTCAGTGGTACCCATAGTGAGGATATGGTGCACCTGCACTCCTTCCAGTTCCTCGTGCCTGGCTGTCATGGCTTTTACCAGCACTCTGGGCACCGCCGCCCCCGATCCGACGAACACCTTGTCTCCCGATTTAATGATGCCCACGGCCTCTTCAGCTGTGACCCACTTGTCTCTTCCGGTAGGCATATCTACCTCCTCATCCTTACCTTGAGATTAGACCGGTTCCGCATCGGTGTGTATAACTATCTCTGACGTGATCGCCACCGATTCGTTCAACGTATGGGTGACGGAGCAGTACTTCTCTTCGGAGAGCCGCACCGCCCGCTCCAGCTTCTTGCGGGGCAGGTCCTGACCCCAGAAGTGGTAGGCTATATGCACTTCAGTGAATTTTCGCGGTACTTTTTCGGCCCGCTCACCCGACAGTATTATACGGAAGTCCTTAACCTCTACTCGCATCTTGCGCAGGATGAGCTCCACATCAATACCGCTGCAGCCGCCCAGGGCCATCAGGACCAGCTCCATGGGACGAGCACCTCCGTCATGACCATAGTTCTCCGGCTTGGCGTCTATGACCACCCAGTGATTAGAGGGACCTTTGGCTAGAAAGGTGCTGCCTTCAACGCGTCTGACTTCTACCTCTGTCATTGCTACTCCTTGCTCAACGTCGAAATGTGAACAGTTAAAGCTACACTCTGATAGGCTCAGTAAAAAAGCCGCAATCGCATTATATTACCCTCCACTGGCTACAGCATTTCGGGCAGCAGGTCCTGCGGCCATACCTTGTCCCTCTTCCGGGATTCGACTAAATTTCCGGCTGCATTATTTTCTGGAGGGAAATCAGTGTCGGACGTGTTCACTTGGGTGGTGATCCTTCTCACAGGCCTGGTGGTGGCCAGGGTCGTGCGCTATCTGTGGTTCTGGCAGGCCCGGGGGGTATCATTTTGTCCGGAGGGACGGCTGCTATGCCTGGCTCATCGGGGGGTCCCATCAAGAGCCCCGGAGAATACTCTCCCCGCCTTTCAGGAGGCCTTCAAGGCCGGTGTCGATTTTATTGAGCTGGACGTGATGGAAACCGCCGACGGCGTGCTGATCGTCAGTCACGACTACCACCTGGAAGAGGGTACCGAAGGGAACGGGTATATCTGGGAGCAGCCCTATGCGGCCATCGCCGAACTCAATGCCGCCTATCGGTGGGGAGGTGAATTCTCTCCCACCCGTATTCCTCGTCTAGAGGAAGTTCTGGAGGCGCTTCCGGAGGACATGCTCATCAACATTGAGCTGAAGTCCAGGCGTTGGTTCAACCCCGGGTTTGAGGAGAAGGTGATTGCCCTGGTGCGGAGGTACTATCTGGTGAAACGCACAATAATCTCCAGCTTCAGTCCTCTGTCGCTGCTCAAGGTGCGGCGGCTGGAACCGGAACTGGCTATCGGCTACATCTGGAGGGATACGCTTGTGCCGTGGTACCTGCGGCGACCGTATTGTCTCAATCTGGTCCACCCCGATTTTCTCCATCTCCACGTGATTGTCATGACGCCGGAGATAGTGGACAAGGCCCATCGGCGGGGAATGAAAGTAAACGTGTGGACGGTGAATAACCGGCCTATGATCCAGTACCTGAAATCAATCGGTGTGGATGGTATTTTCACCGACTTCCCCGAACTGGTGCTGCAAGCCGGCCGGACCCAATCTTAGCGATGATCTCGAATTGTCCAGCCATGTCTTGAGTTCTCTTATTGAAAGGAAGCTACCCATGCGATGCTTTGCGTTGATTATCATTCTTTTCTATTCGTGTGCTACCCCGCCTGGCGGCGGGGGGAGGCCCGCCAGAGATGTATCCCGGGGACCTATCGCAGCTGAAGCCCTGCTCGCCCACGCCGGCTACCTGGCCGGTGACAGCCTCTACGGTCGGGCGGCTGGCTCGCTTCATGAGCTGCAGGCCGCCGAGTACGTCCGCCGGGAGTTCATCCGCTACGGGCTGGAACCCGTCTGGCCCCGACAGAAACGTCGGGGCAAGCCGCCGGACAGGCCCGCCGTTCCCGATTTTTTCCAACCCTTCTCTTTCATTGCCCGGATGGAAATGGGACCCGGCAATGCTCTCAGCTGGGTAGTGGAAGGCGTTGGTGAGCAGACGAAACTGGAATCCGATGTGGACTTCCGATCCCTGGGCTTCTCCGCTTCGGTTCAGGCGGAAGGTGGCCTGGTTTTCGCCGGATACGGCATCAGTGCCACTGACCCTGAATACGACGATTACGCCGACGTAGACGCAGCTGGAAAAGTGGTAATGCTTCTGCGCTACTCGCCGGACGGCACCAATCTATATGGGCCGTTTGGCAAGCACACACCACTGAGGAAAAAAGTCCTCATGGCCCGGGAAAAGGGAGCGGCGGCGGTGATCGTGGTGACCGGCCCTGCCGATGATGAGGAAGACTACCTCATGACCCTGCGCTACGACCGGGGTGGCGATACCGGTCTCCCGGTGGTGAATCTAACCCGCCGTGCCACCGACCGGCTCCTGGCCACCGAGCACCTCACCATCGCCGAGCTGCAGCAGGAGATCAACGCCACGCGCCTGCCCCTGAGCCATGAGGTGCCGGGGGTGAGCGTCTCTGTCACAACTGACCTGGTGCCACAGGAAGCCAGGTCACGGAACGTGCTGGCGGCCCTGCCCGGGACGGGTTCACTTAAAGGTCAGTGGGTGGTACTGGGGGCCCACTATGACCACCTGGGTTGGGGCGGGCCCGGTTCCGGCTCCAGGGTGCCCGACACCACCGCCAT
>CAZQOY010000132.1:0-2020 GCA_964595095.1 uncultured bacterium | reverse complement strand
ACAACGCCTCGGGCACCGCCACTCTCCTGGAGCTGGCCCGCTATCTGGCCTTCAATTCACCAGACGCCGGACTGGATGCCGCCAACCAGCGCTCTATCATGTTCCAGGCCTTTGGCGCTGAGGAGATCGGTCTGCTGGGATCAGCCTACGTGACCAAATATCCCCCGGTACCTATGGACAGCGTGGCGGCCATGGTGAATCTGGACATGGTGGGTGGACTCACTGAGAGCAAGCTGGTTATTGAGGGTGCCGGAACCTCACCCCTGTGGAAGGAGCTGCTGCCGACCCTCAACAGCGACTCCCTCAACCTGGTCTATAAGGATGAGGGCTACGGCCCAAGCGACCACCAGTCCTACTACCTTCAGGGCAAGCCGGTACTCTCTTTCTTTACCGGGGAGCACGAGCGCTACCACCGCCCGAGTGATGATGTTGAGTTCTTGAATTTTGATGGCATGGTCAAAGTTGGCCAGCTGGCTGCCCGGGTCACCGAAGCACTGGCTGCCAGGCTGGAGCCGCCGGCTTTCACCAGGGTTGAGGGCGGCCGGCCTGCCACCAGGCGCGAGCTGGCCGTTGCGCTGGGCACTATCCCCGACCACACCTGGGACGGTGAAGGTATGCGCATCTCCGGCGCCCGGGGTGGAGGTCCCGCCGACAAGGGCGGCCTTAAGGCGGGAGACATCATCATACGCTTCGGCGAGACTGAGGTGCAGAACATCTACGACTACATGTACGCCCTACAGGCGGCCAAGGCGGGAGTACCGGTGAAGGTGATGGTCCGGCGGGGCGATGAGTTGCTGGAGCTGGAGGTCATTCCCGAGAGGAAGAGGGATTGATCAGTTATTAGTTGTTGGTGGTTAGTTTTTAGTGGGTTAAGGAGTATACAGGAGACGTAGATGCAGGATTACAGGGAAATGAAGGTCTGGGAGAAATCTCATCGGTTCGCTTTGGATATCTACAAGACCACTCAGAAATTCCCCAAGGATGAAAGGTATGGGTTAATCAGCCAGTTGCGCCGAGCGGCGGCTTCTGTGCCGACGAACATTGCGGAAGGCTGCGGGCGAGGAACAGCAGGCGAACTGGCCCAGTTTATACAGATTGCCGCCGGTTCGGCCAGCGAGGTAGATTATCTCCTCTATCTATGCCGCGATCTTGATTATATTGGTGAGGATAACTATGGCAAGCTTCCAGGTAGATTGACTGAAATCAGGAAAATGCTCACCGCCCTGATCAAAACACTCCGCTCCAACAACTAACAACTAGCCGACTAACAACTAACAACTAACCGACTAACAACTATAAAAACTCCGTCCCCACCTCCATCAGCACCCACTCATGATTGCGCTCCAGACGTTCGGCTATCTCCGACAGCCGCTTCTCTACCACTGACTTCTCCGCCGCCACGGTGACAAAGGCCAGCTCCGCCCGGTTCCACACTTCCTGCTGACCCACCTCCGCCACCGAGACATTCATGTGGTTGACGGTCCGGTCCTTCAGGGACTTCACCACCCGGCGCTTGTCCTTCAAGCTATGGGCCTCAGGGATGGAGATGGTTGCGCGGAGTAGGGCGATGTGCACTTTCAGTTACGAGTTATCCCGAAGGGATCCCTTCGGGACTTGTTTCGAGTTTCTGGTTTCGGGTTCAAAGTTAGGAAGAGAAGATGAGTTGAGCGGGGGGATTCTGCCCAAAATAGCTCATCCCCCAGCCCCCTCTATTTGTAAAAGAGGGGGCTTCGCGTTAGTGAAGGGGGTGAGTTCTCTCCTCACCACCCGGCGCTTTTCCTTGAGCGAGCGGGCCTCAGGGATGGAAATGACGGCGCGGAGGAGGGTGATGTGCATGGGTGTTAACACCCGAATGATAGGTCAGGAAGGGACATTTGTATTAGAGACTACTTAATGGTCGCAGGAAAATGGCGAATTCTTTATAAAGGGAATTATTGTACTTTCATTAGAACTGATTCACTTGGCAGGGATATATTAGTACGTCGAGCAATTTCGTCAGATAGTTTCTTAAAGTCCAGCT
>CAZQOY010000131.1:0-7217 GCA_964595095.1 uncultured bacterium | reverse complement strand
ACTGGTCGGTAAGAGCACTGCCTGGGAGTACTACTTTAACCGCATACGGCCCAACGCGTACCACCAGAACCGGACGCCCTGTCAGCGGATGAAAAAGGCGGGCATCCTATCCAAAACAGCCGAGCAAGCCTGCCTCTGGACGGTGCCAATTCTGGATGATCCCAAGTACAAGAACCTCAACTTTATTTTACCCCAAAGTGTAAACCATGTCTGTAAGCTTGACACACTGCCGACAATTTTCTATTGACTTATTCTCATAAAATACTTATATTAAATATGTACGTTGAGAATGTTATGAGATATATTGGTGCTATTATTGTAACCCTCCTGGTCTTTGCTATAATTGTTGGCGGTAACTATAACCGCCAGGAATTTGTAGAGGTTTCCATTCAGCTTGAGCCCACTCCTGTCGCTCAACTCAGCCTGGTGGAATCAGCTTTGGTTAAATACAACGGTATCCATTCGGTTCGGCTGTCAAAAGCTGACAACCAGCTGCAAATCACCTATGATAAGGCAAGGATCACAATTGAGGACTTAAACCACATCTTGATCTCCTTGGGGTACCAACCAGTACCGGTAGGATCGGCTAGAGTACGGTCCGCTATGTAACAATTTTTGCCGGTTCGCTAAGGCAGCTCTTATGCAGGCGTTTGGGCTCTTCGCTCAAGCGCTTTTTATTTTTTTTGAGGACATCAGGGTTAAATTTGGCTTAAACAGGCTACTGAGCAGATGTTCCTCCATAAAGCCGGCGGAAGTCCAATTAAGATCTGGGCCGACCCTGACCAGGTTGAACCGGATACTATGCGCCAGCTGGAGCGCACCTCCCGGCTGCCATTCATTTACAAGCATCTGGCCGTCATGCCCGATGTCCACTTAGGTCTGGGGGCCACCATCGGCTGCGTGATGGCTACCATCGATGCCATCGTTCCCGCGGCGGTAGGCGTGGACATCGGCTGCGGCATGCTGGCGGCGCAGCTGCATATAAATGCTGACGGGCTGCCCGATTCACTGGAACCGCTGCACACCGCCATTGAACGGGCCATTCCCATGGGTACCGCCTGCCACCCCAACGACCGCACCAGCAAAGGGGTCGACTTCGGTACCCTCCGTTGCAAAGGCGCGCTCCCCGATAGGGCTATGCGGCGGGCGGCCACCCAGGTGGGCACCCTGGGCGGCGGCAATCACTTCATCGAGCTGTGTCTCGATCCGGATAACAATGTCTGGCTCCTGCTGCACTCCGGCTCGCGCTACATCGGCAAGACGGTGGCCGATTTCTACATCCGCCGGGCCAAGGAGCTCATGCACCAGCGGAACATCCGGCTGGAAGACCCCGAACTGGCCTACCTGACCATGGAGATCGCCGAGTTCAAAGACTATATCCACGACCTTTTCTGGTGCCAGCAGTACGCCGCCCTGAACCGGCAGACCATGTTCGACATCGTGCTGAGGGTCCTCCAGGCGGTCCTGTTCCGGGACACCGACGAGGACCTGAAAGTGGTCGGCGAGGTCATATCCTGCCATCATAACTACACGGCCCTCGAGAAGCACTTCGGCAAGCAGGTGTACGTTACCCGGAAGGGAGCGATGCGGGCGCAGCGGGGGGAGCCGGGCATCATCCCCGGCTCGATGGGGGCCAAGACCTATATCGTGCGCGGCCGGGGCAACCCCGAGTCCTACCACTCCTGCTCCCACGGGGCCGGGCGGCGTATGTCACGGACGCGGGCCCGCAAGCAGTTCACCCGCGCCGACCTGCTAGCCCAGACGAAAGGGGTGGTCTGCCGCAAGGACAAGGGTGTCCTCGACGAAGTACCCGCCGCCTACAAGGACATCGACGAGGTCATGGCCCAACAGGCCGACCTGGTGGAGGTGGTGACATCCCTCAAGCAGCTGCTGTGCGCGAAGGGGTAGGCTCGCCTGCGGCGGGAGTTTCGAGTCCGCCCGGCCTGTCCGGCGGCCAGACGGGCGTAGCACAGTGTAGCCGGGTTGCGAGTTGTATAGTCGATGGTATATTGCGGCGAGGGTGAGGCGGCTGCTGGATAAGGCGGCGTCGGATGAACCGACTCAGCGAGGGAGCGCAGGTGCAAAGATGCCCAAAACCATCCTCCTCGTAGAAGACAATAAGCAATATGCGGAGGTAATCAAGCTCCACCTTGAGGGGGCCGGCCATAAAGTCCATATTGCCTATGACGGGGAAACTGCGCTTAAGAGCGTCAAGGAGGTGGGGCCGGACATCATCTTCCTGGATGTGATGCTGCCCGGCATGGACGGGATTGCTGTGTGCGCGCAGCTTAAGGGCAACCCCGACCTAAAGGCTATCCCGGTAGTCATGCTTACCGGTCGGACGGAAATGAAGGATGTGGATGAGGCTCTGAGGGCCGGCGCTGAGGATTACATCAGCAAGATGGATGATATTGAGACCATCTGGGCGCAAATTGACGAGAAGATCGAGCGCTATTTTTAAAGCAGTAGGGGCACAGCGCGCGGCTTGGCATCCCGACCAAAGTGTCGGGGCTGTGCCCCTTCAGTATGGCAATTAGCTGACGGCTGATTGAAGGGCCAGCGTTCTGGCTCCCAGGACAGCTCACAACCTACATAATTCAGGGAAAAAATGTCTTGACATCAGGGGCAACTCCGGTGGCAAGCTCAGGCAACTCATTTAGGGGTGAAATCCTGTTTTGAGTTGCCAGGACTTCCCCCGATAATTAGACTTAGACGTATGAGTTTTTAACCTGTTGACTTATTGAGAGATATGACGACATACAAGTGGAGCAGGCTGTTTTTGGGAAAAAACCCCGTTGGCCCGGGCCCTGTAAAAACCCTTTTCGCGCACCTGGCGAACGACAGCCCCTTTCCATTTCCTTATCTTCCCCCTGCATGAAAAAGCCCGCAACATACCGCAGCAATCTGTCGTCGCGAGCCGCAACCGTAAGGGAGCGGCGTGGCGATCTCATTCTGCATTCTGCATTCTGCACCGTCGCCCATCGTACCCGCCGGAAAACTCTACACCACCCGAACAATGCTCCCGTCGGGCGAAAGCCTTAAAAAATGAAATTTTGTAGGGATTTTGTGGAATTTTGCACCGGTCCCTTCTTCCCGGTCAGTGGGGAGACCCAAACAGGCCCCAACGCGACCCCATTTTATCGGACTTTTCGGCCCGGCGGGGCAAACGCCCTGCATGGCAAATATCGCCCGATTTCACCCGATATTTCGGGGGAACTCCTGTTGAGGTGCGCCTTGAAGTCACAGGATTTGCCTGTTACTTTTAACAAGTGTCTTCGTCCTTTGGACGACGTTTAGTACACATTACACATAGATTAAGCCATACCACTAATTTTGATAAAATAGCCTATGAATTCTTCAGGTAGCGAAAAGACTGCTAAACTGGACGCGTTTCTCCGCCCCGATGGGGTGGCGGTCATCGGTGCTTCCCGTGATCCCGAGAAGTTGGGATATGGGATCCTGAGCAATATCATAGCCTCTGGCTATAAGGGCAACGTCTACCCGGTCAATCCCAAGACCGACGAGATACTTGGGTTGCCGGCTTATCCCAGCGTCAAAGACATTCCCGGCAATCTCGACCTGGCGGTCATTGTCATCCCGGAACGCTTTGTGCTGGACGCACTACGTGAATGCGGCGAAAAAGGACTCAAAGCGGTTATCGTCATTACCGCCGGATTCGGGGAGACCGGCGTGGAAGGCGTCCGTCGTGAACAGGAAATCACTGCCATCGCCAGCGAGTACGGCTTACGCGTTATCGGGCCAAACTGCCTCGGGATTATCGATACCTTTTGCCCCATCAACGCCTCTTTTGCCGCCAGCATGCCCGAGCAGGGCAACATTGCCTTCATGTCCCAATCCGGTGCGCTGTGCACCGCGGTGCTGGACCTGGCCGTCGCCGAGGGGATCGGCTTCTCACGATTTGTTAGTCTTGGCAACAAGGCCGACGTTGACGAAGCGGCGCTGCTGCTGCAGTGGAAGGATGATGAACACACTGCGGTTGTGCTGGCCTATATTGAGGGATTGCCCGATGGGCGTGAATTCATCGACGTGGCCCGGCAGGTGTCAGCTGAAAAACCGATTGTGGCGCTCAAATCGGGTACGACGGCAGCGGGCTCGAAAGCGGTGTCCAGCCACACCGGAAGCCTGGCCGGCTCGGAGCACGCCTATGAGGCAGCCTTCCAGAAAGCCGGCGTACTGCGAGCCGAATCATTGCAGGATATCTTTGATTGGGGCCTGGCGTTTGCCTACCAGCCGCTCCTGGAAGGGCCGTATATTGCTATTGTAACCAACGCCGGCGGTCCGGGCATTCTGGCGACTGACGGGCTGGAACGGGCTGGCCTGCACCTGGCGCAGCTCGATACCGGGACGGTCCAGACCTTGCGCGAGGGATTACCGGGAGCTGCCAACGTCTACAATCCTATCGACGTGCTGGGAGACGCGGGCGCTGACCGCTATGCCCTGGCACTGAAGGCGGCTCTCGAGGATCCGAAGGTCAACGGCATAATAGTAATTCTGACGCCCCAGGTGATGACTGAGATCACACAGACGGCGGAACTGGTATCAGAGCTGGCGAGCCAATATGACAAACCTATTATTGGCTGCTTTATGGGTGAAGCGAAAATCCGCGCTGGGGCTGATATTCTCAATCGCAATCGAGTGCCTGATTTTCCTGCACCTGACCGGGCGGTAAGTGCGCTACAGGCAATGTGGCATTATCGCCAATACCTGAGTCAACCCCACACGGAACCCGACGAGTTTGACGTTAACCGTGAAGAGGTTCAGCGAATTCTGAACGAAGTTCGCGCCGATGGCCGCCTGACCCTGGGGGAAGTGGAAGCCAGGGGCGTTATCGCGGCGTACGGAATTTCACTGCCTGAATCCAGGCTGGCGCGCACAAGCGAAGAGGCCATCGAGATTGCGGAGGACATCGGGTTTCCGGTCGCACTGAAGGTTGCCTCACCAGATATCCTTCATAAATCGGATGTTGGTGGTATCAGGTTAGATCTCCATGACGCGGATGACGTGCGTGACGCGTTTGATCTCATCATGTATCGCTGCCTGAAGCATATGCCGAATGCAGAAATCTGGGGGAGCCTGGTTCAGGAGATGATCGATCCGGGCAAGGAAGTGATCGTTGGGATGAGCCACGATCCGCAGTTCGGCCCGTTGATCCTGTTTGGACTGGGCGGTATATACGTAGAAGTCTTGAAAGACGTAGCATTCCGCCTGGCACCGGTAACGGAGCTCGAAGCCGGTGCGATGATCAATGAGATTCGAGCCGCTCCCCTGTTGCGCGGTGTGCGGGGAGAGAAACGATCCGACGTGAAGGCTATTGCCGAGATTATTCAGCGCGTGTCACAGCTGGTGATGGATTTCCCCGAGATTGTTGAACTGGATATCAATCCCGTAGTAGTTCATAATAAGGGGGCTGTCGCTCTGGATGCCCGGTTGTCTATTGAACAACGTGATTCTTAAACCGGTGATCGGTCTGTCAGCGCAGCGAGCCCTGGAATTTGGCAGATTTCGTGCCGGTCAGTAGAAGGAGATCAAAATGACATCACTCTTTATTGTCTCCACCATGACTTTCAGTGGAAAGACCGCGGTAGTAGCCGGCCTGATGCAGCATCTGCGTCAGGATGGCCATACTGTAGGTTATCTGAAACCGGTAAGTGCCACACCCACCGTTACCGGGAGACGGCTTGCCGATACGGACGCTCAATTTATCAAACAGACCTTCGATTTGGCCGCCCCATTAAACAAAATTGTGCCGGTGGAACTCACGGCCTCAGCCGTCGAGAAAGCCTGGCGCGATAAAACCGACCTGCCGGCCCAGGTCAAGACCGTCTTTGATGAGCTAAGCGCAGACGTCGATATCCTGATCGTGGAAGGGGGAGGCGATCTGGGTGAGGGGAGTATGTTCGGTCTGTCAGCACCGGAGATTGCTACCCTGCTTGACCTGCCAGTCCTGGTAGTGACCCGCTATACCCACCGATTGATCGGGGATGACATACTAAAGGCCCGTCACATCCTGGGGGATCGTCTGGTTGGAGCCGTGGTGAATGCAGTCCCGGACCGCGAACGTGAGCTGTTCTCGGATACGGTCGTGCCGATTCTGGAGGAACATGGCGTGCCAATCCTGGGATTGCTTCCTCGAAAACGTTTGTTGACAGCGGCAACCGTCCGCGAGCTGGCTGACGGGATCAACGGCAAGATCCTGGCCGGCGAAGAGCATACCGACGCCCTGGTGGAGAACCTGAGCGTCGGGGCCATGGGTGTGGACCACGCCCTGACTCACTTCCGGCGTAAGCCAAACAAGGCCGTCATCACCGGGGGCGACCGGTCAGACATTCACCTGGCAGCTCTGGAGACCTCAACCCGCTGCCTGATCCTGACCGGAGGCCTGCATCCCAGTCCGCAGATTATCACCCAGGCTGAAGTAAAAGGCGTTCCGATTATCCTGTCACAGCAGTCCACGCTGGAGACGGTGGAGACGATCAACCAGTTCTTCGGGCGCACGCGCTTCCACGAAGCCCAGAAGCTCGAACAGTTCCAGCAGATCCTGGAAGCCAACTTCGACTTCAGCCGCCTGTACCAGGCACTGGATATCAGATCGTAGGCGGCACCGAGATGCAAAATGAAAAATGCAAAGTGTAAAAGGCAAAATTAGAAGGGAAACCCTGACCGGTATGTCAGCGGCAGATTCTATTCATTGGACGGCACCAGCGGTTCTACCTGCCGGATTAGTTCAGGAACATCAACCGTTGCCGCGATCCATACCTCCTTTAATTCTACTCGCTCGTAGGCATGAATAAGGACATCTCGCATACCGGCCATTCGTCGCCACGGCACTTTAGGGTGGCTGTTCCTGTACTCTTTGGAAATTCGCTTGGTGGCTTCCCCGATGATTGTCAGCTGGTGAATGACGGCTGACTGGCACATGATATCGTTTTCAAATGCTTCTCGATCAGCGCCCTCGACGAAGGATTTAACCAACCGTGCAGCATGCAAAATGTCTATGAGTGAGCTCTCATCCCTCAAAGACATGAACGACCTCAGCAGATTCTAGTATTTCTTTTCGTCGAATAGGATTATGGCTCTGCTCTATAGCTTGGCGATTCACCAGATCTACGTCTCTTCCAAAGATTTCCTTCAGATCCTCTTGCATCTCGACATGATCGAACAAAGACCAGCGATGATCCGGCGCAAACTGTACCAGC
>CAZQOY010000130.1:0-7230 GCA_964595095.1 uncultured bacterium | reverse complement strand
CACAGACCCATCAATCTTGTGAAACATGCTCTGGCTAACTAGCACAACGGGTTAAGATATATAATCCCCACATAACTACCGCCATGTTCTCCAACCAACCCAAATATCATAGCCTGAAGAGCAGCACAGGGTACGCCTATGGAGATTATCGTTGCAGTTATCAATCTCTCTCTTCGACCCTCAAGGATTCGTGTTGCCATGATTCCAGGGACATTACAACCTAACCCTAAAAGCGTGGGAATAATGGCCCAGCCATGGAGTCCTAATCGGTGCATGATATTATCCATGAGTACAGCCAGCCTCGGCAGATATCCAAAATCTTCCAGGAACCCAAGAACTAAGTAAAAAGAAAAAACATAAGGCAAAACCATCCCTATAGGGACGAAAACACCCGTGGTTAGCAATCCAAAAGATTGAACAAAATCAATTTCTCCTTCAATTAACTTTCCAATTACAATTGAGTGGAAAAAACTTCCCGGATGTAATACCGAACTCAATTGCATTATTAAAGGCTGCCAGAATCGCTCAAAGATTGGCTCAAAGACATTTCCGATTAATCCTTCTCCAATAAAACGGATAATCTTAAATGCAGCAAACATAGCCAGAATAGCAATTGGAATTCCGGTAAGATGCCTAACTGAAGCATCGCCGATAACCTCCAGGGTTGTGTGATGCCGATGGTGAAGTGATTGAACTTTATCAACAATATTGCCTGTTTCCCTCCATCTATCATCCTCAGAACGTTGCGCAACTTCAGGGCTGGAAGCCTCGGGAATACGCAAGACGAGATCCTTAATTCCCTCTCCTGTAACTGCCACGGTGGGAACTACCGGAACACCGAGAAGCTGCTCCATCTTCTTAACATCAATTGTAATACCTTTATGCCTGGCATCATCCCAGACATTGAGCGCTATTATAACGGGTATATTCTTCTCCAGCAGATGTAAAGTAAGATGCAGATTTCTCTCAAGATTAGTGGCATCAACAACATTAATAACTGTATCTCCATCCTCAAGCATCTTTACCGCAATTTCTTCTGCTTTAGAGGTCGCATCTAGATCATATGTCCCCGGGACATCAATAAGAATGGCCTTTTCAGCTTTTACCCCCATGGTTCCTTGAGTAAACTCAACTGTGGTTCCCGGATAATTGGAAGCTATAACGTGTATCCCTGTAAGGCGCGAGAAAAGAGCGCTCTTACCAACATTGGGATTGCCCATAAGCAATATCTTCTTCATCGTTCAACCTCCACAATAACCTTATAAGACACTCCAAATCCCAGGGCTGCCTGTGTGCCCCCTACCCGCAGGACAACCGGACCACGTGCAAAAGCTCCACTTACTTTGATAATCTTTACCCCACGTCTAATCCCGAGTGCCCGTAAGCGATTATACACCCCTCTTCCACCAAAAAACTCAACTACTGTTCCTGTCTCGCCAGTCTCCATATCAGTTAAAGGAATCCGCTCAACCATATGTTCACTCCCTTAAAATTATAGTAATACTCAAGTTTTAATATCGAAAGTTACTTTTCCTCTTTTTTTTCATTCCTCCATAACCATTTATCTCTCCTTCTTGCTATTGCATTGCATTCTCAATAATATTATAAAAAAATCACTCTATTTTTTTCTGACATTTTGAACAATATCCACCTACAACATGAATGTGCCGTTGAATCAGGATGTCCGTTTCAAAACGTCCTATCGTATTGGCACTTGCCGCGTGCTTGCCATTATCCTTTTTCCCAGTAATTACTCGTATGACAGGGTCAACTGATAAACGCTCGGCATCATTGACATCTTCATACCCGGCGAGACGACTATAGGAGTAGATCAACTTATATATGCCCGGGGGAATATTATCGATTTCGAACCTTCCATCAATTCCCGTGGCATCTCCACGACTCGTTCCCTCGAGGACGATGTTGACCCCGATAAGCGGCTCGCCGGTCTCCGCGTCAACCACGGTACCCTTAACATCACCTCGCGGGCTACCAACACTGCTGAATGCAAATATGGCATTAGCAAGACAGAGAAGCGCTATTATTACCGGTTTGGATGACTTCATGGTTCTTTTCTCCTTCAATCCAATTATAAGGGATCTTAACCTTTTGGTACCATGTTAGCCGGGAAGTTCATATTGTTATTGCGACTCATTCTCATTATAAATTTACATGATCCAAACTTTGAGTGCAACAGAAACTGATCCATTACCCTAACGGAAAATAAAGACGTGACCAGAACCCAGGAATCCGAAAAGGGTTCCTGAGTTCCACCTGATTATTTCAGGGGGAGTCCTGAAGAAGGGGAGCTGACGTGGAGCACTAGACCTTACTGGCTACCATAAGCAGCCAGTTGCGGGGCGAGGAGCTGAGTTGCAGATCCGCAAAGGCCCCATCGACCGCTTCCTTGAGGACCTCAGCGCCGATCTCCAGGGGTATACCCGGCAGCACACCCTTGATCCACAGATCGTACCCGCTGATATCCTCAAAGCTCTGCAGAGGCATGTCCACTTTGAGCATTTCCTTGGATTTCACCAGGAAGCCGTGATCCTGCATCAACTGATCGTATTGCGCCTCCGACAGGCGGTGGCGGGCTTCCACCTTTTCCTTGTTTGGGCTCAGATCATACCGGCTTTTCAGCAGGCGCAGTGCCCTGAGCATCCACCGCTTGTAGAACTGCTGGGACTCGGGCGGTTCAGCCCCTTCAAAAAAAGTAGTATTGAACGAAAAAATACCACCCTGGCGGAGGGAGTCGCACACTTCTTCCACCACCCGGGCTTTCTCTTTCACCAGATGGATGGCGTTGCAGAAGATAACGGCATCCAAGGGTTTGCGCACAATCTCCGACAACTGCTCCGCTTTTGATTGCACGAAGCGTACAACCGCGCCCCCCACATCCTCCAGGTTACGGCGCGCGATATCAAGGACTGAGGCGGAAGGTTCCACGGCGATCACCTCGGCTCCCCTCGGGCCGGCAACTTTCTCTACCAGCAGCCGAGTGACCGCACCCGTGCCCGCACCCAGGTCCATTACCCGCTGGCCCGGCTTTAGATCGGTGAGGGCAACCAGCCGGTTGATAACGTCTTTGTAAAAGGAATGCTGTGAAAACGCCTCGAAACTGAAGGTCTTGTCTACCATGGGTCCTTCTCTTTGTTGTTGATCACCACCCGCAGATCCACCGCACCGGGACCTGCGTTCCTGGCAGCATCATTACATTGAACAAAAGCAACCTGAATTTCCGAATCAGGCCAGCATGGGTCACCCACACCGCGGTCGCAGCTTTCGCTCCTATCTATTGTGAATCTTTCGATAAAAGTTAGACAGAAGAAAAAAGGGGCGCAAGGTTCATTGGACCAGGAGTTCTAACAAAGTCCCAGAGGGATCCCTTTCCCGTTCCGGAGGGATCCCTCTGGGAAAGGGAAGCCTGCGGCTCGGGATAATCAACCTTTCTTTTGCCAATGGCTAATTGTGAGGCTCCGTGCCGCTGCTTTTGGGACCTCACCCCCCTTCGGTCTGCCAGCTGGTGGACTCAGGGCAGGCCCTTCGCTCCGCGAAGTTGATTCGCTGTAGGCATTGCCAACGGCTACGCCGAGGCCCCTCTCCTTAAGGAAGGGGGTAGAGGGGGCCTCTACGATCCAGGACATTGATAGTAATTTATTCTCACCACATAGGTAACAGTTATTGTTCATTTTTCGATCCCCGCTGAGGCCGCAGGTCGGCGCGGGTATCGAAGACGATTAGAACTTGTGGCTCAGCCTCAGGCGGTACCTCAGGTCATAGTCATAGGGATTGGTACCCACATCCAGGGCCAGGGCATTGACCTTGGGGAGGAAGAACCTCAGCCCAGCACCATAGCCCACTAAAGGCAGAGCCGGCCGCAGGGGCTCTCCGGGACCGTAGCCCCACCCGACATCAACAAACAGCACCATCGATAGCCCGACCTCCATCTGCTGCCACAACTGCCTGGGGACCAGGGTCTGGCGCAGCTCCATACTGGTGAAAACCACGCTGGCGCCTTTCAGGCGGTCCTGGACCTCGATGGGGTTCAGTCCGGGGGCCACGTTGTAGCCTCGAACCCAATGGCCTCCAACATATTGGGTCAGATAGATGGGTGTCGGTCGGGTGGCATGAAAAACCATGAGAGCCGCTCCCCAGACCAGCGGACGAGTCCCCTTCCGCAGAGGAAAAAACACCGCTCCCTCACCTTGAATCAACCCATAGGTTGGTGAGCCTCTATCCAGCCCCCACACCGGCGAAAGACCCAGCTGCAGCCGGAAGCCCCTCGTTGGATCGCGCCAGATATCGGTAGTGCGCCATAATATTGATACCTTTGCTTGAAAAACACGATGGCGAAGGTTCTCCCAAGGCGATGTCGATCCGCCCTTCGGCAGCCACCTTACCCGGCGGTCTTCAAAGCTTGCAGCCCCCGCCAGGTAAACCGTCTTGCCGCGGAAGTACTTCCCCAGACCCACCTCAAGGTCCTTCCTGCCATAGCGGAAGTTTGTATCCGGGTCGTCACGGTAGGTTTGCATGACCCAGCCGTTCAGGGCTATGCGATCCCCCGTGAACCAGGGATCGGCGAACATCAAGTAGTAGGATATCTCAGCCCCCACCGTACCGCGGACATTCAGGCTCTGGTTCAGCCCCCGGAAGTTGGTGACAATAAGACCTCCGCCGTAGGACCAGCCCAGATCCTGCAAGTGGTAATAAATCGGGTATGGTATAAATCGGATAGTCTCCACCACCTCCACTACCAGCGCCGTTTCCCCGGGCGCCGTCGGCCGGGTGTAAAGGTCCACCCACTCGAAAATGCCCAGGTTGTAGAGGCGGTTGCGGTCCTCACGGGCCAGGGTGGAATCAAACGGCTGGTTGAGGAGGTGAGACAGTTCCCGCGTGATGATATACTCCCGAGTGACCTTGTTGCCCTCGATCACCACGCTGGTAATGAGCGGTCCCTCAGCCTGGGCGAAGAGCCAGGCGGTGCCCAACAGGAAGGGCAGCGGCCAGCTGGTCAGCCCCTTGACCACAGGAACGGGTATCCAGGCGTAAAAGCCGGTTAAGCAGTGCATCGCATGCGATAGAGGTAACAAAAAAGGCCTCGCCTGGCCGGGAGACCTTTTTCGTTCAGATGAAGATAAGATCGTCGGCTAACGTCGCCCGCGGGCCATCTTCGAACGAGAAACGTCACCGTTCTTGTCAATGAAATACAGATAACCCGATTCGCGCCGTACACCGGCATCGGCTACTTTGGTAGCATTCCCGCCTTTCTGACCAGCACGGGCCATCTTTGAACGCCACACATGACCGTCCTTACCCAGATAGTATAAGAAGCCTGGCTCCTTCTTTACACCAACGGTTTTGACCTTCTCTGCCATAATCAGGAATCTCCTTCTTAGTGGGTTTTCGGATAAGAAATCAATTTATAGGCACTCTCGACGGAGAATTTTGGCCTTCCCGTCGATAAAGTCAAGAATTTTTCCGGCTTATTCTGCCGCCCGGTTTTTTTCTGTTTTACGGTTATATATTATTCTATAACAACAACATATGTTCATTATCCCCGGATAAGCAGCCAGAAAAAATGCGCCGCCTGGGTGCAGGAGGGTTTCCGGGGCGGTGTATCCAAAGGGGGCTTTGCAATAGTGCCGCGGCGCGTCAACTTACCCGACAGCAAGACCGGCAGGAACACTATCCGCGGCTCGGTTTTCCGCCGATGCCCTGACGACTGCGGAATCAGTTTCCCCGCTGCCGGCTCCTTTCGAACCGAGCCATGACCTCCATAAACTGAGCGGCGCTGGTGCATGAGAAGAAGTCCGAGCTCGCCTTGAGCTCCCCCAAGGTGATGCTGGGGGCCGGTCCGTAGTTATGGCCGGGATAGACTATAGTCTCGGGTGGCAGGGTCAGGATCCGGTTATAAACGCTGTGATAAAGCTGGCGCGTATCGCTCAAATGGCCGATAGTGCGCCCCGTCCGGCCTACGAAGACCGTATCCCCGGAAAATAGCAGGCCATCCTCTTCATAATACCAGCAGACGCAGTCCGGATAGTGCCCCGGTGTTTCCAGCAGGACCATGCGGCGGCGACCCAGCTCAACCGCAACGCCGTCAGGCAGGCCACGGTAGTTTGGCAGATGACCCAGCACAGGCCGATGGTGGCCGACTGTTTCCAGCTGCGGTTCCAGCGCAAGCCATTCTTCCAGGCAGGCCAGGTGGTCGCCGTGGGTGTGAGTGAGGAGCATATACTTAAGGCTCAGGCCCTTTTCCTGAACAGTATCCTGAATGGGGCCGGCAGGAGTGGCGGCATCCACCAGGGCGGCGGTCAGGGTATCAGGACACCAGACCAGGTAGCAGAAGTTACGGTCATACCCCCCTTCGAAGGTTGCCACCCTCAGCGTCTGTCCATTGTTCAGCGCATCAGCCATGTACGTCAAGCAAGTTATTCCTCCACGGCGTACAGGAACCGTCCCAGGTAAACAACCAGCCCCGCCATGTCCCGCATAGCCCGCCACAAGCTGCTTTCACGGCCCAGCTTCTTATGACCAAACCGACTGGACACGTACAAGCGAACCTGGCGGGGTACGAGCCGCTTCAGGGCCAGAGCTTCCGTGTAGGGCACCATCGTATCGCTGCGGCCATGCAGAACCCAGAATGGGAACTGAATCCGGGAGTGGAACCCGGACGGGGAGAGTTTTTCAAGAAGTGGGCGAACGTGCTGGAGGACTTTTTCAGCCAGGGCGCTGGTTTCGGGATTGCCGGGGGTCAGGATAAGGTCCGCTAACCGGCGCTCCCCGGCGGGCAGCCTGGCCCTGGCCTCATCTCCTTCAGCAACCCTGTCGGTGACGTAGTAGCCCAGCACTTCTTGCATTGTTTCCCGGTTAAATGATCGGGGGATATGCTCCAGGTAGTTATAAAAGAAGATCACCTGTCCCCAGGGATCGGGCTCAATGGCAACTTCCACTCCCTCTTCTACGACGGACCCGGTGAGAATGAACCGGAGAGTGGTTTCAAGGTCGCAGTAGGAGCCATAGAGGAGTACTGCCCTTGGCGGCGGCAGTTGCATATCCTCATCCAGCAGGGCTTTGAGGAGTAATCCGCCGGCGAAGCTGGTCCCGGCCACACTGATATGGCCCGGGCAGATTCTCTCGTGCCCCTGGATATACTGGTAGAAGGTTATTATGGAGTCCAGGTTACTCTCGTCAATAATGACCGCCTTTAGCCGAGGCAGCCGGGGCACG
>CAZQOY010000129.1:0-7262 GCA_964595095.1 uncultured bacterium | reverse complement strand
TTCTTATGGAAATGGCTTTGCTCATACATGACCCTCGATGTATTGGATTGTATTACAATGTATTCATTGTGAGCAGGAGATGCAAGGTGAAATAAAGGCGCGCTACAGCACTGTGCCCGCCACTTGTGCATGTCCGACGGGCCAGGGCTTACGGGCGACCCGGTCGGGTTGGGGCGGCGGCACTTTCCCTAGCCGTCGCGCAGGCAACGCAAACCATCACATCGCATTCCTCATAGGGGATAGCTATAACAGCGACCTATTCGAGAGGCTTGCTATGTGCGGCTTTTCCACCGGCGTGGATCTCGGCTACCATGGAGGATAGCAACAACCACGATAGTCGTTTCTTCAACCCGGTAATAGACACCGAAAGGGAAACGATGAATCAGAGCACGCCGAGTGTTCCTATGAACACTCGGGTACATGTGTGGCGCTTCAGCAATCACCGAAAAAACTTCGAGAACCTCATCAAGGAAATCGTGACCCAAACCTGGCCGTTGTTCCTCATACCAACCTGCAGCATCCGCTAAATCCTGCTCTGCTTCTGGTCGGAGAAGAACATCATGGATCATAATTTGCGTCGGATATCAGCCACAGTGTCAGCAGCCAAACGTCCACGGTTCTTATCAGTCTTGTAGGCATCAAGACGCCGGTTGAGTTCATCCCGCTGTTCGTCGGTAAGTGGCATGGCTTGTTGGTCAGCAGCGATGCTATCCCACAGATCCTCAACAAGTTTGATCCTCTCTTCAACAGGAAGCTCTTGCAGCTTGGGATTCATCGTACAACCTCCTAATGAATCAATTTAGCCAACCGACTTTGAACACCGCATAATTGACATTATTGGGCCTTTCGCGGTCTATCAATCCCTCCTCCTAACGAACCTTACCTTGCGATGTCGCAAAGCGATAATTAGCTGTTTCTTTCGTGGCCCCCCCTAGTACCGATACTCCTCCGGCTTGAAGGGGCCATCGGGGTCGATGCCCAGGTACTCGGCCTGCTCGGGGGTGAGGCGGGTGAGCTTGATCCCCCCTAGTAGCGATACTTCTCCGGCTTGAAGGGGCCTTCGGGATCGATCCCCAGGTACTCGGCCTGCTCGGGGGTCAGCCGGGTGAGCTTGGCTCCCAGCTTGTTCAGGTGCAGCCGCGCCGGCTTGAGAGCTACCGGGATCTCCAATAGCCCGGCTTCCTACGTTCATGGGCAACCGCGATGACTTCCACTTCCTCTGCCTTTACACGATAGACCACGCTATAGGGGTATCTGGGCATAAGATAGCGGCGCACACCCCGCCCCGAACGAGGCCAGCGCTCGGGGGCTTCGGCAATGCGCTCGATAGCCCGGTCCAGCTCGATCAGAAAACCCCTGGCAGCCGGCCCACTGCGCTCTGCGTACCATTTAAAGGCGGCCTCAATCTCCTCAGCCGCCTCCGGATGAAGCCTAACCTCCGTGGCCGGTCTCTAGCTGCCACAGGCGCGCACGGACTTCTTCCCATGGAACGGTCTCGACACTGCCGACGTCCAGCTCGGCCATGCGGCGTTCAATTTCCTCCCGCCAGGCCTCTTCTACGCCAGGCTCCGGCTCTTCCTCCAGGCTCTCGATGAGAAGCGCCGCCAGAGCGGCTCGGTCGCGTTCATCAAGATCGAGAGCGCGGTCGTACAACTGTTGAGTTGTTGATTTCATGGAATCCAATGTACCTCCGCTGGGCATTTACTCACAAAAGATTATACCCACGTCAATCTAACCCTCCCTGCCCGAGAGTGACAAGGGCTTTTCCGGGCGCGCAGGCCTGGGGCGCCAGACATGTAGCGGTGCTTTCGCTCCAGCCCTAGTACCGATACTCCTCCGGCTTGAAGGGGCCATCGGGGTCGATGCCCAGGTACTCGGTCTGCTCGGGGGTGAGGCGGGTGAGCTTGACTCCCAGCTTGTTCAGGTGCAGCCGCGCCACCTCCTCGTCGAGGAGCTTGGGCAGCACGTGCACCTTGTTTTCCAGGCCGCCCTTCCAGAGGGCCATCTGGGCCAGGACCTGGTTGGTGAAGGAGGTGGACATGATGAAGGAGGCGTGCCCGGTGGCGTTGCCCAGGTTAACCAGGCGGCCGCGGCTCAGCAGGATAATGGAGTGCCCGTCGGGGAAGGTGAACTTGTCCACCTGCGGCTTGATGTTCTCCTCTACGATGCCGGGGGTGTTTTCAAGGTAGCTTACCTCAATCTCGATGTCGAAGTGGCCGATGTTGCAGACGATGGCGTTGTTTTTCATGCGGGCCATGTGCTCGCCGGTGATGACGTGCTTGTTGCCCGTAGCGGTGACGAAAATCTCTCCTCGCTCGCAGGCCTCGTCCATGGTGGTCACCTCGTAGCCTTCCATGGCCGCCTGCAGGGCGCAGATGGGGTCAATCTCGGTAACGATCACCCTGGTCCCATAGCCTTTCATGGACTGGGCGCAGCCCTTGCCCACGTCACCGTAGCCGGCGATGACCACGGTCTTGCCGGCCAGCATGATGTCGGTGCCCCGCTTGATGCCGTCAGCCAGGCTCTCCCGGCAGCCGTACTTGTTATCGAACTTGGACTTGGTCACCGAATCGTTCACGTTGATGGCCGGGAAGGGGAGCTGGCCTTCCCGCGCCATCCTGGCCAGCCGAATGACGCCAGTAGTGGTCTCCTCCGAGACACCCTTGATGTCCGGGATCAGCTCGGCGTGCTTTTCCAGCACGACCAGGGTAACATCGCCCCCGTCATCGATGAGCATATGGGGACCCCGGCCGTTTGGGAACTTGAGGGTCTGCTCAACGCACCGCCAGTATTCTTCCTCGGTCTCGCCTTTCCAGGCGAAGACGGGGATTCCCCGGGCGGCCATAGCGGCGGCGGCGTGGTCCTGGGTGGAAAAAATATTGCACGATGACCACCGCACCTGCGCCCCCAGCTCCGCGAGGGTCTCAATGAGGACGGCGGTCTGGATCGTCATGTGAACGCATCCGGCAATGCGGGCTCCGGCCAGAGGCTTCTCGGGACCGTATTTCTTCCGGACGGCCATAAGTCCCGGCATTTCCTCCTCCGCCAGCTCGATCTCCTTCCGGCCGAAGTCGGCCTGCGAGATATCGGCTATCTTGTAATCCTCAAACACTGCGTCTGTATCGCCGTTATGGGCAACAGTTTCCGGTGCAACATCCTGAACAGCCATCTAATATCCTCCCTGTCATGAATACATCTTAAACAAGCCCGAACTTAACATACTCGTAATCCAGTTTGGTACCCTTTAGGCAACTTCTGCCCTGGCCGGCATTATCCTGTTATGAGATATTAAAGCCTGACTCCATCCAGGCGGTTGCGCCGCTTCCAGTACCGGGAGAAAGAACCCATCGACAGGAACAGCCCCCTTTTTGATATATCCTTCTCTCTCCAGGTCTCCTCCCACTTCAGCAGGTTATCCCGTACCTGGCGGCGGATCGGTGCCAGCTGCCGCCCTTTCTGAACCGCAAGGTCCTGTACCATGCTTCGTTCGAGATCATCCCGCTCCTTTGCAAAATCACTGTCCAGGCGGGGAGCGAGAAGCATGGCCCGGTGCAATTTCTCGTGCCGCCACCAGAGACTTCCGTCGTGATAATGCGAGAGGTCTTCCCCTTGGAGGTCATCTTCCAATGGGAGGTCAAAATGGACCGGTTTAAATATGGAGAGATCGGGTGCGGAGGTACCGGTAAAGAAGAAATTGTGCCTGCGCTTCGAAACCATAGCTACCATAGAGCCGGTAGTCTGAGTCCAGCGGGATGCCCAACTTGCATGAATAGCCACATCGCTCTTTGACCGATTCCTCGGGTGGGATCCCTTCCGCCGGCGCAGGAGCTGCATCATGCCGATGTGAGGATAATCGCGATCCAGCCGGGCCAGACCTTCCAGGAGGACCGCCCGGCACCGGTGTGATTTATCAAAGGGAGGGCGGCGCGACCTGCGTCCAAAGGTACCCGCGAAGTGGATACCCTCCTCCTTGCGTACCCAGCCTTTCAATCGGGCATACTGGGAGAGGGCATAGGAACTGCGGTCGAAGTCGGTGGTGAGAGTCAGCTCCGACGAGAGAACGGCCATATCACTGATCCTTTTTGCCGCCCAGTGACGACCGGCCGTCTCCAGTATCCAGGCCTCATTGGCATCGGCGATTATGAAACTGTTATCATAACTGAAAGTGGGGTCTCCAAGCCGGCACGCCCCGCCCTGGCCATGCGTCTGCAGCAGGGAAGTGATCACGTTCAAAGCGTCCTCTGCGGACTTGCCACGTTCCAGGCCCAGGCGCGCCAGATCCATGCCGATGAGCCCCGGCTCGGATTCATGATCACGGGTGGAAACCGCCTCGCTGCCGATAACCACGCCTTGATCATTGGCCCCCATCTCACCACCCCAGCACCACCACGGTTTGCTGAGCACAATGCCGTAGCGTCGGGGTACCTGGGCGATGGTCAGGTGGGTGCACCTGAGCAAGGTGTTAGCGTCGCGTTCCACGGCCGGCAGTGCGATGACTAACTGGCACTCACCCGCCTCCCGATTGCTGTTCTTACCGAAATACATGGCACCATCGGGGCTGGCCGCAGGTGAGATGACCATCGTGCTGGACATGAGGGTCCTAAGCTATCAACCGCTTACCGGCTGCGTCCAAGGTTTTCTTGTAGGCTGATGAAACACCTGCCGGGAAAAGGATAAGAAGAGGATCTGGACTGATAGAGAATAGAAAGTGGTATGGAAAGGGCGGCTGCCGCCTGTCATTCCTTCTAGAGCCCGCCTTTCAGGGTCTCCAGCTTGGCCGCCAGCCGGGATCTACCTGACAGGGTAGTAGTACTAACAGAAAAGGTGTTATCCAACTTGCGTACCCAGACGAGGCAGGAGTCGAACTCGCCCTGGCCGTAAAAACCGGTGGCCGCCGTGAGGTACAGGTGCTCGTAGGTAACGGTTTCGTCCCGCCGGAAAGTCCAATCGGGGGTGAGAGCCAGGGCCCCCTTGGCATCGCCCACGGCCAGGGAAAACTGCCCCAGGGCCAGACGGGCGAAAGAGCGCCCAGCCAGGATCTCTGTCTCAACAATGGTAGTGTCAGACTTGGCCGAGGCCGTGGTAAAGCGCAGGTCGCTCGTGTCCGCGGCTCCCAGCCGGGCATAAGCCCACCCCAGCCCGTTCCAGCCGTCGGCGTACGAGAGGTCCAGCTCCGTTCCGGCTTCGAACTGGACGATAGCCGCACGATAGCTGGTGTCGGCCATCAATTCCCAGCCATACTCCACATAGTCCGGTGTCTCCGGCTCAACAGGGGTACGGCATCCACCCATGATGAGCGCCAGCAGGCTCACGGTAAGGACTAAAAATATGCACAGCCTACGGTCCATCAGCTTACCTTATCAACAGCATTTTCCTGGTCAGCTGGTGTCCCGCACTGGTGCTCATACGCACGAAGTATACGCCGCTGGCAACGATGATCCCCCGGGCATCCATACCCTGCCAGATGAGCTCATATCGTCCGGTTGACGCCTCGCCATCATAGAGGGTCAGTACCTCCTGCCCCAGCAGATTGTAGATCACGACCCTGGCATGTTGCAGAGGACCATCCTGGAAGCCCAGGTCAAAGACGATCCTGGTAGCGGGGTTAAAGGGGTTCGGGTAGTTCTGGTGCAGGCTGGTGGTTTGGGGCACGATAATCGTCCGGGGACCGAGGCGGAAGGTCCCCGCCCTGTTTGTCCAGGTGGTCACCACACCTCCCTCATCAACCGAGGGTAATTCCTCCCAGCGGCCGTTTGACCGGAGGAGGTAGATGGCCTGCGCTGCTTCCTGCCCGGCTCCACTCACACCGCGATACATGCTGACGCGCACCGGCTGATCAAAGGTGAATTGCCCGTCACCCAGCCGGTAGGCCCCGCCGTGAACAGCCGACAGCCCCATGAGCGTGGAATCCACCACCAGCAGGTACTGGTCGCCACTGACAGAGCCGGGTGAACCGGCCGTCTTGAACCGCCGATCAATACTGGCGGCCACCCACGGCTGACCCTGCCTGGCCAGGGCCATGGCAAGAGAGGAAGTACGGGTCGTATCTCCCCACCCGCTGAAGCCGGTCACTTCCAGGCTGTGAGGACCGCTGCTCGCATACTTATAGGTGCCCACGTAGGCAAACGCATCGATCTCGGTTACGCTCACCCGCACGCTGTCCATAACAATGCGGATACTGTCGGCCATGGCCAGGGTATCGTTGACGAAAATCTGCACGTATTCCGAAATGACGCTGTTCTGTATCACGTTCACGGTCAGCCTGGGCTTGTCTACAACCCTGATACCGTCACTGGAGACGGAGTCGGACACGTTGCCCGCACCGTCGGTGGCCCGGACACTGAGGTAGTAATAGCGCTTATGAACAAGTGAAAGGCTTTTGGCGGTTATAAGGGTATCGGTGCTATTGCCGGTCCAGCCGACTACGTTGGTATCGCCCCCGGTGGTGCCGATAGCATACTCATACAGCGCGATTCCGGAGACGGGTTCTGAGAAGCCCGCCCAATGGGCCATCAGGCTGTCGGTGGAGCTGGTAGAATCGATATCTGCGGCGGGCCCGTCACTGATAATTACGCCAGTGATAGCGGGGGCCTGAGTATCAAGGATGAGGTCCTTGGTTCCGCCCAGAGAACTGTCGGCTCCCGGTGGCGGGAGAGTTAGATCGGGGGCGTTTCCGCCCAAGTCATTGATCACCCCACCGTTAAGGCTCAGGGAGGTGTTACTTTGATAATCCAGGTCAGCGCAGTCGTGACTATCCTGCACCGTGTAATTGAAAACAAGGGCAGCGTTGCCTGAACCACCAGTATAGTTCACGGCGTACCCGCCCACCACATCAAGGGTCAAAGTAGGCGTCCCCGACACCGTCACCCTCTCGCTGAAGGATACGCTGACAGGAATGACTACACCAGCCTTATACCAGCCGTCGGGGGTGGTGGAGGACACAGACATCACCGTGGGCGCATGGGTGTCGATCACAAAGTCCCTGTTCGCCGCCAGAGATCCCGCACCACCCGGCACTGGAAGGATAATCCCGGCAACGTTGTCCGCCGCATCGGCGATAACCGCTCCGTTGAAGCTCAATGAAGTGGTGTCCACATACCCCAGATCGTCGCTGCTGTCACCGGCCTGAACTATATAGTTGAAGATAAGCGTATTGCTGCCGGAACCACTGGTATAGCTGACCTCTGCGTCATTGACACCCGTTTCCAGGGTCAACCGGGGTTGACCCCCGGTGACTGTGACGGCTTCACTGAAGACAATGC
>CAZQOY010000128.1:3447-7293 GCA_964595095.1 uncultured bacterium | reverse complement strand
GGCCAGCATTTCGTCCGGGCTGAAAACGGGCAATTCGCTGGCAGAGAAATCCCGGGTGTTGCGGGTGATAATGAAATGGGCCTTGACGCCCAGGGCCGAATAATACTGAACTGCATCCTCAAAGTCAGCGAAATCCGATACCAGCGCCCGGCTCACCACCCGCTCATCAACCGGAGCGATGGCCAGGAGCGTATGCAGTTTTTCCAGAGATGTCCTGGCGACTTCCTGTGAGGCTTCCCTTGACAGGATATAAAACAGGACGGGAAAAGACGCCGCTGAAACATAGCCCCGGAAATGACCCGCCTCAATAAGCGAGAACAGCCGGGCGGCGGGTACGGCGAAAGGCGAGCGTTCCAGGAAAACGTCCAGGATCACGTTGGTATCCAGCAGCAGGGCTTTCATCAACGGTATTTCTGATCCAGGTGCCGGCGATACCGCTCCACCAGGTCTTCGGCCACCTGGCCGGTAGCGATAATCCCCCGTAGCTCCTTCACCAGCGGGGTGAACTCCCCCTCATCCGATTGCTGTTCCTCAAGAGACTTGAAGTATGCCGCCACCAGCCGGGACAGGCTGGTTCCCCGAGTGCCCGCATAGGCTTTGGCCCGCTGAATGAGGCTCTTCTCAAGCCGTAAGGTCAGTTTAGTCTGCATGTACCCTCCTTTATGACGTATATAATATAAACATATGTACGTCAAAAAGCAATGATCGCTTCTAAGCTGCGATGTCTACAGCTGTTAATGGTCGGTATTGGAGAAGAAACCGTTCTGCTTTCGTACATACTTGCGCAGCCCCCGCACCACCGCCGCGACGAAAAGGAAGCGCACCACGGTATTGCTGATAGGAAAGGGCACGACCGGCAGCAGTGCTCGGCCGAAGCAGCAGGTGATGGGATTGAAGAGCAGCCGGCCCAGTGCCCGCTTACAGCGGAAATAGCTTCCAGCCAGCGGCCAGGCGAAGTCGGCGGCCAGAGTAGTGGCAAGTTCCGGGTGGTGACTGATGATTTGGGGTAGGTTGGAGTAGCCGTAATCGCGCAGTAGGTCTAGATGTGTCCCCAGGGACCGATCCTGGTGATGGTAAGCAACCGGCCCGTCGCTATAGCAAATACCGTTAGGAAACTTTTGAGCCACCCGGTAAGCAAAGAGGAGGTCCTTACCCCCGTAGTGCGTGAAGGATTCCTCGAAGGTTCCCCCCGCTTCCACGGCGGCCCGGCTCAGGGCGGCGTTGTTGAAGACCAGGTACTGAAAGTCAATGGGAACGGCAGGACCGAACTGCCGGGCACCCCGCAGGGAGGACTCGTAGAGGTAGCGGTTAAGCTTTGACTTTGGCAGCCAGGGAGCCGGTTCCACCCTTCCGACCACTGCCTCCCGCCCCGGCTTGTCCAGCTCCATAACGTGCCGCTCCACAAAATCAGGACGCACCTCCATATCGCCGTCCAGTAAGATAACAACCTCACCCGTGGCACGAGTTAAAGCCAGGTTACAGGTCCGGGTACGTCCCAGGTTGCTGTCTGTGTAATGCAGGTGTATGAAGCCGGGCGGTGCCTGTTGCCGGAGGAATTCCCGGGTGCCGTCGGTAGAGCAGTCGTCCACCGCGTGCACCTCCAGGCGGTCGGGGGGATAGGTAAGCTGGCACAGGGAGTGAAAGCAGGTGGGATAATGTGGTCCGCCGTTATGGATGGTCACCACCACACTCACGCTGGGCCTCTTCTGTGCAGTTACCATTACGCGTCGATTCCCAACTGGCGGTAATACTTATATAGCTGATCCCCCACCACTTCCAGGGTATGACGGCTTTCGGCCCATTGCCGGGCGGCCCGGCTCCGTTCCAGGATCAACTGAGGATTCTCCACGAGTTCGATCAGTTTTTCCAGCAGGTTGCCGCGGTTAACGTTCACAAAGGGATGATCCGGCATGAAAGCCTGGTAATCCTCGTTCATGGAGGTGCAGCACGCCAGCCCCAGGGCCATGGCCTCCACGGAGTTCATCCCGTAGCCGGGGGCCACGTCGGACACCTGGTCGATGTAGATGTCCGACTGGGCTTTCAGGACCATGACCTCGTCACGGGGCCGGTTTTCAATGTAAATAAAGCGGATACCGTGGGACGCTTCCAGGGAGCGGCAGGCGGCGATGATGGTCTCCGATCCCTTGGCGTACCGGCTGCGGGTAGCGTGGCAGATGGTGATGGGATCATGTAACCTCTCGGCGGGCTGGTGTGCGGCCACATCGTAGGGGAGAAACAGGTAGTGCAGGTTGGGGTGCCGGGGTAGCAGGTCATATTCACTGGTCAGGTTCAGACGGACATGGCGATCAACCGCCGGGATCACCCCCCGGTTGCGGAAATCGCGGCCGTGGTAGGTGCCGATGATGGGCTTGCCTCTTTCCGCCAGGCGGCGGACGAACCCCCCGTGGCGGTAAAACTCCAGGCCACCCTCCAGGTGATAAATGTCGTAGTCCAACAAACCATACCGCTTGATGGCCGGCTCCACCCGGAAGCGCCAGAGCCAATCGCGGAAGGTGAAAAAAGCCCGTTCAACAATGGTGCCGGGACGCCAGATAGGCGGATTGCCCGGAATCTCGGACCAGTTGCCCTTGGCACCCTTGGTATGCGTATAAAGCATATGGCGCAGCCGGGTTGCCCGCGGTTTGTAAGGTACCAGGGGCAAGTGCAGGCAGATGTCGTCGGGAAACTCCCAGGCGGAGGGGAAATACGTGATGTACCGGCACTCATTTCCCCGGGACCTGTGGAGCTTCTGCCAGAGCTCCAGCTGCCCGACCACGTTCTGCGCCGCGATATAGAGGATCTTCATCGGCGGGGGTACTCAGGAATAACCATCAAATCTATATCATTTTTATACGCGGCAGTGTATTTTTGCTCCGAGAAATACGATGAAATTGTACATCATTCCTTCGTGGTATCCTTCGAAGTTGAACCCGGCCAACGGCACTTTTTTTGTCGAATGGGCCGGTATCCTGTCAGGGGCCGGCCACGAGCTCGTGATGATCGCAAACGTTCGGCATTCCTTCAAGAAATTGTTTAGATATAATCAACTTCCCGATAGGAGCCATCAACCGAACATGGAATTCGGATTGTTGACTTACCGGCGGGAAGCCATCAATCTGCGGCCCAAGTTGGTAAAAAAGAGCTTCCAGGTCTACAAAAAAAGCCTGACCAGCCAGTTCGAACAGGTGTTGGAACAACAGGGCCGCCCGGATGTCATTCTGATCCATTCCTCCCTCTGGGCCGGGGCGGCGCTGGCAGAACGCCTGTCGTTCGAAGCTATCCCTTTTATCGTCGCGGAACATCTCAAAGCTTTTCTCCTGCCTGATGGGTTCAGCGCCTTTCAGAAGGAATGCGTACAGACAACCTATCGCTGTGCCCGCAAAATCGTAGCGGTCAGTTCCGCCCTGGAAAGAGAGATTCTCAGAATTTTCCCCGAAGCGCAGGGCAAAACCACAACCATCCATAACCCGGTTACGAAACAAATGCTGGCCCCAACTGGTGTAGGCAGCAGATCCGCCCCGGATTTCACTTTCATTGCGGTCAGCCTGCTGAGAGCCGAGAAACGCGTTGATCTGCTCCTGAGTAGCTTTTCCCGGCTGGCGAGACAGGGTAAGCCCGTAAGGTTGAAGTTAGCGGGTGATGGTCCGCTGAGGAGAAGCCTGGAGCGGCAGGCTCGCCGTCTGGGCCTGATGGACCGGGTCGGGTTCCTGGGCTATCTTAGCAGAGAACAAGTTGTCCGGGAGCTGCAGCAGAGCGATTGCCTGGTTCTGCCCAGCGAGGTGGAGACCTTCGGTGTGGCCCTGGTGGAAGCTATGGCCGCCGGTCGGCCCGTAATCGCCACCCGCT
>CAZQOY010000128.1:0-3437 GCA_964595095.1 uncultured bacterium | reverse complement strand
CTGCGGCGGTCCCGAAGACATCGTCACCGAGGAAACCGGCCTCCTGGTTCCGGTGGACGACGAGGCGGCTCTCTGCCGGGCCATGCACACCATCATGGATACTTACGGTAACTACGAGCCAGAAAAAATCCGCCGGTATGTCGTAGATAAGTTCGGGGAGCAGACGTACGTGACCGCCTTTGAGGCCATCTTTGACGAGTTAGTTCCCGGCTCGTGATGCCCTGAATAACCCGGCGATGACGGCCCTCTCGCGGGCGTTCAGGAATCCCGTTAACACCAGCCCCACGGGATATGAAACCGTCAACAGTACGTCCCGAAGCACGGCCCCTTCGGTGATCTCGTACAGGCCGTAGATTCCGGCCATCAGCAGGAACACCCGCAGCAGCCGGCCCCATTCGTAGGGGACCGGGTATATCTGCCGGTTAACTATCAGAAACGCCAGCGCCATAATGAAAAATGAGAAGCAGGTCGCCAGGGCGGCTCCCAGCGCACCATACAGGGGGATCAGGGTGATATTCAAGCCTACGTTTGCCAGGGCTCCAATTCCGCGTGTAATGGCAACCCAGCGGGAACGTTCCAGTTCGAACACCCCGGGCAATTGCAGGAGATAGGCGGCGTGAAACAGGTAGCCGAGGGCAATCCACGGAACGATCTCGGTCCCCTGCCAGAAGTCAGGTCCATAAAAGGTAACCGGTCCCAAATCAAGGCGGACCAGGCGGGGAATCCACAGACACATCAGCACCCAGATAAATCCCAGCACCGCCATTAGATTAGGAAGATATCCTGGCAAACAGCCGCCTGGTCTCGGCCGTGTCTTCCTGCTTGAGAAAGAAAGGTTGCCAGCCGGCGTTGAAGCCCATGACGATCAGCATCATGAGCATGCCGAGCTTATAACCCGCACTGTAGATGCCCACCGTATCCACGTCGGTCATAGCCTTCAGAATATACCGGTCGGCCAGCTCCATCATCATGGCGAAAATCCCGGAGGGCAGGAAGGGCAGCCCGAAGCGCATGAGCTGCCGCCAGGTATCCAGGGAAGCCCGCCGCAGCTCCAGGCGTTTCCAGACGATGGGAAAAGTGAAAACGAACAGCAGGCCGGAAGTGATCAGGTTGCTTAACAACACCCCCTGGATGCCCATTCCGTACTTTAATACTAACAGCAGGTTCAGGACCAGTAAACTGAGAACATTAAGCAAACTGAATCCAACGAAAGCCAGCGGCTTTTCCTCAGAACGCAGTAACAGCAGTGGAACAGACCACAACAAGTCAAAAAAGAGAATACCGGATATATATGCAATGAATTGGGGATGATCGCCTCCCAGAAGCAGGGTCGCCAGCGATTGCCTGAATACAAGTAGAAACGCCACAATGACGGCTGTGGTTATGACAAATGAAAAGTACGCGGTAGTCAGATAGCGGGCGCGGCTCTCTCCCCCGGTCTGGACATACCACTTCATGAGTGCGGCATCCAGTCCATACTTAAGTGCCACCCCCATAAATCCCATAAAGGCATAGGCCAGCGAAATCACGCCGTAGTCGTGGGTCGTGAAGACGTTGGTGTATAGGGGAAGCAGCAGGAACGTTACCGAGCGGACCAGGATATGACCGCTGCCGTAGATCAGCATCTGGAGGGAGAGGGCCTTGATCCGCTGTCGCATGGTAGAGATTACAGCCGGATTTCCAGCGTGTCGCGGAACATACCGCTGGCACCGAAGCTCTCCTTGAACCGGGCCAGGCCTAAGTTGGGCTCCATATTGACGGTGAAGATGCCGAAGTCCAGGTAACTGAAGTCTTTCTCGATGGCCCGGCAGATCATCTCATAGAACAGCAGGTTCACCGCCCGGTACTGCTGGAAGGCCTCGTCGTGGCTGATGTAAAAGGCCACGGTGACCTCTGGGGAGGCGTCAAAGATGGTAATACCGGCGATCATGCGGCCCTCCCGGTAGGCCGCCAGCAGGTGGATTTCATCGGGGAAGAGGCCAGCCAGGCGGAGCAGCTCTTCCAGGGTGTGGGTGGGCTGGACGTTGTGGCGGCGCTTGAGATTGTGCAGCAGGATGTCGTAAAACGTGGCGTAGTCCCGGCTGAGGCGCACCTCTACCCCGGCCTGGCGGGCCTTCTTTAGCGCCCTGCGGGAAGCGTCGGTGAACTTGGCCAGGTTCTCCTCGGGGGTCGGCTCCAGGTAAAGTATGCTGGACACCTCGCGCCGCAGGTAGGAGAACCCGTGCCGCAGGAGGGCGAAGTCCAGGTAGTTTGACAGGCGGCGGTTGTAGATAGTGGGCGGCAGGGTGAGGGTGATGCCGCCAAAGCCCTGCCTGGAGACATAATCCAGGAGGCTTTCCACCAGGTCGCAGCTGTTTTGAAAGGAGAGGCCGATGAGTGTCACCAGCCCGCCGTAAGAGGCGCCGGGGTGGGAGACCAGGCAGCGCTCACCGTGCACCTCCTGCTCAGCCGCCGGGAACAGCGCCAGCAGACCTTTGGGCCCGGTGAGGGTCAGGGAGTGGTCCTGGAAGCGGCCTTCGGGGTGATAGCTTAGAAAACGGCGCAGGTGGAACAGGGTGCCGTTGTTGGCCTGCCGGACGTAGCGGTCCCACTCTTCCTGGAAGGATGGCTTGTAGGGGGAAACGGTTAATGTCATGATAGCATCGCGCGTGGGAATTTATCGGCGTAAAGGAGAAAGTGGAAGGGAAGAAGTGGTCACCCACAGCAGGCGCTCAACCTTATTTCGAGGAACTGTTGCCAGGCTGATTTGCCTATTTTATTACTATCAGGGACTATCCGCCCGGCTTCATGATGCTCTCCTTCTCAGTGCCATGTACTTATCCGCACCGCCCGGTGCATTATATCTTTGCCGAAGCGCTTGCCATACATAAGCACCAATCAATTAATTGGATAGGAACACATGAACACTCGTTTTTATCTGCATCAACACCATTTTGGGCTACAGCAGAGCCTCCGTCTACAAATATAAATACCGAGACAGAAACAAGACGAACTCCAGAGAGGCCCTTCCCCCAGCTTTCCGCGAAAATCCATAGATCGCTTCCCTCTTTTGCTTTGAATTTAACTTCCCACACCTGAATGCGCGTATCGTGGGCAATCGTTACCGATTGATCTTTACCATTTTGGTCTCTATAAATTACTTGGGTAGTATCACCAGATGAAGAGACTGCATATCGAATGTCATGATATATTTCTTCGGGTTCAACGGGGTTATCATCACAGCCCCAACAAAACAGAAGTCCGGCAAGGATTGTAGTAACCAATTTCCAATTCACTGCTATCACCGCCTCCATAATTCCATGTGCTCATCCGCACCGCCCGACAGCCGACAAGCAATGGAGGATTTTTTTTCGCCTGGACCTCAGGCCCGCTTCCCTTAATAAGTAGTGGACCCCAAAAACTGGACAGTGGCTTAGATGTAATTTCTGCCTGAACCT
>CAZQOY010000127.1:0-7299 GCA_964595095.1 uncultured bacterium | reverse complement strand
CAACGATGAAAGACGTGAACATGAGCGCAATAAGTCGGTTGGTTCCCGCCGGCGCCTCTTTGAACTCCTTCCAGATGAAAACGCCCCAGAAAGCCGCCACCATAGTGGCTCCTTGACCTAGGCCGTATGAAATGGCAAATCCGGCTTCACCAGCAGCGATGATACTGAAAGACATACCTATGCCCCAAACGACACCACCGAGAATACCAATTAAATGCAAACGAGTATCCCCTTTCGTAAAATAATCACGATAAGGCACGGGATTGCCCACGAAAGGCTTGGCCATCACAAAACTGTTCCACAGAAAATTGGAAAGCAACAGACCCAGGGAAAAGATCACAACAGCAGTATAGGGGCTCAGCTTGCCGGCCTCAAGATTAACGAAATCCTCGGACATGGAAGCGGCCACAAACCGATAGAAAAAGCCCATGAGCACACCTGCCGCAACGGAAATGACGATGCCCTTCGTGGGCGTTTTCTGTCCCATCGTGGGCAGCCGCTTATACGCCAGTGCATCAATCAGGATGGCCACAACCACTAGGGCAACCCCAATAAACAACACAACGGGATTACCTACAGGGGTAGCGATATAATTCGTAATTACGCCGATGGCAAGAGCAAGCCCGACGCCTATGGGAAAAGCCACCGCCATCCCGGCAATATCAATTGCGGCTACCAGGAGAATATTGGACAAGTTGAAAATGACCCCGCCCAGGAAAGCCAACCAGAGAACTCGGCTGGTAGCCTGGTCAAGATCAGCGAAAAAACTTCGCCCGACAGAACCCAGACTACCCATAGTCAGTGCTAATATCAAAGAAAGCAGGAGTACGCCTATGGCATAATCCCAGTAGAACAGTTGAAACGGCCATTTTTTTGTTGCCAGTTTCTGCGTATTGGCCCAGGACCCCCAGCACAGCATCGTGATGAAACACATGATCAAAGCAACAAGATATGATTCCACAACGACCATTTTAATTCTCCTATTATTTTATCGGATTATATCTCAATGTAGGTCTTCAGAGTATATTGGGCATTCAGGGCCAAAAACTAAGAGACACATTTCATGTTTGCAAGGTTTAATTCGCGCCTCATCCGAAGCGTCCTTCGTTTGATCAGCAGCCCCTACTTCAGCAGCACCCCCGCATGGCTCCCCGCAGGGCGTGTACGCCCAGGGTCTGCGGGACAAAAGCATCTTGATGGACTTGCTGTACTCCGGCGTCACCCCCGCCGGGCTCCCCGTGGCGGGTACGCCCAGGGCTGGCGGGATAATAGACAGGCGTGCAATGTAGATGCCAGCTATTCCTGACGGAACACAACGGCGCGTTGAATCGCTATACGTTTCCCTTCAGACCTCGGATCGGCCGTGTCAAGCGTGACGATGCGCAACGTGTGCGGTTTGTCATCGAGACCGTACGTATGCCACAGATTGTTGTCGGACGTGTTCGGGATAATGTAGCTATTGATTTCACCGGCTTTCGCGCCGTCGAGATACACGTTGGCCATGCCGCCGGCTTGCGACAACTGTCCTATAACGGCGATCGCCGAACCGGTGAACTCCAATGCGGCCTCGTTGCCTCCCTTGTTACTCCTCGCAATGGTGGACCGACCTGACCGCCCTTTCCGCTCTTCCCACTCACCGGTCCACGTCCACGCTTTATCGTCACACGCGATACGTTTCTCAGGAATGCCCATCGACCACTGTTCAAGCTTCGGCGGTACGGGTTTCTGTCGGGGGATGATAATACGGTCTTCCTTTACCTCGCCGCCGGACAGCCGAACCGCTTGCAGGACTCGTTTCTGCGTCGAAGCGACGAAGTCATTCAGGGAATACTCGGTAAAGCGGAACTTTGTGTCCTCAATATCGGCGATACCGCCTGTCCATTTCTCGTCGAGAGCCTCGTAACCGTACATAACTCCGAGAACACCACCCGCGCTCGCGGGATTGCAGTCCGAATCCTGGCCGCATCGCGTCGAGATCTCGAGCGTTTTCGCGAAATCCCCGTCACCATACAACATACCTATAGCGATATAGGCTCCGTTAAGCCGCGCGTCGATATTGAACGGAGCGAGAGCGCCGTCGGGACACGAATCGTGTTTGTCCCATTTCTCGTTGATAATCCGCCAGCACTCCTTCCAATTGTCCGGATACATCTCGTGAGTGGCAATGACGTCTTCAATGATCGCGCGATACCCGCTGCCTTCAGGCATACATGCCGCACCGGCTTCGACGACCTTACGGACGTCCGTCTCGAAGTAACCTTCGGAATACATGCCGCATACGAACATGCCGCCGTACAGGCCGTCTCCGTAGTTCATTACGCGGCCGACACGGTCGCACAGCTCGATCGTCCGCTGCGGCATACCAGGCGTCATCAGACCGATGAAATCGGCTTCGATCTGGAAATCGATATCGTTAGCGTGTATGTTGTATTTCGGGTGGCCCGACATCGGGGCCTTGATGCCGTTGTTCAAGTTGCGGCGTGCACCGGCGTTAGCGTGCCACAGTGAATACTTCGAATCGCGAAACGCCTCACCGTACTGTTCGGTCGTGGCGTCAAGACCAACCCGGTCCATCACTTCCGCAAAGGTCATTTCCACGTAGAGGTCGTCCTGGTTTATCGAATTCTTCACCATGCTCGGTTTCCACTTGATATCCTTATCGTAGATCTCGCCCCGCGCGCGGAACTCCGTCGGCGCGCCGTAGCTCACCCCGACCATCTGACCGGCCAAACCGCCTCGGATCTTATCCTCAAGAACCGATAGCTTGAGTTCGCGTGACTCCTGGGCTTGAGCATGCGCGGCTATGCCGAACGTCAGACCGACCAAGCCTAATGTACAACAAAGACGGAAAAGCAAAGACCGTTGAGCGTTCATGAGCTACCTCCTACCATAACAGGAAAATGGATGATTCCTTTTCTCAGTTTCCCAGTACATATACCCCTTTCGCCGAACACGGCCTGAATCCCGACTTAGATCCAGGCCCGGTTTGGAAAAACTGGTATACTTTCCCCTATAATTTTTGTGCCTGCCGGGGTGTATTCGTTACCAATACTCCTCCTGAACACGCAACAACTCGGGATACTGTTCGTCCGTATCCTCGAGTTGTTCTTTGAGCCGGCGCAGCTCTGCCTTGAGTTTCTTCACCGTGTCCGCGTAGGCCGGGTCGCCGTACACGTTGTTCATCTCGCCCGGGTCTTTCTCGAGATCGAACAGTTCCCATTCAGGTGGCAGCGGCTCGTCGAGCGCGCCCGGAGCGCCCAATCCCAGGCCGTAGTAGAAAATCAGCTTGTAGCGGTGCGTGCGCACGCCATAGTGCGCGGACACGTTGTAATGCGGCCGGTGCATCCAATAGCGGTAGTACATCGATTGGGGCCAGTCGCCGGGTGTTTTCCCCTGGAGCAATGGCCGCAGGCTCCGGCCTTGCATGTCGTCCGGAATCGGCACGCCGGCATAACCGAGAAACGTCTCGGCGAAATCGCAGTTTGTGATGATATCCTTGTTGACCGAGCCCGCTTTGATTTCGCGCGGATACCGGACGAGAAATGGTATCCGTAGCGATTCCTCATACATGAAGCGCTTGTCGAAAAGGCCGTGCTCCCCCAGGAAAAAGCCTTGATCGGATGTGTAGATCACGATGGTGTCCTCGGCCAGCCCCTCCTCATCCAGGTAGTCCAACACGCGGCCCACGTTGTCATCGATTGAAGCGACGCAACGAAGGTAGGCCTTGATATAGTACTGATAGGCTGCTTTGCGCCATTCGCCGGGCGGGAGATCATTAAGAAGCTCCCGCACATTTCTGTAGCGGTCATCGTCATCCACAGGGATACCCAGGACGGCGTCCTTGGTCACTTGCTGGGTGCAGCGCCGGATAGCTTCGCCCCGGTTTGCATAGTCGTCCATCAAGTTCTCGGGCTCCGGCACGTGCTCGCCCTTGAACAGATGCGCGTGTTTCTCATCGTACTGCCAGGTATCGTGCGGCGCTTTGTGATGGTACATCAGGCAGAATGGCTTGTCTTTGGGGCGGTTCTTCAGCGTGTTCAGGGCAATGTCGGTAATAATATCCGTGACATACCCCTCGTGGCGCTTGGCGCCCCCGCGACCCCGTTGCCAGGGTTGTGTACTCTCCTTCAGAAGGGGATTGAAATACGCGCCCTGGCCCGGCAGAACGTTATAGTAATCAAAGCCTGTGGGTTCGGTACCCAGGTGCCACTTGCCCACCATGGCAGTATAATACCCGGCTTTCTGAAGCAACTTCGGGAAAGTCTGCTGACTTCCGTCGAAGGGCACGTCCAACGTCAACGCGCCGTTCTTATGGCTGTATTTCCCAGTCAGCACCGTGGCGCGGCTGGGCGTGCAGATCGAGTTCGTGCAGAAGCAGTTGTCGAAGCGCATGCCCTCTTTGGCGAGGCGGTCGAGGTTCGGCGTCTGCATGAGGCGGTCACTGTAGGCGCTGATTGCATGCGCGGCGTGGTCATCTGACATAATGTAGATGATGTTTGGCCTCTTGGCGGCTGCGGCTGCTTTCAGGGAGCCGCTTAGCGTGAGTGCCGCCACGCCCGTGCCCAATTGTGTGAGAAACTGACGTCGTGTGGACTGTAGTTGGGCCATGACCCTCTCCTTTTGTGCCGCTCTCAAATATCGATACGTATTCGCCGAGATTTACCCTATGGACCTGCCCGTGACCGCTTCAGGTAGGTTTTGGCTATTGCATGCGCTTCACTCGGTCTGGTCAATACTGCATGCCCCCGCGCGAGGGGACCCAGGAGGTGGATACAGGAGACATTAAGAGGCTTTTCCCCGGCTAATTCTCCTTTTTCGCCATAGGAAACACCGTACGAAAAGCCGCTCCTTCATTGCCGGCATCAGCGTAGGGTGTCAATATGAAACCTCGAGGCTCACTGGTCCTCTTATCATTAAGGTTTACAAGATAACGCCGCCTGCTACCGGTGTCTGTGGGACCGGCCCACTGATACCGGTGGCAGGAATCTATCGGCAAGAAGCTAATTTCCTCAGGAATGGACACCAGGTCATCATGAGGACCAAGCCATGTGTCTATGTTATCGCGCGCGTCAATTGAGAGAACCTCGGGACCACGCCGCATCGCGTAATTGTTCCCCGAAAACTGCTCAAGCATTAGGGGAATATCGAACTGGATCTCAATTTGGTGCTCTCTTGAATCCTGGAGATTGACGTCACAATACCCTTTCACATCACTACTGTTCGGGACGAGGCTCCCATTTAATTTTGCCTGAAAATCCGTACTCCAACCGGGTACACGGATGCGCAGCGTTCCCTTCCAACCGGAGGGTGTTTTCAGGGTGACCGTACTCTTTCCAATCTCAGGGAACTCGCTATCCTGTGTAACGTGCACTTCCCCGCCACTCGTGTTGAGCGTAGCACTGCTCGTTTCGAAAAAGTTGACGTAAACGGCGTTGCCCTTAGTTGCATAAATGAGTTGCGGTAATCTCGCGATGCCTTTTGGTCCCGACCAGAAACAACATCTTGTGGGTCCATATAAAAAATGCTTGGAGTAGCGCAGGGGTGTCCAGTAACACCACTTCATGCCATCTGCAGACTGGGCCGCCAGCAATGCATTGTAACTGGTAAGCTCAAGCGCTTCGGCGTATTTCACCCGGCCAGTAATTGTATAGAGCATCTGTGTCAGGAATATCCACTCGGTGGTGGCACAGGTTTCCTGCAATTGACCGTCCGGAGTGTCCTTTAACGGCCCTTCCTTAAGGTCTTCTCTATCTCCAAGGGATCCCGTGGGAAACAGATGGTCGTTTACCAGCCCATCCCAAACCTGCTCCACCTTCGCCAACATTTCGTGGTCTCTTGTAACTTGGGCAAATTCGACTACACCGCCCAAAACGGCACTGAGCATATAGGGATGGATCAGGTAGGGTTCACCGCTGGACAGCATCCGCTGAATGGGCGGGTAATGCTGAATCACTTGCCGAACAAATTCGATCAGGTCCTCGTTCCCGGTATGCCGGTACAGCCGAACCAATTGGCCGATCACGACAACGTTGGTTAATCTGCCCTCAAAGAAACGCGCGTTCCTATCCTCGATGGGACTATAGGTCTTCACGATCCAGTCGCCCACACCGGATGCGGCTTCAAGGGAAGCACGCTCGCCACGCAACTCAAAGTGGGTCAGAAAGCCAATCATGGAGTTCCATTGTACCCACACGTCCCAAGTCTGTTCCCAACGGTTCAGGGTACGGTCCGTTGGCAGTTTGATCCCCATATATCCATCCGGCTGCTGGTGCTGGCGCAGTGATTCCGCAAAGGCATCAACCATTGCCAGCTGAGCATCGTCACCGGTATTGACTGCCGTCCGAGTTGCGGCGTCCAGCCATTTCCCCGCGTACTCGCCATCCCATACCCTCTCGAGGAGTTTGCCGGGTGAGTAATGTCGTGTAGCGAATGATTCCAGCATAAACTCGCCATAGTGATCATGCTGATAACGCACATAGTTGATATTGCCTTGGAAACGCTCGCCGAGCCGACCCTCGGGATCCAACTGAACGGACGCCGGTGAAGGAAGCGTGACGGCCGCATCCTCGAAGGAAAAAGCGACGGACGGTTCTGCGGTCTGCTGAATATCCGGCTTTGCTGCCGGTTCGCTATTTGCTTCACCCGGCTTTGCTGCCGGTTCGCTATTTGGTTCGCGTACGGTCGTACAGCCGCACACCAGGGCAAGCGCCAGGATCTGAATTAGAAAGCATTCTCTTCGCATTGTTAACTTTTTTATGTGTTTTTCCTTCCTTTCTTAAATTGGGATTTCCCATTTACACGCTTAAAAAAAAAATATTTCTCCGTACATCATCAGTAAGTGTACCGAAATTACCTTGAACAATCAAGTGTATCGGTGCAGAGCATATTGGACATTCAGGGCCTAAAACTAAGAGACACATTCCGCATTTCCAAGGTTTAACTGACGCCTTTGTTTAAGCATCTCTACTTGGATAACACCCCTACTTCAGCAGCACCCCCGCCTACGGCCCCGCCGGTGGCGGGATCAAGGACGGGACTTTCCGTACGCTATTTCAATAATAGCATCTTGATGGATTTGGTGTACTCCAGCTGCAGAATGTTGGTGATAATCAAGCCCGGAAGGCTCTGAAGACGTACAAAGAAAAGCTTGTAGTAATGACTGACCAGTCAGTAATATACTGAGTAGTCAGGAGATATAATCATGTCTGTTGAAGAACGTCGACAAAAGGAAAAAGAACAACGAAGGAGAACTATCCTTGCTGCTGCGGAAAGGCTTTTTGCCGGGGATGGTTTCCATAA